>DATKMN010000071.1:0-19387 GCA_035541835.1 Methanoregula sp.
TCGGAGAGGCCCTGAGGCGGGGAATCCTCGTGAATATTCAAAAAGGAGACGATTCTTTGGGGATTTTCCCCAAAAAACCTTACGTCCTGATCGTCCGGAAGAAGTATGCCCCGAGCACGGTCATCGCGACCGTGAACCCGCCGAGCACCGCGAGGCTGAGGACCGGGCTGACCTGCGACGCGCCGGTGAGCCCGTACCGGATCCCCTCGACACCGTAGGTCAGCGGGTCGAACAGGGTGATGGGGGCGATGAAGGACGGGAGGCTGCTGATCGGGAAGAGCGCCCCCGAGAGGCCGAAGATCGGGAAGACCACGAAGTTCATGATGAGCTGGAAGCCGGTCATGTCCTCCATCTTCGAGGCGATCGCGATCCCGAACGCGGTGAATGCGATGCCGATCAGTGCCATGAACAGAAACGCGATGAAGAACCCCGCGATGCTCCCGCTCTTCATCCCGACCAGGAACGAGAGGAGGAGGATGATCACGCCCTGGACAAAGGCGGTCGTCGCACCCCCGGCCGTCTGGCCGAGCATGATCTCGAGCCGGGAGACGGGGGCGACGAGCGTCTCTTTCAAGAACCCGAACTGCTTGTCCCAGATGATCTGGATCCCCGAGAAGACCGAGGTGAAGAGGACGCTCATCGCGACCATGCCGGGGATCAAAAAGGCGATGTAGTTCCCGCCCATCCCGGGGATCTGCACGACGTTGTTGAGGCCGAAGCCGAGGAAGAGGAGGAAGAAGAGCGGCATGCTGATGCTCCCGATGATCCGGCTCTTCGACCGGATGTACCGCTTCATGCTCCGGAGCCAGATGGTGTAGATGATATCCATGGTCAGTGCCTCATCATTCTCTGGTACATCCGCATGTTCGCCTTCCCGTCCGCCTCTTCTTCCCGGATGGTCTTGCCGGTGAACAGGAGGAACACGTCTTCGAGCGTCGGCTTGTGAATCGCGATCGATTCGATCCTGATCCCTTTCCCGATCAGGAGCCCGACGATCCCGCTCAGGTGCTGTTCGGCGTTCTGGAGGGTGATCGCGACCTGCCCGTCGTGCTGCTCGACCCGGGAGATCCACGGCTCCTTGAGCGCCGCCGCGATCGCGGCCGGGTCCGGGGACGAGATGGTGACGACGTCCCCGCCGATCCCGTCCTTGAGTTTCTCCGGCGTATCGAGCGCGATGATCCTCCCGCGGTCGATGATCGCGATCCGGTTGCAGAGCCGGTCTGCCTCCTCCATGTAGTGGGTGGTGAGGATGATGGTGATCCCCTTCTCCTTCGCAAGCGTCGCGATGTACTGCCAGAGGTGGTTCCGGGTCTGGGGGTCGAGCCCGAGGGTGGGCTCGTCGAGGAAGAGGACGGACGGGTGGTGGAGGAGGCCCCGTGCGATCTCGAGCCTCCTGCGCATCCCGCCCGAGAAGGTCTTGACGATGTCGTCTTTCCGGTCCCCGAGTTCCACGAGCCTGAGGAGCTCGGCGATCCGTGCCCGGCGTATCTCGCCCGGGATCCGGTACAGCCTGCCGTGGAAGTCCATGTTCTCCCACGCGGTGAGCTCCTCGTCGAGGCTCTGGTCCTGGAAGACGATCCCGATGGACTTTCTCACCCCGTCCTCGTCCCGTTCGATGTCCCTCCCGTCGACCGTGGCCGAGCCGGAGCTCGGCTTCAGCATGGTCGAGAGCATGGCAAGCGTGGTGGTCTTCCCGGCGCCGTTCGGGCCGAGCAGGCCGAAGATCTCTCCCTGGCCTATGTCAAACGAGATGTCATCCACCGCGACCAGGTCGTTGAATTTCCTGGTCAGGTGGTCAACGTGTATTGCGACGGTCATTCTGATGCAATCCTCTTCAAATCGATAAGGCACTGTCCGAGTATTCGCGCGGCTTCATCGTCGCTCCCGGGAGGGAGCTGTTCGAGCGCCGTATGGATATCGAACAGAAGGCCGTGTGCGCCGGCTTTTTTCCCGCCGAAGATGTCGACGAGGAGGTTCCGGCAGCAGGCCATTTTCTTATGCCCCTCCCGCCCCCGCTCCTTCACCGTCTCCAGCGCGTCTTTTCCGTTTCCGGTAGCCGCGTACGTGGTTTTTGCCCGCCTGCCGGTCGCCATTTCGGTCGCTACGACCGAGATGAGGCGCTCGTCTTCGAGCTGGTGGAGGACCGGGTAGAGCGTCCCCTTGCTCGGGACCCAGAGCCCGCCGGTCTTCTCCTTGATCTCGGCGATGAGATCGTAGCCGGACTTCGGGCTCTTCGAGAGCGAGTGGAGGATGTAGAGCGCAAGGAGGCTCCGTTCCCGTCCTTCCCGGGACCCGAATTTCAGCAGGCTGGTCATTTCAATAGTCCGTTTCCGTACTATTAGGGAAAAGGATCCGGGGAGATATATAGGTAAGGGTCGGGGTATGGGGAATTCTAAAAAATAATGGGGAAGAGAATTTCTACAAGAGCATATTTTTCTGTCTTCCCGCCCCTCAACCCGGAACGGGCGAGAAGATGAAGATGATCTCGCTGATCGCCCCGCCCGGCAGCCGGGCGGGTTCGATCCGGACCGAGAGCGTCCTCTTCTCCCCGGTATCGGGCTCCCGGATCATCACCAGGAAGGACTGCGAGCCGGCGTCTGTACCGGTGGTCCCGGCAGATCCAATCACCTTTGCGAGGAGGTCCCGGTGGGCGGGGATGAACCCGGCTGCATCGGGAAGCGGCTTTCCGAAGAGCTCGTCTTTTTTCTTCCCGATCATCTTCTCCGCGGTCGCGTTGACCCGGTGGATGACCCCGGCGCTGTCTGTCCCGACAATCCCTTCGGGGATGAGGTCGAACATCGACCCCGCGATGCGCTCGAAGGCCACCGACTTCTGGTACTCCCGGTGCTTCCGGATGGCAAGCTCGATGTTCGAGAAGAGTTCCTTCTCGTTGAACGGCTTGAGCATGAAGCTGTGGGAACGCGTCCGGATCGCCCGGGAGAGGGTCGCATCATCCGAGTACGCGGTGAGGAAGATGATCGGGATATCGTGGAAGAGGCCGATCTGGTTTGCGGTCTCGATGCCGTCGATCTTCCCCTCGATCCGGATGTCCATCAGGATCAGGTCGGGCCAGGACTCCTTTGCGATACGGATCGCCGCAGCGCCGCTCGACGCCGTCCCGGCAATGTCGTACCCCCGCCGTTTTAAGGTCTCCTCCAGTTCCATCGCGGTGATGGCTTCATCCTCGACGATAAGTATCCTGCTTCCGGTCACAAGTCCGCCTCAGTCCATTCTTCCTGCGTTAAGGGATCTGTTCATGTTATCCGCCAAAAGGGTTGTCATCGGCCGCCCGCGCTTCCGGCGGGATGCCTCTACCCGTGCTCAGGCGACCGCGAGTCGAGCTTCGCGATCGCGATCACAATCTCGCTGACGGTGGTGGCTATCTTCTTCATCTCCGGGTCCTCCTTTCCCGAGGCGATCGCGGTGATCTCGCCGAGCCGGGAGAGTATCCCTTCGCAGCCTGAGCACATCGCCTTCGCCCGCTCATCGAGCAGGTCCTCCCGGGTGCTGTCCAGCACGATACCGGCGACATACGCCACCGTCCCTGCCTGGGTGAGGGGGATCTTCGCAAGCGAGCAGACGAGCTGTTCCCCGGAGGGGGAGCAGGGGATCCGGGCGAGCCCGCGCCGGCCGGTCCCGAAGATGCCCGCGTACTCCCGGGAAGAGCCGGCAAAGGAGGCAGGTGCGGCATCCGTGATAAGGCGGCCGATGACCGGGCCCGGGAAACCGAGCCGGGCGAAGAGCGCCTCACAGGCGGGGTTGAAGTACACGATCTTCAGATCATGGTTGACCACGAAGACCGCAGGGTCGATCGCGTCCAGCACCGCATGCTCAAGCGTTACCGTCGTGGGCTTATCCTTCCGCTCCCGGGGCGCTGCAGCCGGGGGAGTGGCCGGGGCTGCTGCCCCGGGGGACTTTGCGATGAGCCGGTGCTTGTACAGGGCTATCTCGATGGTAGAGTACAGTTCCCGGGTCCGGAACGGTTTTAAGAGATACCCGTGCGGCTGGGTCGTCATCGCCCGCTCGAGCGTCTTCTCGTCGGCATGGGCGGTCAGGTACACGACCGGGATGTTGTAGAGCGCCGTCACCTTCTCGGCGGTCTCGATCCCGTCCATCTCGCCTTCGATCCGGATGTCCATGAGGATCAGGTCCGGGCGCGTCTCGCCAATCTTCTCGATCGCGTCCTTCCCGTTCGACGCAGTCCCCGCCACCTCGTACCCCAGCTGGCCGAGAGTGTCCTCGAGCGTCATCGCGACAATGGACTCGTCCTCCACGATAAAGATCTTCTTATCCGGCATGCGAAAGACCTCCCGGATCCTTCCTGCCGCCCGGTTCCGTGCCCCGCGGGAACCGGATCACGAACAGGGTGCCGTTCTCCCGCAGGATCTCGAATGTGCCCTTGAGCTGGTCTTTTATCAGGCGGGTCACGAGCTTGAGCCCGAGGCTCTTTGACATGGACGGGTCCATCCCTTCCGGCATGCCGACCCCGTCGTCGCCGACACCGAGCCGGAGCATGCCCCCCGGCTCCTCGTGCAGGCTGATCCGGATCGCCCCGGTCTCGCGTCCGGCGAACGCGTATTTCATGGAGTTGGTCACGAGTTCGTTGACGATGAGGCTGCAGGGAATCGCGGCGTTCAGATCGAGCTGGAGGTCTTCGATATCCGCCTCGAGCCGGATCTGCCGTTCCTGCTCCTCCGACATCAGGAGGTTGTTGACCAGGTGGGTCAGGTGCTGCCGGGCATTGATGTTTGCGAGGTTGCCCGACTGGTACAGGCTCTCGTGGACGAGCGCCATCGTGATGACCCGGTTCTCGCATTCCCGCAGGGCCTCGAGTGCCTGCTCGTTGTCGATGTACCGGGACTGGAGGCGGATGAGCCCGGAGATGATCTGGAGGTTGTTCTTGACCCGGTGGTGGACTTCCATGAGGAGGACGGACTTCTCGGCAAGCGAACTCTTAAGCTGCTCCTCGTTTTTCTTGAGCTCCGTGATGTCGGTGAATGTCTCGATCAGGTACTGCCTCCCCCCCATTTCCAGCCGTTTGACGAACTTCATGATCGGGATCCGGTCCCCCTTCCCATTGATGAGCACGCGCTCGGACTGGTCGATGGTCTGGCCAAGTTCGGTGACCGGGCATTTGCCGCACTCCGCCGGGCAGATAAACTGGTGGCAGACTTTCCCGACAATCTCGTCTTTTGAAAGCCCGATGAGGGAGACTGCCTTTTCGTTCGCGTCAACGATCGCGTGGGTCCCGGCATCGATCAGGATCGTACCGGTCATCTGGCTCTCGAAGATGCTCCGGAACCGCTCCTCGCTCTCGCGGAGCGCCGACTCGGCCTTCTTCCTTGCCGTGATATCGGTGACGAGCGCGATCGCCCCGGTAAAATTGCCGTCGTTGTCAGTAAAGGGAGTGATGGTCAGGCTGGTGATGATACGGGTCCCGTCCTGCCGGACAAACTCGAACTCGTGCTCCTCCCGGGGGGCGTTCCCGTCACCCATCCCCTGCGCCGCGATCCAGCTCTTTTCTCCCAGGAACCCGAACAGCGAGTGCCCGAGCATCCCCTGTTCCGTATACCCGAGCATCTCCCGCATCTTGGGGTTGACGTACGTGGTGATCCCGTTTGCGTCGATGACCCAGATGCCTTCCTGCGCAAGCTCGACAAGCTCCCGGTACTTCGATTCGCTCTCTGCGAGTGCACGCTCGTCCTCGCGCCGTATACGGCTGACATCGGCAAGCGTGACCAGGGTAAGGCCGTCGGAATCGAGAGGGGTGGCGCTCAGCACGAAGTCCTCGCGCCGGCCCTCGTGCAGGACCAGGAAGTCCATGTCCGGGACCGTGTGCCCTCCTGCCATCAGGCCCCGTACGGCTGCAGCTGTGTCCTTGTCCCGGAAAACCCGGCTGAAGATCTCCCGGGGGGTCTCCCCGCCGGAGAGAGAGAAGTCCTCGCGGAACTTCGGGTTTGTCTCTACAACCGTTTCCGATCTGAAGTCCGCAATGAATGCGGCATTTCCCGAGCGCCGGAAGAGTTCCCGGTACCGCGATTCGGAGACCTGCATCTGTGCCGAGAGGGAACCCACGACAATCCCGATGCTGATGTACACGTAGAACTGCATAACGGCAGCAGCGAGTTCGTTGACCCCGGTGCCTGCGATGAACAGGACGAGGACGAGGTACGAGGTCGCAAGAGCGACCGAAGCGACGACCGCGCGCCGCGCGAGCTTTATTGAGAGGAGGATGACGGGAATGTAGAAGAGCTGCGTCAGGATGACGTTTGGCTCGCCGGCGACCAGGTACGTGGTCAGTTCCGCAAACAAAAACGAGACCATCAGGAGCACAAGGACGAGCGACTGGACGATCCGGTTCTTTGCAAACTGCTGAAGGTTCATGGCGCTGCCTCCCCGTCACCCAGCCGGTACTGTTCGCCGGGGACCGCGATCTCGAACCGTGCCCCCCGGCCCTCTTCCCCCGTCTCCCGTATGGTCATCCCGCTGATCCGGAGGATCTCTTCAACGAGGAAGAGGCCTTTTCCTTTCGTGCGGAGGAGGTCCTTTGAGAAGAGGTGATCCTTCTGCTCTTGTGGGATCCCCACGCCATCGTCCTCGATGACAAGAAGACCAGCGGGACCGTCTTTTCGGAACGAGACCCGGATCATGGAGACCCTGCCTCCGTGTTTTGCACTGTTCTCGAAGATGCGGGGGAAGACCTGTGCAAAGAGGGGATCGGCATGGATCCCGAGAGCTCCCGTCTGGTCATCGACTGTGACTGTCGGAGGTACGGCGGCGCGCCTGCCCTCGTCCACCAGGCCGGAGACCCGGTGCCACTCCGGGCCCTGGTTGCCGAGCTTCTGGTAGCTCTCCTCGAACTTGATCTGGTGGTCGATGCTCCGGAGGAGGTCATGGATCTTCGCGAGGTGGTCCCCGGCCGCGCCGCCTGCCGGCACCTCCTCGCGCAGGAGCTCGAGGTACCCGGAGAGGGCGAGGATCTTGTTGTAGATGTCGTACTGGGTCACGTGGTCGATGACGTGGAGTTTGAAGAGTTCACGCTGGAGGCCCTGTTCGGCGCTGAGCGCCCGGTGCTTGTAGAGCGCGATCTCGATGGAGGTGTGGAGGTCGTTCTTCCGGAACGGTTTCAGGAGGTACCCGTACGGCTGGACATTCATCGCACGTTCAAGAGTGGAAGGATCAGAGTGGGCGGTGAGGAAGACGACGGGGATTTTATAGAGCCTGAAAATGTTCTCCGCAGCAGTGATCCCGTCCATCTCCCCCTTGAGCCGGATGTCCATGAGGATGAGGTCAGGCCGGGCCCGGGACGCAAGATCGATCGCATCCTCCCCACGGGTGGCCTGGCCGACGACTTCATATCCCATCTGCTCGAGAGTGGATTCGATCTCCATTGCTATGACGACTTCGTCTTCCACGATCAGAATTTTGCTGGCCACGTCCGTAGCTCCTCCTCTTCTGCCCCGCCCGCATTCATGGTGCGGGCGGTGCCTCCTCCCCTGCCCCCTCTCCGATCGCCTGTTCGATGCTCCGGTACAGCTCCTGCTCCCGGAAGGGCTTGACCAGGTATGCGACCGGTCCAGTCTTCATCGCCCGGGCGAGGGTCTCCGGAGTCGAATATGCGGTAATGTAGATCACGGGCACCGTCGCAAACGAAGCTATCTGCTCCACGACCGAGATCCCGTCCATGTCGCCTTTTAAGTTGATGTCCATGAGGACAAGGTCCGGTCCGGTCGCCCGAACAAGGTTGATGGCGTCCCTCCCGGACCCCGTGACGCCGGTAATGATGTAACCCCGGCCAGTCAGCCTCAGTTTTGTCTCAAGCGCGACAATGGCGTTATCTTCGACGATGAGAATTTTCTTTCTGCTCATGGATCCATCAGCCGCATACCCTGTTAGTTTCCCATTGGCCGGCGCGCGATTTCTGTCTTTTGCAAATCCGTCGCTTCCTTACTGTACGGTGATGCGAACGGTTTTGGGGAGAACCGGATATTCACGGTAGTCCCGGGGCCCTTTCCGATATCAAGCGTCCCGTCCAGCTGGCCGACAAGCCCCGAGACGAGGGTCAAACCGAGCGTCCTGGCATTCGCCGGATCGAAATCTGCCGGTAATCCGATGCCATCATCGCT
This sequence comes from Methanoregula sp., assembly GCA_035541835.1. Classification (GTDB taxonomy): domain Archaea; phylum Halobacteriota; class Methanomicrobia; order Methanomicrobiales; family Methanospirillaceae; genus Methanoregula. The sequence goes on from DATKMN010000071.1 coordinate 8,127, forward strand.
GACCGAAAGAATGTACTGTTCCCCGTCCCGGGTGATCCGGATCCGGATCGTCCCGCCGGCTCGTCCCCGGAACGCATATTTCAGCGCGTTCGTAACAAGTTCGCTGATGATGAGGCCGCAGGGAATGCCGGTGTCGATGTCGAGTGACAGGTCCGGCGGCTGCACCTCGATCCCGATCCGTACCCGGTCCGGGTCCACGCCGTAAGATTCCTTCAGAAACTCGATGAGGCTCTGGACATAATCGAGGAAGGGGATTGTCGCGATATCTGCGGACTGGTAGAGTTTCTGGTGGATGAGCCCCATGGAAGTCACCCGTGCCCGTGCCTCCCGGATGGCGGCGACCTCCTGTTGGTTCTCCGTTGAGAGAGTCTGGAGGTACAGGAGGCTCGAGATGGTCTGGAGGTTGTTCTTGACCCGGTGGTGGATCTCCTTTAACAACAGCTCCTTCTCTGAAAGGGACTGGCGCAGCGCCAGGTCCGCCTGCTTGTGTGCCGTGATATCGGTGTGGGTCCCGACGATCCTGGAAGGATTTCCTTTTACGTCCTTACCGACGACTTTCCCGCGCGAGAGTATCCATTTCCACCCACCGTCCTTGGTCCGCATCCGGAATTCAACCGAATAGCCATCTCCCTTTTTCCTGAGATTCTCCTGGATTACCTTCTCAGTAAGACCGAGATCATCCGGGTGGATGAGGGATCTCCAGGTGGCATAGGAACCAGGCATCTCATCCGGTACATACCCGAGCATGGTGTACCAGCGCGGGCTGAAAAATGCTGTCCCGCTGGGAACGTCCCAGTCCCAGATGCCGTCATTCGTCGCATCGATCGTGAACCTGAACCGCTCCTCGCTCTTCAGGATTGCCTGTTCCTGCTTCTTCCGTTCCGTGATGTCCCGGGTTACCGCTATTACAGCTCGTTTCCCGGCAATACTGACAACGAGGGCGTTGACCTCGACCGGGAGGATCGTGCCGTCTTTCCGCCGGTGTTCGGTTGCGAAGAAGGCATGGCCGGCATCAAGGAACCTTTTTCCCAGCTCCCCGAGCGGTATGCTGTGGTAGCCGGTCACGATATCGAGGGGGCCCTTCTGCAGGAGCTCTTCGCGGGTATACTGGAGCATCCTGCACGCAATGTCGTTGACTTCGATGTACTTCCCGGGGAGCCCGTCGGCGTTTATTTCGTGGATCTCGATGGCATCATTGACGTTGTTGAAGATCTCCCGGTATTTTGTCTCGCTCTCCTGAAGCGCCTGCTCCGCGACCTTCCTTTTTGTTATCTCGGTCGCAAAGTTGAGGGTCGCCGGTTTCCTGTTCCAGGCAATCAGGACGGCATCGATCTCTATCCAGTGGACCCCGCCGGACCGGTCCACGAGCCTCATCTGGGCCCGGGGATCGAGAGGCTCATTTGCGAGCCGCTTCCGGTGCCGGTCCATGGCTTCTGCCCGGTCTTCGGGGTGGACGAAATCGAGGAAACTGTGATGCGCGATCTCCTCCGCCGAAAGACCGGTGAGGGCAAGTCCCCGGGGGTTCGTGTACACGACCGCCCCTTCCTGGATGATGAAGATGGCCTCGTTTGCGCTCTCGATGAGGGTCCGGTACTGTTCCGCTCCCTCAAGAAGCGCCGCTTCCGCCTGCTTCTTCTCTGTTATGTCCCGGAAATACCAGACCCTGCCATAGTACCTGCCATCGGAACCGGTCATCGGCGCAGAATACCGGTCGAACGTCCTCCCGTCAATCAACCGGATCTCGTCATGGCTTGTCTCCGTGCGGTGTTCGTAGAGGAACCGGATCCTCTCAAAAAATTCATCCGGGTTCGGGACCATCCCGCGGATGCCGTCGAGAAGAACAGTATCCTCTCCTGCTGCCGCCTTTTCCGGCGGGACATTCCACATCGAGAGAAACCGGTTATTGTGCGAGAGGATCTTCCCTTCTTCCCCGACCACGAGGATCCCGTCCGGGGATACTTCCTGCTGGGTCGCAAGGAGCGCGTTCCGGACTTTCAGGTCGTTCTCCATCCGCCGCCGGCTGACCGACTGCTCGATGGCGTGCATGAGATCGAGGAACATCGGCTTCGGGTCCCCGCCTTTCTGGAGGTAGGCATCGGCACCCGCCCGGTAGGCCTCGATGACGACTTCCTCGCGTCCCTTGCCGGTGAAGATGATGAACGGGACGGTGTTTCCTGCGGCCCGCAGCTCTTTCAAAAACTGGACGCCGTCCATCCCTATCATCTGGTAATCCGAGACGACGGCATTGTAGTGGCCGGCCTTGATCATCGCGAGCCCTTCCCGGGCGCTCGTTGCCGTGTCGACCGAGAACTTTCCGCCCCGTTCCAGGTACTTCTTGGTCGCATCGAGCAGGAATATCTCATCGTCGACATAGAGTACCGATATCATGGGATCACAGGGAATTACTGAGCGAGGGGGGAGGAGTAAGTAATTGATATATATATCTTACTTTGATAAAACCGTTTGTGTCCCGGCAGGCTGCCCCCAACCGGAAGCTGACCGCCCCGCCCGGTCATACAGGATGGCGCCCGCTCTCCCGCAGGTAATCCCGGACGAACATGAAGAAGACGACGAGGATTGTCGCAGCGAGGATAACGATGAAGATATCGGTGAGGTAGTCGAGGTACTCGCTGACGAGCGAGACCTTCCCCACGTAATAGCCGAGCAGGAGGAGAATACCGGACCAGACTGCAGCGCTGAGGAGGTTGAACCCGACGTACCTGCGGTACGCCATCCGGTTCACGCCGGCGATGAACGAGGGGAGGTTGAAGACCGGCATGAACCGGCTGAGGACGAGCGAGACCGGGCCGAACCGGTCCATGAGGGAGAGGGCCGAGGTAACGTTTTTGTCGTGGAGGATGAGCGGGCACGCCCCCCGGCAGACGGCGAGGCCGAAGAACCTCCCGCTCCAGTAGTTGATCTCGTACCCGGCAAACCCGCCCACAACCGCCCCGATAAACAGCCATTCCATCGACAACCGGTTATCTATCGCGACAGCCCCTGCGAGGAGGAGGAATGTGTTGTCGGGGATCGGCCCGCCGACAATGGTCGACGCGAGCATGATGACGACAAAGACCATCAGGTAGATCCAGATCCCGTACTGGAGGAGCTGGTCAGAGATGGCAAGCGGCGTCAGCGGCAGCAGGGCTGCGATGGGCGGGAACACGGCACGGAGCAATCACCTGCTCAAGCTATATGAAGTTCGCCATGGGACGGGACTTTTCAGGAGCCGTTTTGCTTCCGGAAGGAAGTGACCGGCCCCGCGATCCGGCCAATGCCGGGAAAAAGTTCCCGGCCTGTTTAGTCCTGGCCGGATGGCGGGGCCTCGGGAACGGACTGGACCGTGTTCAGCTCGCTGCCGATCCGGGCAAGGTCGGCAGGGGACAGGGGTGCCGGGGTTGCCAGGGTCGCCCCGGAGACCGCAGTCGTGTTGGCTGCAGGGGACTGCACCACGAGGGCGGCGACCGTGCCGTTCGCAGCGGGGGTTCCGGCAGGTGTTCCCGCGGGGGTCACTGCCGCGGATCCGGCAGCCGGTGCCGTCTGCCCGGACGGGACGGCCGCCGGCCCGCCGGCCCCGTGCCGCGTGCACCCGGCAAGGGCGAGCATCGCGGCGACGAGGAGGACTGCGGCCAGTACGTAGTACCGCTTCATGAAGAGGGCGCTCCCGGCAGGCCTGCCGCCTGGTCCTTTAAGAGCGACCGGACCGTCTGCGCGAACTGTGTCCAGGTCGCGGCGTTCTGCTGATCGATCTGCATGATCGTGGCAGCGTCATGGGCGGTGATCGCAGAAGAGAGCGGGGCCCGCGACTGTTCGATCACGTTCACGTCTGCCGAAAGCGCCGTGGTGTCGTACCCGTATTTCTGCAGGGTCGCGATGATGTCGTTCCCCGCATTGACATTGTTGTCGAGCATGCCGAGACGGTGCGTGCCGTAGGTCTGCCAGAGATCGTTCCGGACGGTCTGGTTCGGGACATTTGCCCGAATGCTCACCCCCGCCGAGGCGGGAATGGCAAGGAGCAGGATGGCAAGCACAACAAGGATCGTTCTGGTGCGCCGGGTTCTCATGAATCGCTCCGGGGCCCGGTCCCGGTCCTGCCGGGGGGGTTCCTTACCAGTACGTTCTTTTAAAGAAGCGCATATATCGTTTTCGCGGGGCCGGTGCCTGCCGGCCGGCACTTTATTTTACGGGTACGGATCGAACGACACGACATGCCCGTCGTGCGCGTCGATGACGGCGACCCCGCCGGTGCCGGTGCCGCCTGCGGTCCGGTTCACCTGGAAACTCCAGACTACCTCTTCGCCGCCGGCCGCGTCATGGATGACCCGTTGCCCGAGGGAAATAACCTCAGAGGCCCGGATGTCCGCGATCCCGGCCTTGCCGAACGCCTCAGCGGCAAGGGTCCAGGCCTGCTCCTCGTTCAGGGCAGACGACCGGTTGGCACCGTACTTGACGCTCCCGAAGAAGCGCGGCGTCGGGCCGGGCGCCGGGCCCGGCGGTGCCGGGGTAGGAGCGGTCGTCGGGATTTCGGTCCGGACGGTAGCCGCGGGGAGGGCGGCGAACTCTTCGGCAGCTGCCTGCTGCGCAGGCGTCATCTCGGGGGGAGGCGCCGCCGTTTCCTGAAAAGGAGCAGCATTCCTCACCGCAAAAAAGACCGCCAGGACGAAGATGAGCACGAAGATTATTGAAAAGGCTACCCGCTTCCAGGACACGACCGCACCACCCGGTAAGGAGAAGTACAGTGCGGACATCTAAAAAAACCAGTGGTTTTTATCCGGCACTCCGGGCAGTGGGGAGCAGGACCGGGACCCGGACCGTACCACGCATATTGCCCGGCATTTGCAGCCGACGGCATCCGTGCCGGGTTTTGCGGGCCGCTTGCGCGACTGCCCGTCCCATTCGCCGGAAACGGTCCCTGTCTCAGAGGTACGCGTCGAAAACCGTCTGCATCGAACCGTCGGAGAATTTTCCCAGGGCCATGACGTGGTCCCTCCCGGAATACGTACCCGTAAGGGTAGCCGTACTTCCAACCGCCAGTGGGGTCGTCCCCGAAGGCTGACCCAGGACCTTTGACTGGACCGTTCCGGAGCTGTCCGTCACCATGACGATCAGCTGGTCGAGCTTGTCGGCGTCCTGGCCACCCTGATAGGTGACAAGGATGTGCGAGTCATCCGGCTGCTGTGCGGTTGCAGCGACGACCCTGGTGTTCGCAATGCCCTGCGCGGCAAGGGAACCCCCGCCGATGGAACTCCCGCCGGCCCCGTGCAGCCCGGCCTGGTTCATGCTGAACATCATGGAGCCGACCGAGAAGATGACGAGGAGGACCGCGAGGAGCACCACGGCGCCGATAATCGCGAGGACCGGGAGCCAGAAGAACCTGCTCTTGCGGTCGAACGGGACTTCCCCCCGGTTGATCCCGCCTGCGGTCGCGTACGCGTCGTACATGCCGTACACCCAGATCGCGAGCCCGAGGACCAGGAACGCAAGGAGCACCAGGAAATTATGGTTCATGAGGAGGCTGAGGGTGAGGTCTGCAACACCGAGGACGACCAGGGCAGCAAAAAAATGCAGCCCGTTCCACCGGTTCCCGTCGTACCACTGGCCCCAGCCGGGAAAGAAGAAGCTGAACAGCGCGGCCAGCGCGGGGCTCCGGACCTTCTCCCGTTTCCTGGGCCGGAACATCTGCGGCGGGGGCGCGGTCGGCGTGCGGGGAGCCGCGACGGGTTTTAGTGCCTCCTGCTGCGCAGCGTACGCTTCCTCCGTTGTCCCCATCAGGCCAAAGACCATGGCCCGGGCCTTCTTCGCGTTCTCGTGCGAAGGGTCAAGCTGGAGGGTCTTCTCGAACGACCGGAGGGCAAGCGGGTAGTTCCCCGTCTGGGCGTGGGAGAGCCCCCGGTTGAACCACGCTTCCTTCGGGTTCTCGTTGAACGCGATCGCCTTGTCAAACGCGGCTATCGCTTCCGCGTACCGTGCCTGTTCGAAGAGCGTTACCCCTTGTTCAAACCACGACACGGGGGGTTCATCCATATGAAATAAAAATGCTTCTTATGATATACGGGTTTCTAAATGAATCCCGCTGAATAATTTTTTGGCGGGAATCAGGAGGCGTTCTTCAAAACCCGGAACCCTTAAACGAACGTCCTTTTACGATCAACCGCCTGAACAAATTATCCGGTCCCGGTAAACCGCCACGCCCCTTCCGGCACCCGGATCTCGAACCGGGCCCCCCTGCCCGGGACCCCGTTCTCGGTAATGGTCATGCCGGTGATCGCGAGGATCTCGCGGATCAGGAAGAGGCCGAGGCCGGAATTTTTCCCGTACCCCCGCCCGAAGATGAGCTCCTTCTCGTCCTCCGGAATACCGCTGCCATCGTCTTCGAAGATGAGGGAGAGCTCCGGATCGTCCCGGCGGTACGAGACCCGGATGGCCTTCATCGAAGGGCCGCCGTGGCGGAGCGCGTTGTCGACCAGGTTGTACAGGACTTTTTCGAAAAGCGGGTCAGCGTACACTTCGAGGCCGGAAACCGCCTCGTCAACGCTGACGCCGGGGTGCGGGAACTGGGCCTCTGCTTTCCGGGCGAGCGCCCCGACCGGCTGCCACAGCGGTTCCTTCATGCCCATTGCCTGGTAGTCCTTCGTGAACCGGATCTGCCGGTCGATCACGCCGGCTACCTCCACCGCCTTTGCGATGTACGTTGGCGTCGTCTCCGGCTTCGTACTTTCTAGGGCGAGTTCAAGGAACCCCTCGAGGGCGGTGAGCTGGTTCCGGATATCGTGGCGGGTGACGGTCGCAAGGAGGCCGAGCTTGGTGTTGGCCCGGGTGAGGGCCTCCTCCGCCCGCTTCCGGTCGGAGATGTCGATGAACGATTCCACCAGGACGTCCTTTCCCCCGATCCGTGCCCGGACGACGGTCTTGATGACAGGGATGCGCACCCCGTCCATCGTGATGAGGACCCGCTCGGACGCGTTGACGGCCTGGCCGAGATCGGTGACCGGGCACTTTCCTTCCTCTGCCTGGCAGATGAACCGGTGGCAGACGGCGCCGGTCACGTCGCATTCCTGCCCGCCGATGAGGGAGAGCGCCTTCGGGTTTGCCTGCAGGATCCGGTGGGTCGTTGCGTCCACGAGGACGAAGCCGACCTGTGCCGCGTTGAGGATCGTGCTGAGCCGGTCCTCGCTCTCCCGCAGCGCCTGCTCCACCTGCTTCTGGTTCGTCACATCGCGGAAGGACCAGACCCGGCCGAAACGCTCGCCGTCCATCATCATCGGGAAGGAATACCGCTCCACGACCCGGCCGTCCTTAAAGAAGAGCGTGTCCATGTCCACGGCATCCGACTGGTAGAGCGACTCGACCTTCGCAAGGAACGCGCCGGGATCGGCCAGCTGGTCAAGGACGAAGCCGAGCAGGGTCCGGTCGTCCCCCGATGCCAGGACGTCTGCAGGGATCTTCCAGATCTCCGCGAACCGCCGGCTGCTGTGGAGTACCTTACCCTGTTTGTCCACCGCCAGGATACCGTCGGCCGTGGATTCGAGGACTGCCCGGAGCTGCGCCTCGCTCCCGCGGATCGCCTCTTCCGCCCGCTTCCGTTCGGTGATGTCGACGATGATCCCGCGGATCCCGGTGATCCGGCCGTCCTTGACGATAGGGGAAGAGTAGATGGAGACGGGGAACGTCCCGCCATCCTTCTGCAGTGCGTGGTACTCCTCGACAGACGGGGTGCTGCCCGTCCCGCCGACGAGGGCGCGGAACGCCTGCGTCACCCGTTCCCGGTCGGCCGGGACAAATGCCTGCAGGATGCTGATGCCCTTCCGGAGGTCTTCTTCGGTGTACCCGAACCGCCTGAACGCAATATGGTTCGCGTACGTCACCCTGCCATTGGTGTCGGCCTCGTAGACCATCTGGGGGAGGAGGTCGGAGAGTTCCCGGAACCTGCTCTCGCTCTCGAAGAGCGCGTCCTCAGCTTCCTTCTTCTCGGTGATGTCGATGGCAAACCCGCCGATGAGCGGCGGTTTTTCCCCGCGGTCGATCCGGAACTTGTGGGTCTCGAAGATCCTCCGGCGCCCGTCCGTGCCGGTGAGGCGTTCGATGTTCTTCCGGTACCCTTCCTTCAGGGTCAGGCGGTCGTCTTCGATCATCTGCCGGGCCGCTTTTTCCGGGAAGAGGTCGAAGACCGTCTTCCCGATCCATTCCTTTGCCCCGAAGAGCTCCTCCATCCTCCGGTTGACAAAAAGGTTGGTGAACCGGTCGTCCTTGATGAACGCGGTCACGGGCAGGTGGTCCATGAACGCGGCGAACTGCCCCTCGCTCTCGCGGAGGCGCTCCTCGGCTTTTCTTATGGCGGTGATGTCCCGGATGGACTCGATCGCGCCGATAATCTCGCCGTGGCGGTTGTAGAGCGGGCTTGCCTTGCCCATCAGGAGGGCGGGCTTCCCGCGGGGGAGTGGGAGGTCCGTCTCCGCGATCAGGACGTCCCGCTCCCGGATGATATGGGCATATTTTGCGTAAATGACCTCGTCGGGTTCGAAGATCAGGTCGATGAGGATCGGGCGCCTCTTCCCGTAGAACGGGAGCGCGTACTCGTAGTCGCCCTTCCCGAGCATGTCGGCCGCGGGCACGCCGGTCATCTCCTCGATCGCCCGGTTCCAGGCGATGATTTTACCGGACCGGTCGATGGCGAAGGTCGCGTCGGGCAGGAAGTTGATGATGTCCTCCTCGCGCTGCTCGTGGTCCCGGATGCTCGCCTGCGCCTGCCGCTCCCGGATCGCCTGCCGGACCTTGTGGGCGAGCTCGGCGAACTGTGAGACCGGCTCCCCGCCTTTCTGGAGGTAGAAGTCAGCGCCCTCGTTTAAGGCCTGGATGACGATCTCCTCCCGCCCCCGGCCGGTGAAGATGATGAAGGGGATGGAGCTGCCCCCCGACCGGACGTGTTTCAAGAACTCGATGCCGTCCATATCGGGCATCTGGTAATCGGAGATGATCGCATCGTATTTTTTCCCTTCCAGAAGAGTAAGCGCCTCGGTAGCCGAAGTGATCGTATCGACCGAGAAACCCCACTTCGCCTCGAGAAAGAGCCGGGCGACCTCCAGCAGCGACGGCTCATCGTCTACATACAGGACGGAGATCATGTACGATCCTTTCCGGATTTTTATCCGCTAGCAGTTCATTATAGGGAGGTTATAAAAAGCTTGGCTTTGGCGGGCGGCAGGGCAGAACGGAAGGAAATGGCCTCCCGGTGCCGGGCTTCACTCATTGAACTTCTTGTACAGCCGGTTTGCAGCAAACCGGGAGATCAGGATGAAGATGAGCAGCATCCCGATGTCCACGAACGGAGTGAACTGTGTGGTCCCGGAGTACGCGGACTCCGGTGAGGTCGTTCCCGTCCGTGAGGGGCGGGCAGTACGTCAGCCACCGGGCAATCCCGGGGATCTGGCTGAGCGGGACGAAGATGAGCGGGAGCCGGACCCCGCTTTCGCACAGAGAGGATGTCGCCCGGGCTCCGGAGAGGATCTCTGAAATGTTCCTGAGAATATCCTTATTATTGTATACGCGCATATACACAAGTATATGGCAGACGTAACGACCGTCCGGATGCGGACAGATACCAAGGCGCTCCTGGACGACCTGAAGCTGAACCCCCGGGAGACGTACGATGACGTGGTCCGGCGCCTGGCCGAGTCTGCCTACGATGACGAGCCGATGACCTCGGAAGAGATCGAAGCGATGGAAGAAGGCATCGCGGACATCAAGGCCGGCCGAACCCGCCCGCTCCGGGAAGTCATGAAAGAGCTCGGCGATGATAAAGCGATAAAGGCCCGGAAGAAGTGACCTGATTGTATCAGATCGTCCTGTCGGTCCGGGCAGCAAAAGACCTGGCGAAAATTCCCCGGGATCACCGGATCCATATCGAGCTTGCCCTTGAGCATTTCGCCTCGCACCCTGAACTGAGGCATGATGTAGTAAAAGTCAGGGACAGCCCGAAGAACACACCGAGATACCGGCTCCGGATCGGGGAGTACCGTGCAACGTTTTTCATCCACCACGATCTCCTGATCATCGAGATTATCACGATCGGGAAAAAGAAGAATTTCTCGTACTGACACCGCAGCGGAACCGGGGAGTTCCGCCGCGAGCTCCTTCACTCGTTGAACTTCTTGTACAGCCGGTTTGCCGCGAACTGGAAGATCAGGATGAAAACAAAGAGCATCCCGATATCCGCGAAAGGGCTGAACTGCGTTGTCCCGGAGTACGCGGACGCGATGAGGTCGTTCCCGTACGTGAGGGGCGAGCAGTACGTCAGCCACCGGGCCATCCCGGGGATCTGGCTGAGCGGGATGAAGATGCCCGAGATGAAGATGAGCGGGAGCCGGATTACGTTGAGCATGGACATGATGTCGCCCGGGCTCTCGGTCGGGTACGAGGCGAAGAGCGTCCCCATCGTGGCAAAACAGAACGAGGTGAGGAGGACGCCGACGATAAGCGGGAGGACGCTCTCGATCGGCGTTGCGAAGATGACGATCCCCGCAAGGAACGGGACGACGGCGATGCCGGTGCTGTACAGGAACCCGCTGAGGCTCTCGCCGAAGACGACCGCGTGGAGCGAGACCGGGGCGGAGATGAGCCGGTCGAAGGTCTTCATCCGCCGCTCGATCGGGATCGAGACGGGCTCGATGGACGAGGCGGAGAAGAGGATGGTGATTGCGATGAGGCCGGGGATCATCACCGAGGGGCCGGCGGGCCGGCCGACCGCGAACGCGAGGAACATGAAGAGGGGGAAGAGCATCCCCGAGACGATGATGTTGGGCTTGATGTAGTAGATGAGCATGTCCTTCTTTGCGATCGCCCACGCCGCGAGGAGCTCGACCCGGAGCTGCCGGAGCCAGGCCATGTGGTTGGCATCCTGCGTGCCAGATGCCGCCGCTTCAGCCATGGATTTTTACCTCCCCCACTGCAGGGACACGTTCCAAAGTTTTCGGTTTTAGAGAAACCGTATTGGATAACGAAGAGGCCACGGGCGCTCGCCGCCTCGTCGGGGCTCGCCCCGCAAAGAATCCTTCGGATTCTTCTTGAGCTCCGGTGCTGCGGCCCCGTCGCCCCGTGGAGCATGGCCGTGGATTGAACTCCGCGACCTGGTGAAAATCCAATCGAACATGGGGATCGAAAGTTCGGCTGAATGCCTCCCTTCTCTTGTTAGAGGTCTGATGACCTCTCACAGGGTCAAGGGGGTTTGCCCCCTTGGGCTGCCTCCCCCACTGGGGGAGAGAGGG
>DATKMN010000072.1:0-15023 GCA_035541835.1 Methanoregula sp.
ACCGAGAGCCGGTCGGTCGCGATATAATCGACGAATGCGACCGGCTCGACGTTCATAACATACAGATCGTTGACGTTCATCGCTATGCAGTCGATACCGACCGTGCTCCAGTCTCCCATCCGGTCGGCGACGAGCATCTTGGTGCCCACGCCGTCGGTTGTCAGGGCGAGCGCCATGTCCCCGAAATCGATAAGACCGGCAAAGTGGCCGACCGACCCCATCATCTTCCCGGTCCCTTTACGCCGGTACGTAAGGTTTTTGATCAGCGATTTGATGGCAGTTGCCTCAAGATCGATATCAACGCCTGCCGCCGCGTACGCGTCCGCCTTCTTACTCATCGCACTCCTCCGAGAGCCGGAACTCGTCGTGGAGCACCCGGACCGCACGGGGGCCGTCGGCCTGGCTTACGACAAACGAGATGTTCGCCTCCGACGAGCCCTGCGAGATCATCATCACGTTCACGCCCGACTTCCCGAGCGCGGTAAAAATCCGGCCCCCGGTCCCCGGGGCTCCTGCCATACCGGCGCCGACCACGGCGACTGCGCAGACTTCACGGTTCGCGGTCACTTCCCGTACTATTCCCTGCCGGGTAAGGGCGCCGAGTGCGGTCACCGCCGCTGAAAGGTGGGCCTCGTCGACGATAAGGGATATGTTTGCCTCCGATGACCCCTGCGAGATCATCATCACGTTCACTTCGTGGTCGGCGAGGATCGTAAATATCGCTTTTGCAACCCCCGGTCTCCCGATCATCTGGGCCCCGTTGATGTTGATCGCCGCGACCTTGTCGATATACGTGAGCGCTTTGACGACCCGGTGGTCCCGCTGGCCGTTCCGGACAATGACCGTTCCCGGATGTGCGGGATTGAAGGTGTTCTTGACCCGTACGAGGATGTTCTTCCGCATGGCGGGCTCGATGGACCGGGGGTGCATCACCTTTGCCCCGAAGTAGGAGAGCTCCATGACTTCGAGGTAGGAGAGGGAGTGCATGACCCGCGCGTCCTTGATCACCCGGGGGTCGCAGGTCATGATGCCGTCGACATCGGTCCAGATCCAGATCTCGTCTGCATCGATGCCTGCACCGATGATCGATGCAGAGTAGTCCGAGCCGCTCCGGCCAAGCGTCGTGAGCGATCCTTCCCTGGTGCAGCCCATGAAGCCCATGATCACCGGGACTTCCTTCCCAAGGAGGGGGCCGATCTTCTTCTTGATCCGGTCGTCACTCTCCGGAAGGGAGGTGGACTCGCCGTGCTGGGGGGTCGTAAGGATACCGGCCTCGCATCCGTCCATGACGGTGGAAGGGATTCCGCGCCGGCGAAGCGCCGCGCCCACGATGGGGGCGAGGAGGCGTTCGCCGAACGAGATGATGTAATCCTTCGACCTGGGGGTGAGCTCCCGCAGGTTGTACACCGCGAACAGGATGTTCTGGAGATCGATGAGGTGGCCCTCGATGACAGCGCCGATTTCCGCGATGGATTCGGGTGCAGCCCCTTCGAGCGTGGTCATGTGCCTCTTCGAAAGCGCCTGGATCAGCGGCAGGATAGCCGAGTCATCCTTTGCGGTCGGAAGGGCCGAGGCGACCTCGATGAGCTGGTCCGTCACCCCGCGCTGGGCCGAGACAACGACCGCGATCTCGTCTCCGGCCTTCCGGTGCTCTTCGAGGATGTCCACGACACGACTGATACACTGGGCATCGGCGACCGAGGTGCCGCCAAACTTCATCAAAAACCTCATTTCTCTCTCACTCGGGTCAGATTGTGACTATTTATGTAACTATACGATCCACAAAATAATAAGATGCTTGCAGGTGAGGGCGTGGACTGCCATACGCTCGTGATCGGGAGCGGCGGGGCAGGAGTGAGGGCAGCAATCGAGGCATCGTGCCATGGCGACACGGTGCTCGTCTCGAAGACCATCGCGGGGAAGGGAGGGTGCACCCCGATGGCAGAAGGCGGGTACAACGCAGTCCTCCGGGAAGAGGATTCCTGCGGGCTCCACTTCGAGGACACGATGAAAGGCGGGGCCTGGCTGAACAATCCGGATCTCGTCCGGATCCTGGTGGACGAGTCCCCCGGACGGTTCCGGGACCTTCTCTGCTGGGGGGCGGTTTTCGATTTCTCCGAAGACGAGATCGTCGCCCAGCGCCCGTTTGGCGGGCAGCGGTTCCCGCGCACCTGTTATGCGGGTGACCGGACCGGCCACGAGATGATGACCACGCTCATCGAACGCCTGGACTCGACGAGCACTGAAATCCTGCAGGAGGTCTCGGTCATCGAGCTCCTCCGGGACGGAGACCGGGTCGCGGGGGCAATCGCCTTAGATGAGAAGGGGGATCTCGTGATCCTCAGGGCCGACAGCACGGTCCTTGCAACCGGCGGCGGGACCCGGGTCTACGATATCTCCACCAATTCCTCCAGCGGTACGGGTGACGGGTATGCACTCGGGTATCGTGCGGGCGCTGAACTGATCGATATGGAGATGGTCCAGTTTCATCCGACGGGCGCTGTGTTTCCCTACGATGCACGGGGACGGCTCGTGACCGAGGCTGTCCGGGGCGAAGGGGGCGTCCTGAAAAACTCCGGCGGTTACCGGTTCATGAAGGACTACGATCCCGAACGCATGGAACTTTCGACCCGCGACGTGGTCGCCCGTGCCATCGCAACCGAGATAATGGCCGGGAGGGGCACGGAACACGGGGGGGTATTTCTCGATGTCACCCACCTCCCGCGCTCTCAGATCGAGGAGAAACTCCCGGTCATGCTGGAGCAGTTCCTCAAGTTCGGTGTCGATATCCGCGAGAGACCGATGGAGGTAGCCCCGACAGCCCACCATATTATGGGGGGGCTCCGGATCAGCGAGGAGTGCAGGACCACACTCCCCGGCCTCTTCGCCTGCGGTGAGGTGGCCGGCGGCGTCCACGGCGCAAACCGGCTCGGGGGAAATGCCCTCGCCGATACGCAGGTCTTCGGGAAGCGGGCAGGGGAGGCGGCCGGGAGGTCTCCCGCCCGGCCCGGACCGGTCGACAGGGATCAGGTCCGGACCCAGCAGGACCGGCTCGACGCTTTTTACCGGGGGGACGTGCCCCCGGCGCAGGTGAAACGTGAGCTCCAGCTGGTGATGTGGAGCGGGGCCGGGATCTTCAGGACAAAAACGGGCCTCGAATCAGCGCTTGGGGCGATCAACCGTCTCTCAGGGGCAGCGCTCAGGGCCGATTCCCCGCAGAACCTCGTCGAGTGCTGCACGGTCCAAAACATGTGCCTTTCAGCCTCGCTCATCTGCCGGTGCGCACTCCTCCGCCAGGAGTCGCGGGGTGCCCACGTCCGGACGGATATCGCCCGGAGATGGAACGCCCAGGATTCGCCATTCGGCCATACGTTCATTTCGAAAGCCCGCGAGGGGATCGAACGGAGGGAGACAGGACCATGAAGGAGATCACCGTCCGGGTGAGCAGGTTCGATCCGGAGAAGGATGCGGGATCGCATATCGAGACCTATACCGTTACGGTGAACGATGGCGCCCGTGTCCTCCACGCACTCCACGCCATCCATGACGGGATAGATCCCACGCTCTCGTACCGGTACTGCTGCGGCTCCGGCCAGTGCGGCAGCTGCGCCGTGAGGGTCAACGGCGAGCCGGTCCTTGCCTGTATGGAAGAGGCCCGGGACGGAATGGTCGTCGAGCCACTGAAGCTTCCGGTGAAGAAAGACCTCACCGTCGACCTCGTCCCGGCGCTCGGGGAGATCGCATCGCTCTGCCCGGGCGATTCACTGGTTATGCCGAAGAAAGCGGATATCGATGCGATGAAGCCGCTGAAAGACTGTATCGAGTGCCTCTGTTGCGTAACGGTCTGCCCCGCCGTCGATGTGACAAGATTTCTCGGGCCGACAGCCATGCGGCAGGAGATGCGCCTTGCCCTCGATCCCCGGGACCACGGGGACCGCGTCACCGATGCGGTCCGCGATGGACTCTTTACCTGCACGACCTGCCAGGCCTGCTGGAAGATCTGCCCGAAAGATATCCAGATCCCCCACAAGGCCATCGAACGCCTGCGGTCCCTTGCCAATAAGAAGGGGTATACCCTGCCCAGGCACCAGGATGTGGCTGCGCTCATCCGGGAGACCGGCCGGAGCGTCCCCCGCACGGAGGCGACATTCCTCGAGCAGGCCGGGGAGGTTATTGAGCCTTCCGGTCCCGTGAGGGCCACGGTCGGTTTTTTTGTCGGGTGCCTGTACAATATGCGGATGCCGCAGACCGCACGTGATGCGATCGAGGTGCTGAAGCGCAACGGGATCCGTGTTATTATACCCAAAGAACAGGTCTGTTGCGGTTCCCCCCTCATCCGGACCGGCCAGCTCGATTTCCTCGAGACCCTGAAGCGGCGGAATATCGACACGTTCCGGCACCGGAACATAGATACCGTGGTCACGATGTGTGCCGGGTGTGGTTCAACCCTGAAGAACGATTACCGGACCCCGTTTGCGGTAATGGACATCTCCGAACTGCTCACGAAATACGGGATCGAGCCCCCGGCCCGGCTTCCCGTAAAGGCGACCTACCACGACCCCTGCCACCTGATGAGGGGACAGGGGATCACGGAACAGCCCCGGGAACTCATCCGGCAGGTCGTCGATCTCGTCGAGATGCCGGCCCGGTGCTGTGGTTCGGGGGGCGGGGTCAAATCGGGACTCCCGGACGAAGCAAAGGAGCTCGCGATCCAGAGAAACCAGGCTATCGAAGAGACGGGAGCGGAGATCGTAATATCTTCCTGCCCGTTCTGCGAATTCCATATCGGCCAGCACACCGGAAAGCCGGTCAAGAATATCACAACCGTCCTTCTCGAAGGGTACCGGAAAAAGGATAAGGAGAGAGACTCCTGCTGCAGGTGAACCGGAGTTCCCGTTTTTAGTCCGGGTTCCCTAGAGTTTCATCAGGTATTCATGCGCCTCGAGCGCGGCCTTGGCCCCTTCACCGGAAGCGATGATGATCTGTTTCCCCTTGATCGAAGTCACATCCCCTGCCGCGAAAACACCCTCAACGCTCGTATGGCAGTTGATATCGATCACGATCTCCTTATTTCCGTTCAGTTCCACAAACCCGCCAAGCATGTCGGTGTTCGGCAGCCAGCCGATCTCGATGAAGACACCATCGAGAGCGAGATCTTTCTCCATCCCGTTCTCGTCCCTGATGGTGATCCCGGAAAGGAACTTGTCCCCGTGGAGGGCAGAGATGCGGGTATTGACATGGACGGTGATATTGCTCCGTTCCTTGAGTTTCTCTACATAGACCGGATCGGACCTGATGCTGCTCCTGACAATGAGATCAACGGACTGTGCGATATCGCTCATCTCGGTCGCGGTCTGCAGGGCGGAATTGCCTCCGCCGACGACCGCCACTTTCTTGCCGCGGTACAGGGGCCCGTCACAGGTGGCACAGACGGAAAGCCCACGCCCGAGATATTTATCTTCGTCGGGGACCCCGAGTTTCCTCGGTTTGTTCCCCTGGGCAAGGATGACAGCCTTTGCCCTGATAGTGTTCTCCGAGATCGTTTCAGCAAGGAAAAGGCCGTCTTTCCGCGATAAGCCGGTGAGCCGGTCGAGTTCGAACCGGACATCGAGGTTGCGGACCTGCTCGTCGAACTTGTTCATCAGATCCTCTCCCGAGATCATGCGGTACCCCATGTAGTTCTCGATTGCCCAGGACTCGAGCGCCTGCCCCCCGATATTCTCTCCGATGATCAGCGTGTTGAGCATCTTCCGTGCGCAATATACGGCGGCAGTCAGCCCCGCCGGACCTGCCCCGACGATGAGGACATCGAATGCTTCACCCGTGGAAGGTTCGCCAAAGAGTGCGTTCAGCCGGTCGGTGTCGAACCCGACGATAACCTCGTTATCGACCGTGATTACCGGTACTCCCCGTTGGCCGGAGAGTTCGATCATCTTTTTTGCAGCCTCGTGATCGGTCCCAACATCGATCGCAGTATAGGGAACACCGTGTTTCTCGAGAAAGGTCTTCGCCATCCGGCAATACGGGCAGTTCTGCGTCGAATATACGGTGACATTCCTCATGCGTCCGGAAATGTTCTTTCGTCATATAACAGTTTCCCTTTCGCCGGACGACCAGTCTTCCGTTCTATCGCAACGTTCTTTTCTGACGAGCCCCAATAGTGCATTTACAGGGATTCCATGAGTTCTTTGCCAGGTATCGGACCATATCGATCCCCGTTATTCTGCCTGCTGATCCTCATTTTCTGTTTATCCCTGGTGCCGTTCGTTTGCGGTCAGCCGCCCCCGGCCCCCCAGCCGGTCCTCTCGCTCAACTTCAATGAGGGCAGCGGAAATGTGGCGCTCGACAGCTCGGGGGGGAGCGGCGGGGGAACGATCGTGGGGGCAACCCGTTCCGATACCACCGGATGCAGCCGATCCCTCATATTTGACGGTGCGGACAGTTACGTGAGCGTCCCGTATTCCCCTGAAAATCACCCGGTGGACGCGATCTCGGTCTCACTGTGGTTTTATGTGGACGGGTTTACCCCCGGACCCCTGGTCACGAGCTACAGCGACGGAGGATACCGCCTCGGGTTTGATGATGGCGGAGACCTCTGGTGGACAGTGAACGTGGAAGGAAGTGGCGACGTTTCCGTTCCGGTAAGGCATGAAGGAATAGCGCCCGGCCAGTGGCACCATGTCACAGGTACCTATGATGGGAATACGGCGAAGATTTATCTCGACGGGGTACTCCGAAACCAGGCAGATGCACCCGGAACCATCCACTACGGGCACGCCAATTACGTCATGATCGGGACAGATGCAGGGCCCGGAGCCGAACCGGAACCGGGCTGCCGTGAATATTTCCGTGGAGGAATGGACGAGGTGAGGATATACGACACTGCCCTGACACAGGGCGCTGTGCTCGATGACCGGTTCCAGTGCTCCCAGGAGCCGGGAACCCCCCCTTCCCTACCCGTTGTGTCGCTCCCGGCCAGGTGCAACCCTGTCTCCGGCTCCCTTGTTCTCGATGCGGGCAAATCTGCCGTCAGGCTGCTTTCATTCCAGAACCAGACGGAAAACGGGACCTGGAATATCACGGTCCCTCCCGGCTCAACCCTGATCGTGAGCGCCGAGGACCAGTACTCGAAAACGGATCCTGACGCATGGCGCATCGATATCGGAAGTCCGGAAGGAAAGATCAGCAGCGGAGTGGCCTTCCCCAATACGTTCAATTCCCCGGTAAAGGGGGTAGTCAGCAAAGGAAATGCAACCGTTCAGATCCGGTACTTCGACGGTCCGGCCCGTTTCCCCGCATCAGTCGCGGTCCGGTTCGAGAGCAGCGCGCCTCCGAAGAAAGAGGAACTCCCAGGCGTGGTGCTCAGCAACCCCATCATCGTAATTTATTCCGCATCCTGGGCGACACTCATCGCCCTCATACTCGTCATGGTTGCACTTCACCTGAGGCACAAGGCCGCAAAGAAGTGAAAGGTCTCCGGCAGTTCCCTGCCTCCTTTTTTGTTTAAAAAAGTATCAAAGGGTAATTTCCCGGAATTGTTTGCCGAGCGCACTGCAGATCGGACACCTGTCCGGGACCTTGCCGAGTTCGATATTTCCGCAGATCGGGCAGAGGAATACCTTGTCCCGGCCAAGGTCGTTGCCGGCTTTCAGCGCTTCCAGCGCTTTTTTGTAGAGTCCTGCATGGACCTGTTCGGCCTTCATCGCGTGGGTGAAGGTGAGGAGCGCATCGGTACGGTTCTCGGCCTCCGCACTCCTGATAAATTCGGGGTACATTGAGGTGAACTCGTGGGTCTCTCCGGCTATGCTTGCCTCGAGGTTCTTTACCGTGGGCTGGACTGCACCAAGCGTCTTGAGGAGCCTTTTTGCGTGAATCGCCTCTGCTTCGGATGCCGCCTTGTACAGCGTCGCTATGTTCCTGAATCCCTCTTCCTGGGCTTTCTCGGAAAAGGCCATATATTTCCGGTTTGCCTGCGATTCGCCGGCAAAAGCTGTCGCTGCATTCTCAATGGTTGTCATGCTGGTTCTGTTGGGATACCTCTCATTTAAATTTTCCGTGCCCCGGACCACCTGCAAACAGTTTTTTTCTTTATAGCGAGCGACATATAAAAAGAAAGATTTTTGGCTGCGGGAAATAAATTGTCAGTGAATGACCGTACCGGAGGGAAGTTGCGTGGACACCGGGGGATTTTCATGAAGAAGATGCGGGATGTCCCGGTGATCGACCGGCCCCGTGAAAAGATCGCCCGGAAAGGTGCGTCCGCTCTCACCGACGCCGAGCTGTTCGAGTTGATCATCGGAAGGGGTACAAAAGAACACGATGTCCGGACCATTGCCAGGGAGATAGCGGGCCGTATCCGTGAGTCCCGGGACGGGATCGGGCTTGAGGGTCTTCAGTCGATCGGGGGAATAGGTCCCTCGAAGGCGGCCCAGGTACTGGCCTGCATCGAACTCGGAAAGCGGATGTACCGGCAGGCCCCGCTATCATATGTGAGGAAACCCGAAGACATTCTCCCGCTCGTGTCGGATATCAGGGAGAAACGGCAGGAGCACTTCATCTGTATCACCCTCAACGGCGCCGGGGAGATGCTGGGGAACCGGACTATAACCGTCGGGCTCCTGAACCACAGCCTCGTCCACCCCCGCGAAGTTTTTGCGGATGCCATCACGGACCGGGCGGCGTCTATCATCTGCGTTCACAATCACCCTTCCGGCTCGCTCGAACCCAGCAGCCAGGATATCGCGATCACAAACCAGCTCCGGGAGGCCGGATCTCTTGTCGGTATCCAGCTGATCGATCATATCATAGTCACGAGAAACGGCCATACCAGCATGCGGGAGCGCGGGCTGATCTAAAAAAAAGAGTACCGGAATCCGGTCTCCGGCACGGCACCGTTCGCCCGGGTTCAGGGATTAAGGGACTTTCCCAGTGAATACCCCTTTTCGTAGGCCTGCCTGAGGAGGTCAGGACGGGTCGAAATATCCCGTATGGTATCCATGTCGCTGATGAGGAGCTCGTCCGCATACCTGCAATCAATAATATCGAGGAAAGCCTCAACAGTCATCTTCGCCCCGGAAAATACTCCGGGCACGTTCATGCCGGAGATAGAGATGAAAAGACCGTTCCGCTTCTTCCTTTTCTCAGGGGGAACCAGGGATTTTTTTCTCATGTATTTGGCCATAAAAAAAACCTGGAACCGGTCCATGAACGACTTGAGTTTGCCGGGGATTCCCATGGTCATGACCGGAGTAGCGATGATAAGGCCGTCCATCTCCCGGAACTTCGGGTACATCGACTGCATGTCATCGTCCATGATACAGGTCTCGTGTTCCCTGCAGAACATCATCTCTGTGCACGCCTCGAAACTGAGACCGGCGACCGCAATTTTCTCGATCCCGCAGCCGGCGTCTCCCGCGCCACGGATCGCCTCGTCGAGCAGCTTCGCTGTGTTCCCCTCGCCAAGGGGGCTCCCCAGGAGTGCGATGATCTTTCCTGCCATACTACACCTTCAGGGAAAGGCGCAATAATCTTTTGCCTCCATCATAAAGCCGGTGAATTGTTTTCACTATCCGTAATTTTGCAACGGCTTTTTTCAGACTCTTCATTTTCCGACGATAGTGAATTGCCCCGGACACAACTGATATATATCATCGGCATAAATGAGAGAGTTGGTGAATCTTTTGACCGAAGAAAAGAAGTACAGTGCGGGGCAGAAAGTCGGCCCGGGCAAATACGTCTGTCTCGACTGCGGAAGGGAGCTTACCCTCGACAAAAGCGAACAGGACCTGCGGAAATGCCCGTCGTGCTCCTGCGAAGAGTACCAGTGCTTCCCGATGACTCATATCCGGCCGGATGTGAGAACACCTGAAGACGCCAAGAACCCGCCGAAACGCGGGAAGAGCTTCCAGTAATTTCTTATTTTTTCGGGCAGCGGGCATCGACCAGATGAACAACTGGCGGAAAATGCGTGCGGGTTATACGCAAATTGTGCATTTCCCCGGGATCCTCAGGAGTAGAAAGGAGTGAGACCATGGTGAATGTATCGAAGGCCGGCGAGGTCTACCGGTGCGATATCTGCGGGAATGTTGTCGTCGTCAAGGAAGTTGGCGGCGGGGAACTGGTATGCTGCGGAGAACCTATGCAGCTGGTAGGTGAATGATCATGGACGCAAAGAAGGGTGCAAAGATAAAAGGTCTTGAGAAAAAGATCGGCAAAGTCCCGAAATTTTTCAAGGAACTCACGGTGAACGATCCCGAGATGTTCGATCTCGTCATGAAGTTCGAGGATCACATCTGGGATGACGGTGCGGTGACGAAGAAGACAAAAAAACTCATCGCCATTGCGATCGCTGCCGCGCTGCGCGACCAGCACGCGGTCCACGCCCAGCTGGCGGGCGCTGCAAACCTCGGCGTTACCAAGGCGGAGATTGAAGAAGCCCTCCGGGTGACATTCCTCCTTTCGGGAATGCCTGCCTACGTATACGGGAAGGCCCAGCTCGATGAGATCATGAAGTAAGCGGGGTCTTCTGATGGGGGAAGAATGCATTTCACTGCCCTCGCTGGGAGAGCCGGCCCCGGATTTTGAAGCGGAGACGACACAGGGGCCGCTCAAACTCTCCGACCTGAAGGGTAAATGGGTGGTTATGTTCTCCCACCCCGCCGATTTTACACCGGTCTGCACGACAGAATTTATCGCATTAGCGGGCATTCACGATGAGTTGAAAGCCTTAAACGTTCAACTCGTCGGTCTTTCGGTTGACAGTGTTTCTGCCCACCTCGCATGGGTCAATGCCATAAAAGAGAAGATGGGGGTCCGGATCCCGTTCCCCATCATAGCTGACCTCTCGACAGCAGTAGCCCGGAAATATGGCATGATCCATGGCGGGCAAAGCACAACTGCCACCGTCAGGACCGTCTTTTTCATCGATGATAAAGGCATCATGCGTGCGATGATCTACTATCCGCTCCAGAACGGCAGGTATATGCCCGAGATCCTCAGGCTCGTCAAAGCCCTCCAGACAACGGACAAGTACAAAGTTTCGACACCAGCGAACTGGCAGCCGGGCGACAAGGTGGTTGTTCCTCCGCCGAAAACCGTTGCCGAAATGGAGAAGCGGCCCACAGAGGGGTACGAATGCAAGGACTGGTACCTCTGTTTCAGGAAGACCGGGTGACCGCATCCCCGGGAACCGATCCAAAACCAACCTTTTTTTAGGATCGGCGGCACAAGAAGACACGTTATGCCGGTTAAAATCCTCGCATTTGCCGGGAGCCCGAGGAGGAACGGGAACTCAGAAACGCTGCTTGACTGGGTGCTCGAAGCGATGGGGGAGGATCCCGAGGTTGCCGTCGAGAAGATCGCACTGAGCGATGCAGATATCCGGCCGTGCCGGGGGTGCAATGCCTGCGAGAAGCTGAATGCCTGCGTCCAGCGGGACGGGATGGATGCAGTCCACGACAGGATCATAGAAGCTGATGGCATTGTCATTTCGGCGCCCATCTTCTGTATGGGGATCAATGCCCAGACCAAGGCGCTTATCGACCGTGCGCAGGTATTCCGGTCGAGGAAATACGTTCTCAAACTCCCCGTTGTGCCACCGGAGCGGAAAGGAAAAAGGCTCGGCGTCTTCCTTGCGACCGCCGGCCAGAACTGGCCCCACGTATTCGATGCAGCCGTCCCGTCGGTCAAATGTTTCTTCCATGTCGTCGATATCCGGGATGCCGACATCTCATACCTGATGATAAACGGTGTCGATGAGAAAGGTGCCATCCTGAACCACCCTACGGCAAAGTCCGATGCGGAACGCCTTGGCCGCACAACCATCGCCGAACTGAAAAAGCGTCTCTCGGGGTAAAATATCAATGACGATCCGCGTGCTCGGTATCTCCGGAAGCCCACACCGCCACGGGAATACGGAGACGCTTCTCGACAGTTTTCTCGAAGGGGCAGCCGCGGCCGGTGCAACAACCGAGAAAGTCGTTTTGAAAGAACTCATCTACACCCCGTGCAGGGGTTGCAACGCCTGCCATAAAACCGGGGAATGCGTCCTCAAAGACGAGCTCATCCCCCTCTTCGGAAAGATTCTGGAAGCTGATTGCGTAGCCCTTGCATCCCCTATTTACAGCATGGGGATAACTGCCGAACTCAAGGGGCTCATCGACCGGGCGCAGTACCTCTGGGCACGGAAATTCATCCTGAAAAATCTGTATTTCAGCAGCGAACACATACGGAGGCATAAGGGGCTGTTCATCTCTACAGCAGGCCTCTCCTGGGACAATGTCTTCGATGCGGCATTCCCCGCAGTCACCGCATTTTTCAATGGCACCGGTTTCGAATATTACGATAACATCATCGCCAACAACATGGACGCATTCGGCGGCGTGAAGAAGCACCCGACCGCGCTGAAGGAAGCGTATGACAAGGGGCGGGCGGTGGTCGGGGTCCTGGAGAGCCTCCGGCGCGCCGAACAAGAGGTACAACCCGTTACCGGTTAAAAGGGGAATCTCAGAGGTACACGTACGATGCGTAAAGCGTAGCAATTGCAACGACGAATATGACGAGGAATGCCCCGATATTCCACTGGGCGACTTTCCTGCCGTCGAGTATGCTGACAGGCAGCATGTTGAAGGTCGCAATCATTGCGTTGACCTGGATCCCGATAAGCCCGACCGTCGCGAGGAGGGTTGCAGCGTGGACGAGACCTCCCCCGATGAGGTACAGACCGGCAAAGGGGATACAGAGTACCAGATTGACAAGGGGGCCCGCGACCGAGATGATCCCGTTCTGTTCCCTGCTGATACTCCTTCCTTCGGCAGGGTTGGTGTAAATCACGGTTGCCCCGGGCGCAGCAAAGACAAAACCCACAAACGCTGCAAGGAGGATGGCAATGAGAAGCATCACATTGTTCTTCCGGAACTCTGCCCAGAATCCGTACCTGATCGCGGTAAACTTGTGCGCCATCTCGTGGAGAATAAAGCCGATACCGACAGTGACGAGCGATATACCGAAGAGAAGGAGGGCGGTGAAGGGGTCAACCCTTGCCCCGCTTAGGATCCCGCCCGGCGCGATGAAGATAAAAGTAAATGCGATGGAGATCGCGATCCATGCCGCGAAGAGATCGAACTCTTCCCGGCGTGTTATTCGTTCGAACATGGTTACTCTACAGATAGGAAACCCCGGGTTATCTTTCTGATGTTTGCACCAGTGGCAGGATCACGTTTATACGAAATCTCGAAAGATGTTTACTGGTATGTCCCTCGAGACCGTGAGATCGGAGATCACGAACATAGATTCCGGTATTATCCGGCTTATCGCGCAGCGGCAGGAACTCGCTGCAGAGATCGCACGGATCAAGACCGCGCAGGGAATCCCGGTCCACGACGGACAGAGGGCGGCAGCCGTACTCTTGGCTGTTTCCGATCAGGCAGCGGAGCTCAATATCGATCCTGCACCAGTCCGGAAAATATTTGAGATCCTCATTGCCATGAGCGAGGAGCGGCAGCGCGAATGCACCGATGACGGGAACCTTCCCTGATCCCGTTCATCCGAACCATCCGAGGAGGATGACCGCCCCCAGCACGGCCATGACGAGGCCGATGAGGAGGCGGAGGATCCGCCGGTGTCCCGTTCTCCAGGCTTCGGCCCTTCCGGGCGAAACCCCGAAGCCGACCCCCAGAGTCACCAGCACGAGCGGAAGGATGAAGATGAGGTTGTAGAGGAGGAGCCAGGGCAGGCCGGCCTCAAGGCCGATGCTTCTCCCCATCAGCCCGAGGATGCTTATGTAGATCCCGCCGGTGCAGGAGAACCCGAGGAGGCCGGAGAGGATCCCGAGCACGAACGCTGCCGGGAGCGATGCCCGCCGGAGATACCCCGCCAGGATCCCTTTGCCGGAGGAGGGGACGGAAAGGAGGAAGCTCTCCCTGCCGGCAACGGCCTCCGCAAGGGTGATCCCGCCCATGAGGAGCGCGACGAGCGCCCCGAGGATCGAGAAGGTCCGGGCGAATCCTGAGAGGGAGAGGAAGGAGAAGATCCCGATCCCCACCATGAAGTGGAAGAGGAAGACGGCGATAGAGTAGATACAGCCGGTGAGGAGGATGCGCCGGCGATCCCCGGCCGCAGCAATGGCGATGAGAAGGAAGATCAGGACCGAGAGGGCGCACGGGTTGAGGCTGTCGGCGAGCGCGGGGAGGATGATCATGCCAGGCGTCAGGGCCTGGGCCGGGGTGCAGTTGCCCTGCAACGAATCGGGTGCCACGGTGCCGGGGGTCGTGCCGCAGAGGCGTTTCTCCTCGGAGATCACCTGCTCCTCAAAGTGATCGCGGATGGCGTCCTCTCCCTCGAGCGGGACACCTCCGATGAAGATGAGCGGGATCCCGGCATTCGTAAGGTTGGCGGCAGCGGTCATCCCGACGAAGCGCTGCTGGTTCGTCGCGTTGTGGTAGACCTCGAGCATCTCAAGCCGGAGACGGGGGTGACGGGCCTGGACGTCTGCAACAAGGGGACGGATCTTCTCGCAGTGCGAACAGCCGTCGCCGTAGAAGAAGATTGCGGTGACCGGGGCGGAAGAAGAAGAGAGGTTCCCGGCCGGGGGGGGTTCATCCCCGACCTGGATCAGGGTTTTTTTTTGAGGTAGTCCTGGATGACGCCCTCGAGTTTTGCGGGGATATCCCGGTCCCCGATGAGGACAGTCGTGCCGACGACGACTTCCGGGACTCCGGCATCCGTGACACCGAGCCGTGCATTGATCCCGTTCATCATGGCCTGGTTGGTCTGGTTATGCCACACTTCGAGCTGGCTGAAGGTTACCTGGGGGTATTTTTCCGTGAGGTTGGCGATGACCGGTTTTACGGCGGCACAGTGCGGGCATTCAGCCCCGTAAAAATATGTCACGGTAAGGTTCCCGTTCCCCGTGATTCCTGCCAAAGGTGCGGGCTGTGCATGGGAATTGCCCAAAAGCACCACGCCGCACACAAGTGCAATAACGACGAATAATATGGCTGAGATCCCGATTGTCTTGTCCATGG
>DATKMN010000073.1:0-28226 GCA_035541835.1 Methanoregula sp.
AGGGTGAGGTTGTTCGCCTATTAAAGGGGATCGTGAGCTGGGTTTAGACCGTCGTGAGACAGGTCGGTTACTATCTATCAGGAGTGTTTGGAGTCTGAGGGTAAGAATGAAATAGTACGAGAGGAACTTTCATTCGGCGCCACTGGTCGATCGGTTGTCCGACAGGGCAGTGCCGAGCAGCTACGCGCCAAGGGATAAAAGCTGAAAGCATCTAAGCTTGAAACCCGGCCTAAAAAGAGACTCCGTTACAGGACACGAGTAAAAGACTCGTTTGATAGGCTTGGGATGTACGCACGAAGGCAACGACGTGTTCAGTCCGCAAGTACTAACGTCCAATCACTAGTGCTCACCACGTTAAACCCAGACGAAATTCTTTGTGCAAACCTTAAATCGTATGAGATCCTACAAAATAAGGCCATCATACGACACGGCTGCCAAGGTGGCGGAGCGGCCACGCGGTTGACTGCAGATCAACTACACTCCGGTTCAAATCCGGACCTTGGCTTACGATGGGGTGCGTCAGCAGCCCGTCGTGGAGAAGTGAGGCGTAAGCCGAACTTCGACCAGACCAAAGCATCTAAAAGCAAATTCGTGGTGATAGCGGCCATAGCTGTCGGGAAACACCTGGTCTCATTCCGAACCCAGCAGTTAAGCCGGCACACGTAGTATGCTGTACTGAGGTACGCGAGTCCCCGGGAACCATACCAAGCTGCTATCACCTTCCTTCTTACACGGTCACTATTCTTGTATTGTTTCGACAAAGAGCGGATGCTCTTGTTCTTTGTCCTTGTATCGTCGTTATGGATAACCGCCAGGTTCGCGACCTGGAACGACAATCGTGAAAACCACCCTTCCTCATAAAAAATAGATCCCGGTACCGGAACGACGGACCCCGCCCGGCCGCTTATGCGCTTCCGGTGCCGCTGCGGACAACGAGGACCATCAGCCCGCCGGCGAACAGGCAGCAGCCGATGGCCAGAAGCCCGCTCTGTACTGTGCCGGTTACGGCAGCAATATATCCGACCAGGGATGGCCCGATAAATCCGCCGAAGTTGCCGATGGAGTTGACGGCAGCGATCCCCGCAGCTGCGCCCGCCCCGGAGAAGATGGCGGCGGGAAGCGTCCAGAACGGTCCGAAACTGCAGAAGATCCCGACCGTTGCCACGATGAGCAGCGCGAAGACGACGAGCGGATTGGAGACGATGCCGGCACCGGCAAGCGCTATCCCGCTGGCCAGTGAAGGGGCTGCCGTATGCCAGCGCCGTTCCCCGCGGGAGTCGGAATGGCGGCCCCAGAAGATCATGGCGGCAAGGGCCGCGATGAACGGGATTGTCATGATCATCCCCACGGAAAAATTCGTCAGCCCGGGGCTGAGCGACCGGATGATCTGCGGCATCCAGAAACCCGTGCCGTATAACCCGATCACCAGCATGCAGTACACAAGCCCGAGCCTCCAGGTCTCATGGCTGGCGAGCGCGTCGCGGATTCGCGTGCCGGCGCCGGAACGGACCCGTGCCTCCTCCTCGCGCCTGAGTTCTTCCGCCAGCCAGGCTTTCTCATCGTCATGTAACCAGCCGGCGTCCTCCGGCCGCTCCGTGAGGTACAGCCAGGCGGCAATCCCGAGCACGATGGCCGGGATGCCCTCGATGATAAAGAGCCAGCGCCAGCCGGCGATTCCGGCCCAGGCAGCGTTATCGAGAATCCACGTGGAGATCGGTGCGCCGGCGATATTCGAGACCGCGAGGGCGGTCATGAAGAGTGCGACCGCCTGCGCGAGATCCCGCTGCCGGAACCAGCCGGTGAGGTACAGGATGAGGCCGGGAAAGAACCCTGCTTCTGCCACGCCGAGGACGAAGCGGAGGAGCGCAAGCTCGAACACACCGGATGCAGCAGCGGTAAGGATAACCACGATCCCCCAGCTGACCATGATCCGGGCGATCCAGGCCCGGGCGCCGACCCGCCTGAGGATGATGTTGCCCGGGATCTCGAAGATAACATACCCGATGAAGAAGATACCCGAGAGAAGGCCGAAGACCTCGGCCGTGATCCCGAGCGCGCCGTTCATCTGGAGCGCGGCGTACCCGAAGTTCACGCGATCGAGATAGGCAATAACGTAGAGTATGAAGAGGAACGGGAGCAGGCGCCCGGCAACTTTTCTCGTGGTGCGCTGCCCGATCCCGGTTTTTTCCATCACACCGGATATGTCCGGGCGGCTTGTTGTTATGCGTGCTGTTTTGTATCGCAGTTTTGTTCCCTTCAAACGATGATCCTCATCGCCAACCATGTTGATGATCCCCTGATGGAAACGGGCCCGGATTCACGCGATCCGGTAGTAAAGAATTTCCGGCCCGATGCCGGCGGGATCACCGGAACCTGCGGACATGCTCTACCGGGTACGTCTGCCGGCCCGGCAGCGTGCCCGGGAGTGAGCAGGCGTGGAAAAACGGCGGGATCGAGGGTATCTCCCTGCCAGGGGTTTATCGATATGTACGCCGGTCCCGGCCAACGCGTCGATTATCCGGGCTACCTGCAAAAAAAAAATTATGCCCGTTTCCCGACCCAGTTGCTGTTTGCAGAAGCACAGTTGTCGGCCTTGTATTTTGTCGTGTCCGCCATGGACGGGCCGAAGGTCCCGACAAAGGTCGAGCCACCGGGCTCCATGTTGAGCGACCATATGCCCTGGTCCGTCGTACCATCTGCCGATGAGGCACCGTTTGCCTGGATATTGCAGTACGCGTGCCAGGTTCCCGCTGCCGCCCCGGTACTGTCAACCGTTCCGGTAAGGGTGATGGGGCAGCCGGGCGGTGCTACCAGCGTCCCGTTCTGGCCGACCGTGATCGATCCGCTGATGTCGCAGCCGTTCTGGGTGAAGCTGACGGGGAAGTCTTCCACGCCAGCAAAGGTTTCATCCCACGGATCGGGCGCGTCCGCTGTCGGGGGATAGAAATGTACCCTCGCGTCGAAGCAGGCATCGCTGTACGACCAGCTGGCCCATTTTCCGGCCCATGACGTTGCGGAAGTCACAGCCGGGCAGGTCCCGCCCGAAGCAGCCGGAGCCTGGGCCGCAGCACCATTCCCCTGAGACGCAGCCTGGCCGGAACTTCCGGATGAAGCGGCAGGTGAACTCCCCGGCGCCGGAGAAGTGCACCCGGCGATCATGATGACGAGCAGCACCAGAGCGAGAACTGAGAAAGCAAATACCATCTTCTTCATGAATTACCTCCGTTTCCAAGTCAAACCCGGATGCCTTCCATATTTCGTCATCAGCGGACCCAATTGGAACAGGTAATGATCGCATACGGAAATTAATAATAATTGCGAAATGGATTTTAACCGTTTTCGATAATGGCGTCCGAATCAGGACAGCCGGGCATCAGCTGGTATGGCGGCCGTGGAGAGAGCGGGGTACCGAAGAATGACGGCCCACGAAGGCGCGGGGATGCCGGCCCGTACTTATCACGGGAAAGAAAAAAGGATTATTGTACCTTGATCTCTTTTTTTCCGGACCAGAACCCATGGAGGTTGCAGTACCCGACTGCGTGAATAACGCCCCCCTTCTGCAGTTTTACCCTGAAGACCGCTTCAGGCTGGGTCGTGACCGGCGTGAACGAGACCTTGCCGAGGAGGACCGGGTTGAACGGCCGTCCCTCTTCTTCGATGGTCACCATGAGCCAGCGGATCGAGTGTTCGACCGTATTCGGGTGGGGACCGACCGTAATCTTCAGATCGAAAACCGTGTCCGGCTTCACCGAGGCCGGGGCCTCGATCTTCGGGGTGTGGCCTTCCCGCTTTCCGAGGGCCTCGCCGGCTGCGCCGTCATAGGTGTAGACAAGATTTCCAAAAGTGTGCTGATCCATGTTTTTCACCATCTCCTGTATGTCGCATCAGCGAAACTCCCGTGCACGGGCAATTTTTTCGTAAAAACCGCCCTTACGGTAGCCTCGCATGCATTGCGCACGGGCTACCATTATCCCAACCACTATTTAAACCTCATCACGGGCTTGAAGGGACCGGGCCCCTGCGGGGAGTGATTGAGTTTCTCGTAAGAGGGAGGCGATATTGTCGTCCGGTACCGGGGCGGTGCCGACGCCGCGGATCTCGTAGTACTGGTGATCAGGATCGACAGCTTCGGCGGGCAGTCGGACACCGAACGCGAGGAGAACCCGGTCATCGGCCAGCAGTACCTGTTCCCGGCGATGGGTACGCCCGACCCGGATGTCGTGACCATGACGGGAATTTTCCGGGACGGGACGCAAGGAGCAGCTGCTCCAGACGAAGGTATAATCCTGCCCCGGACTATCAGCATCAGTAAAAAAAAAGAATACCCGTTTAACCGAACGCGTTCAGAACTAAGGTCCCGCCGGGAGATTCCATCTTTGCCAGGTACTTGCCGGGGACCACCCACATGGTTGACGAGACACCTTTTGAGGTGACCGTGCATTTGGTTGCATCGAATGTTCCTGCCGGGACGGTTACCGACTCCGTGCCGGAGCATGAGACCTGCGCATCCGAAGCGACCTGGTTAGGGTTGGACTGGGCTTTTCCGGTTGAGCTGCAGTCCATGGTTCCGCCGTTTGGCATCTGGGCAGCTGCCGCTCCTTCAAACCGCATGGTGCATTTACCGGACTTTTCGAACTTCATGTAGATGGTCATGCCCTGGGCGGCCATTTTGTACTCTACCCAGTTGTAGGATAGGCCGCTGAACAGGTTTGCCCCGCTTACTCCTCCCGAAGATCCTGACGAGACTGCTGCAGTCGTGGCAGCCCCCGGTGGCTGGGGCGCCTGTGCACCTGAAGTTCCGGATGGCGAACCCGTTGCCGCGGTTGTGGACGGGCTGCTGCTCGTACACCCTGAGAATGCGACGCCGATCATGACAATCATGACGACGATAAGACCGAGATGCGATAGCTTCATGACACTTCCTCGCTTGATCTAAAGACAGCCCGGGCGAAGTACTCCTTTTTTTACAGAGCCTGCCGGGATCGATTGAGTGTATCACCACGGCAATATTAAAAAATACCGAAATTTATCCGTGATTCATCGTTCCGGGGCAGGGATTTTCCCGTCCGGCCGGCCGAGCGGTTTTATAAAACGGGAACGCCGGTCCTGCACCGGAGTGGGGACCCGCCTGCGCGCCCCGTCCTCGCGGGACACCGGGCCGTTACGGGCCCTGAAATTCCCGGTCTTCACGGGTGCGGCGAATGAGTCGCCCGCAAACCCGCTTCCTTTATTACCCGCGTCCGCCATAACCCCTGATAATGATCCGCGAAGCTCCTGCAGACATCCTCACCATCATCCGGTCGTTTGTCCCGGACCAGAAAAAGCCGGTTGCTGCCGCGCGACATGACTTCTCCGCGTTCTACCATGAATTCCAGGGGGACCTTCCGGAAGATATCCGGCAGGACCGTTTCGCGATCCGGGAGGACCTTACCGGCTACTGGATCTCGGTCCCGGAATCGAAGTCCGACCGTGTCATCCTTTTCTTCCACAGCGGCGGGTTCACGGCAGGCTCCACGAGCGATCACCTCGGTTTCTGCGCACGGATAGCCCGGGCCGCAAAGGCAGGAGTCTTCTCGGTCGATTACCGCCTGGCCCCCGAATATGTCTTCCCCGCCGCAGTCCAGGACGCAATGGATGCGTACCGCTACCTCCTCGACAATGGCATCAATGCCCACCGGATCATCCCCGCGGGGATCGCTGCGGGGGGAAACCTCGTGCTGGCGCTCCTCCTGGGCCTGCGGGACGAGGGCCGGGTCCTCCCGCCTGCCGGGATCTGTTTTTCGCCGATCGTCGATCTTTTCTTTACCGGCGAATCAATAAAGTCCAACAGCGACAAGGACTGGCTCACACCGGCACGGCTCGCCGCCATCAGGGCGAACTATCTCGCAGCGCACGATCCTGCCGATCCCATGGCCTCCCCCACCTACGCCCGCCTGAGGGGCCTCCCCCGGCTGTACATCCAGGCAGGATCCCACGAGATCCTCTTCGACAGCATAACGGCATTTGTCGACAAGGCACGGTGGGCCGGCGTGCCGGTCCAGTACGAGATCTGGGAAGGGATGTTCCATTGCTGGCAGCTCTTCGCGGAGCAGATCCCCGAAGGGGGGGACGCGATCGGGCACATCGGACCGTTTGTTGGTTCCATGTAGAGGGAGAGGGACAGGAAGCCGGTCCTTCGTCCATCATGGCGCCGGGCAGTACGGGTGGAGGCCGGGAACTGCGGCGGGAGGTTTTCGCGGGCCACGCAACCGGTCGTTATACCCGTCATCTCAAACGGTTCCCGCAACCGGAATCTCTATCTGGTGACCGGTGCACACATCTTTCTGGTGAAGATATGCAGAGAAGGTTCGTCGTGATCGTGCTTCTGATCGCAGCCACCGGACTTGTTGCGCCCGTTTCCGCCACGTACATCCTGACCGGGTCTGTGCTTTCCCCCGGCCAGCCGCTCGTGGCAGGCGCACCGCAGCAACTCGTCGCGAACTTCACGCTCCTGCCGGCCGGGACGGCAAATTTTGTCCGGGGCCACGAGCTCCAGATGCAGACCAGCCTTACCGGTGCACAGTGGAATATCCAGGTCGTGGTCGATGGCAGGGACGCGGCACAGCAGACCGCCTCCGGCAGTGCGGCTTTCATTTCCGGCGAGCTCCTCTCGTACCCCACGAACCATGACATCGCCCTGGTCGTCACCGTGACCGGCACGGTCCCGGCCACGGCTTCCGGCCCGGTGAACCTCCTCCTGACAGAAGAGATCGACAATTCCGGAACCGTGGTTCCCGGAAGCGCGATCGTAATCAGCCAGCCGGTCCTTGCCGCCACACTTCCGGGTGCAACGCTGCCTGCAGCCAGCCCGGCACCGACGCCGGTCAGCGTACCGGCTGCTACAGCAAGTCCCGCAAAGTCCCCGGGGTTTGAAGTCTTAGCGGCCGGCGAGGCCGCGGCGGCAGCACTCATCGCGATCCGGTCGCGGCGGCACGGATAGCGGGCCCGGTAATTTCCGGGCATCCCCCGGCCGGTTTTCAGCAGCGGCTCATAATCTTCTTCTCCTTGAAAACCGCACCATTTCCTGTATGTTTGAAAGCATCGGGAGAAGTTTTGCGCTGGTCAGGACCAGCTGGGACATTCTCATGGCGGACAAGAAACTCCTGGCGTTTCCTGTCCTCTCCGGTATCGTAACGTTGATCGTCATCCTCAGTTTCATCCTCCCGCTCGTCCTGGTCGGGAGCTTCCTGAACAGCAGCGGGGTCCTCTTTTACGTCCTCCTCTTCGCGTTCTATGTCGTGAGTTATTTTGTCGTGATCTTCTTCAACACGGCCCTCATCGCCTGCGTCAACGCAAAACTCCAGGGGAAGGACATGTCGGTCGGTGAAGGGCTCTCCAATTCCGCACAGCACCTCCCCGCCATCCTCGGCTGGGCGGTGCTCTCGGCGACCGTGGGGATCGTCCTCCACGCGCTCGAGAGGCGTTCGGGCCTGCTGGGCCAGATTGTCCTGTCGGTCATCGGCGGGGCATGGGCGCTCGTCACCTTCTTTGTGGTCCCGGTCCTTATCCTCGAAGACAAGGGAGTATTTGCCTCGCTCGGGGAATCGTTCGGCCTGGTCAAGAAGACCTGGGGCGAGAGCATCGTCGGGTCTGCATCCCTCGCGATCATCTTCGTTGCGATCGGCATTGTCGGGTTCCTCGGCGTCCTTGCAACGATATTCATCGGGAACATGGCGGTATTCCTCATTGCGCTTGTCCTGTTCCTCATCCTCGTCGTCATTCTCGCGGTAATCTATTCGGCGATGCAGGGGATCTTTGTCACGGCCCTCTACACGTATGCAAAGACCGGCACCGTCCCTGCGGCGTTCGACCGCGACCTGATCCAGAACGCGTTCGTCCCGAAGCAGCCGGGTGCAGGAAACATCTGAACTTTTTTTTCGGAGAGGTTCATCAGAACCTCGACGAGGAGAATCGGAGGGGTTTTTAAAATCCCGACGAAGAGAAGTGAGGCTGTAACAGCCGAACTTCGATTGGGAGGCTTCCGGCCGACCTTCGACTTCGGTAATTGAGTGAGAGGTTCATCAGAACCCCGGGCGAGGAGAATCGGAGGGGTTTTTCTTCGCCGCTACCCATACCTATACAAGATCGTCCTCCTTACGCTCTCTATGGAACGCTCTTCTGCCTGGATGTCCCTGCCCGGGGGTTCATCGGCCGAAAAACTGCTCTCCCTGGGCGTCGAGAAGCGGAGGACGCTCGATGTCCGGACCCTCGACGAGATCGCCCGGCACTATGGCGTACGGGTCTTCCTTTTTTTTGAAGAAGATCTTGCACGCACCCGGACCCTCGAATCCGTGCAGGAGGAGTTCAGCAGCGTCCCGGAGTATGAACGGCCCTTCATCCGCGTTGAACAGTTCCTCCGGTTTACCCGGGAGAACGACCCGAGCTTCGAACAGACCCTCCGGGAATTCCCGCTGATGATCGAGATCGTCGGAATCGGCGACGCCGACCTTACGGGCGACGGGAAACGTCTGCCGTACGTTACCGGCATGATGCCGTTCCTTGACGAGCTCGATGTTGACGGACCCCCGCCTTCCTAGGATGCAGGCCAGCCGGCCTTTTATTGTTTTTCCGTTTCCCGGTCGTTTGGATTTCATGGAGGAATCAACGGGCCATGGCCGGATATTACCCGGACCCTGTCCGCCGGCGGTCACCGTCCGGTGAACCGTGGTTTTTTTTGGGGCCTTTGGCCCTGCTCGCTCTTTTATCAGTCCGCCCGTCCAAGATTTTTACCGGCAGGAGACCGCGGCCGGCGCGTGGGACCCGGCAAGAAGGATCATGGGCAGGAAGGCAAAGGCATACATCTGGCAGTCGGTAATCGGGCTCGGGTTCCTCTCCGGCCTCTGGACCGCGGTCGGGATCGACCCCCAGCAGCTGGTCCTCGATGCGATCAGCGGGTTCGTCAACGCGGAATATCCCGACCCGCGGATACGGTACCTGTTTGTCATCCTCCCGACGATCCTCCTCCTCGTCTCGATCTACGGGGCGTACCGGAACGGGAAGGTACTCGGGCTTGTCTCGGTCGTGATCGCCTATGCCGCCGGGATAATTGTGATGAAGGAGACCGGCCTCGCCGTGCTTCTCCTCGTTGCCGCAGTTATCGCGGGCTGGATCGCCACCGACCGGCGGACTGTGAAGCGCCTGACCGGCCGGTGACGGTAAAATTCCGGACTGGTATCCTTTATTGGATGGGAGAACCAAAATCTAAAGGCATGAGTTTCTTCCCCAAAAAGAATATTTACTGGGCCTTCGATTCCCTCGTTCCCAGCAAGTATCTCCTCAGACTCCGGAAGATGGTCTTTTTTGAGCCATTCCTCGGGAACGATATCGCGAACCGGGGGAGACTCTCCCACTACGGCTGCGACGACCGGAAGGAATTTGCAAAATCCCTAAAGAAGATCCGGTCCGAGACCGAGCTGCTCCTCGAGGATATCGAGGCGTGGCACATCTACATGGCCGTGAAGCGGACCGAGAAGGTCCCCGGGGATATCGCTGAGGTCGGGGTGTACCGGGGCGGATCCGCCAAGATCATCTGTTCTGCCAAAGGCGCCCGGCCGCTCCACCTCTTCGATACCTTCGAGGGGCTGCCGAAGGTCGACGAGATCGATATGGTCTGGCCCTTCTACGAAGGGAAGTTCGCCGCATCGTTCGAGAGCGTGAAGGAGTATCTCGGGAACGAACAGAATGTCCATTTTTATAAGGGCATCTTCCCTTCGACGTCGGGCCCGGTACAGGACCGGAAATTCTCCCTCGTCAATTTTGATGTCGACTGCTACGAGAGCACGAAACAGTGCCTCGAGTTCTTCTACAACCGGATGAACCCGGGCGGCATCCTCCTCTCGCACGACTACATCACGGCCCCGGGCGTCAAAAAGGCATTCGACGATTTCTTCGAGGGAAAACCCGAACCGGTCCTCGAGACCGCAGGATCCCAGTGCCTCGTGGTAAAGGTCTGAAAAAAAAGCAAAAAAAAATATTTTTTTAATCTCCTACTCTTTTGCGATGAGGATGCCGAAGATAACGCCGACGAGCCCGATGAGGAAGAGAACGATCCCGATGAGGCCTTTGACCGCCGCGATCACATCCGGCAGGAAAACCCAGATCGCGTAGATGCCGAGGGCACACAAAACGAGCCCGATGACCAGTGCAATGATTCCCATCTTATCCATGGTAAACCCCGATAGCGATCTGATTTCTTAACCGGGGGATATAAACGTATCTGGCAAACGGAGGGAAAACATTCAGCCGGGATTTCTTCCGGCCCGCCACCGTGCCAGCGATTTCCACGGGTACGGGAGGACAACCATCAGGAGGAGGGCTGCGGCGATCGGGACCGGGATGGTGCCGAGGGCTGCCCCGAGCGAGTACCGGTCGGCTATCATGCCGTTGACCGCGACGCCGAGACCGCCCACACCGATCGCAAGGCCGAGCATCATCCCGGACGCGAGGCCGACGTTCTGCGGCAGGAGTTCGTGCCCCATCGCCACGGCGACTGCGAACGTGGACCAGAGGGCGAACCCGAAGAGGAGGAGGTACGCAATGGCAACGATCCCGGTCCCTGCGAAAAAGAGCCAGAAGAGCGGGATCGAAGCGGCAAGACCGGCGACCATGAACTCTTTCCTGCCGTACCGGTCGGATATCTGCCCGCCGAAGACCTGGCCCCCGACCCCGGCAAGGAGCATGAGAGTGACGATGGCGCTCGCTTCGAAGAGCGTGTAGCCCTGGCCGACGAGGTATGTCGGGAGGAAGGTTATGGCTGCGTAGATCGCCCACGCCCGGAGGACCGATGCGGCCATGAGGATCGCAAATGGTCTCTTCGATGGTGCTTCCCCCGTGGGGACCGGCCCCTGCTGTCGGACCGGCGGGCACCCGCCCGCTATTCCTGTCGGGAGGACGTACCGGAGGGCGACGACCATGGCAAGCGCCGGCAGGACGAGGAAGAGGAGCCCCGGCAGGCCGTACCAGAAGACAAGCGCGCCGGCAATGGCCGGGCCGACCGCGTAGCCGAGGTTGCCTCCGACGACAAAATACGAAGTGATCCGGCCCCGGTTCCCGGCCGAACAGAGCCGGCTGACCCGGCTGAGCGCTGCGGGGTGGAAGCAGGCATGCCCGAGGGCCGCGAGGATCGCGAGGAGCATGATGAGCCGGTAATCGTGCGCGATGCCCATGAGGGCGATGAAGACCCCGCTGATCAGCAGGCTGATGCTGATGCTGACGGAGAAGCCCTTCGAGTCGGCAAGCCATCCGAGGACCGGCTGGGTGCACGAGGAGGCGAGGTTGTATGCCGTTACCAGAAGGCCGGCAGCGAGGTAGGAGTACCCGTTGTCCAGGATGAGGAGGGGGATGATAGCGGGCAGCACCGGCAGGTAGATATCGGTAACGAAGTGCGCGGCGGCGAGGCCGGAGAGGGTGCTTTTCAGCGCTCCTGGTTCTGTGGTGTCCGTTCCAGTCGTAGTATCTCGACCCCGATGTCCTGCACATCCTTAGTATGGAAGGCAAACGTGCGCCTGATCGGGAAAGAGCCGCCGGTCATCCCGGCGATCTGCGCACGCCCCTCTGTGTAGGCCGTAACAAATGGGATGGATCCAGCATTAAATATGCCGTAGACCACCGGGGCGATGGCGAGAGCGCATTCGATGAACGGGCGGTCTGCGTGTGCTTTCTGCGCTCCGAACGGCGGGTTCATGACGACCGTGTCGCACGGGCCGACCCGCAGGGGGAGATCCGGATCGCGGACATCGGCGGTGATGAACTCGATGTCTTCCCCTGCCAGGGCAGCATTTTTTCTTGCGACCGCTGTTGCACCGGCATCGATCTCGACCGCTTTTACCCGGGCGGCGCCAAGGAGCGAGGCCCCGATCGCGAGGACGCCGGTCCCGCTCCCGAGGTCGCAGACGACCTTTCCGGCGATATCCCCCTGCATCAGGGCATTGTAGAGGAGGCGGGCCGCGAGTGGCGCCGGGGTCTGGTACTGCTCGAGTGCAGCCCGCGGTTCCGGAAACCCGGCGAGCTTCTGGAGGGTCATCTCGAGCTGTTTGAGTTTCATGGGATCTCGTCGATGGTGTACTCGTCCCAGGACCGGGCCCCGCAGAGGATCTCGTACTCCGGCGGGGAGAGGACCGGGACCGGGAACCGGACCTGGTCGTCGTACGCAAGGCGGGGGCAGGCGGTGTTCACGTAGGCGCCGAAACCGAGATTGAGGAGCTCGCCGGGGCTCACCTCGCACATCATCACCAGGACTGCGTTTCCGCGAAGCCCGGCGAGGCGCCGTGCAAGCCCGATCCGGTTCTGCCCGCTCTTGCTGCTCACGATGATCCCGACGGTCGTTGCCTCCCGGGCTTTTTCAATTGCCGCAAACCGGCGCCTGAGGAGCGCCCCGCCGCTCACTTCTTCGACAGTCCCCGCGAGGGGATCGAGCGCGATCACCCGTTTTCCGGTTGCAAGGGCGATCCCGATGGGGTGAAAATGGCCGGTCCCGACAAAGAGGATGATTTCCGTGCCGGGGATCTTTGCCGCTTCGAAGCTGCAGCCAAGCACCTGCCCGGGGAGCGGTGTCCGCCCGGAACCTCCGGCAACCCTGACCGCGATACCATGGGCTTTCAGGAACGCCTCCATCACGGGAACGAGGTGGGCGTGCTGGACCGTGGTGACGAGCCCGGTCTTCGCCCCCTCAAGGAGGGGAACAGCCTTTCCGAGGACTGCAATGTCGAACCCGACGGTGTACGGCTCGCAGATGACGTCCGGCCGGTCGTCGACCGGGGCATGCCCGAAGTGGACGAGGACGTCTGCGTACTCCAGCAGCCCGAGCGAGAGGTCGCATGCGCCGTAGCAGGGATCGCCGCTCACGATGACGTCGAACCCCTCTTCCCTGAGGGCTGCTGCAATGCCGGCCGCCTTCCTCTTGAGCCCCTCCGGGAACTGGAGGGCGACGGTTTTTGCCCCCCGCTTCCGGAGTTTCTCAGTCAGCCCGGAAACCGGTTCAGAGGTACCGTTCAACGACACGCACCCTGTCCGTCACCTCGATCTTCACGAGGGATTTGTACGGGCGCCCGATATCCGGCTCCCCGCGCTGGATCGCGATGCAGACGTCCACGACTTCCGCACCGGCTATGTCGAGTGCCCTGAGGAGTGCTTTCATGGTCCCGCCCGTGCTCACCACGTCGTCGATGATCACGACACGGTCGCCCTTGTACACCCCGTTGAGATAGAGTTCACCCTTGGAATAGCCGGTCGTCTGGTGGACCGGGATCTCGCAGGGGAGTTTGTACTCCCGCTTGCGCATCACGGTCATCGGGATGTCGGTCATGCAGGAAAGTACGGTCCCGATATGGATCCCCATGGCTTCGACAACGACGATCTTGTCGACCCTGTTCAGGTCGAGGACCTTGAGCATCGCGCTGCAGACGTCGCGGAGGAGCGCGGGTTCAACAACGGGCACCCCGTCCGTGATCGGGTGGATGAAATAATTGTACTCGCCCCGCTTTACCATGGGGCAGCTCTCCAGGGATTTTACCAATAGATCAAGCATGCGTCTCTCCCATCTCCTCGATGAACTTCTCAATACGGTCGGCGGTCACGTGCGGCATCGGGATGATCCGGAGGTGCCCCTGCCGGGTCCACGAGACTTTCCACCGTTCAGGCACCCGATCCCGGTCGCAGATGAAGGTGGCGACGTTCACGTCCGGGGTCGCCGCCCGGGAGATGCCGAAACTCTCGAGGCCGTCGATCAGGCGCCGCGTGTTCTTCATGCACCCCCCGATGACTGCCCGCATCCCTTCCGTGCCCAGGTAATCGAGCACTGCGAGCGCCCCGGCGACCGGGGCCCCCGGCCGTGTGCCCGAGAGCGTGAACTCCTGCCTGACCGTGAGGTACGGGGTGTCGATGTTGAGGGCAGAGAGCATCTCCGGCTCCCGGGTCAGGAGGCAGCCTGCCGGGATCGTGCTCATCCCCATCTTGTGGGGGTCGACGGCAATTGTCGTGACCCCGGGCAGGGAGAAGTCGAAGGGGATGGGCTCCTTAAGGAACGGGATCACCA
Organism: Methanoregula sp.; assembly: GCA_035541835.1. Lineage (GTDB taxonomy): Archaea > Halobacteriota > Methanomicrobia > Methanomicrobiales > Methanospirillaceae > Methanoregula. The sequence continues at coordinate 14,072 of DATKMN010000073.1, forward strand.
TCCCGCCGAACGCGGCGTCCACGTGGAAGAAGAGGTCGTGGGCACGGGCAATTTTTGCGAGCCGTTCGATGGGATCTACCATGCCGTACTCGGTGGTGCCGGCAATGCCGACCAGGGCGACCGTATTGCTGTCGATCTCTCCGGCAGCCCGGTCGGCGTCCATACGGAGGTCCGGGCCGAGCGGGACGGTCCGCATCCCGATGCAGAGGAGGTCGCAGGCCTTCCGGAACGAGAAGTGAGCGGACTCCGGGACGATCACGTTGGGGTATTCCACCTCCCCCCGCATGGCCCGTGCGAGCCGGAGCGCCTGGATATTGGACTCGGTGCCGCCGCTGGTCGCATACCCCCCGGCCTCCGGGCAGTGGAAGAGGTCGCCGAACCTCTGGATGAGGAGCTTTTCCAGCGACGCGGTGCCGGGAAAGAGGCCCGGATCGCCGAGGTTCGTCTCTAGGAACATGGCGTGGGCCTTTGCCGCGACCGGGTGGGGGAGCGTGCACATCGAACTCAGGATGTACTCGTGGCCGATGTCTTCGCTCTTCTTCCGTTCGAAGAACGAGAAGAGGTCCTCTTCGGACCGCCCCTTATTCAGCATCCTTTGTTCTCGCGGCTTCGAGTATGATCCGCTTCTCGGTCCGGGCGACGGTCTCGCGGATCTTCGCGATCGCGTCGATGTTGGCCGAGATGCTCGTGATGCCGTGCTCGACGAGCCATTTTGCCATCTTCGGGTCGGAGCCTGCCTGACCGCAGATCGAGACCTCGACATCGTACGCCCGGCATGCCTGGATCGCGTTGTGGATCAGGTGGAGGACCGCCGGGTGGAATGGCTGGTACATGTCTGCCACGTTCTCATTGTTCCGGTCGATGGCGAGCGTATACTGGATGAGGTCGTTGGTACCGAACGACGCGAATTTTATCCCGCACCGGATAAAGTCGTCGATCATGATCGCGCTCGACGGGATCTCGATCATGATCCCGAGGGTGGCGTTCTCGACATCAACGCCGCAGGCCCGCATCATCTCCTTTGCCGCGAGGAACTGGTCGGGGTGGGAGACCATCGGGAACATGATGCCGAGGTTCTCGTAGCCCTCGGCCCAGAGGCGCTTGAACGACTCGACCTGGAGCCGGAACTGCTCCGGGCTCTGGAGGTCGCGCCGGATCCCCCGCCACCCGAGCATCGGGTTGTGTTCGTGCGGCTCGTTCGCACCGCCCTCCATGTTCCGGAACTCGTCGGTCGGGGCGTCGAGGGTCCGGACCCAGACCGGCTTTCCCGGGAACGCATCGAGGACGGTCTTGATGCCGTCGTAGAGCTCCTTGATAAAATCCTCTTCCCGGTTGTTGGTAATAAACCACCCGGGCGTCTTGTTGAGGCCGAGGATCAGGTGTTCTATCCGGAGCAGGCCGACGCCGTCGGCACCGGTAGCAGCCGCCCGTTTTGCTGCTTCCGGGATGGAGACATTGACCTTGACGCTCGTCGCGGTAATGATCGGGGCGGAGCCTGCCGCCAGCTGCGCCACCACCGGGGCCGTGGTCTTTGCGGGGGCCTGCGTCTCCGCGATACCGTCGTAGATGAGGCCCATCTCCCCGTCGACGGTCACCGGCTGGCCGTTTTTTAAGACCGCGGTCGCGGTCTTGGTCCCCACGACGGCCGGGGTCCCGAGTTCCCGGCTGACGATCGCTGCGTGGCAGGTCATCCCGCCCTCGTCGGTAACGATTGCTGCGACTTTCCGCATCGCCGGCACCATGTCCGGGTTGGTCATCCGGGTGACGAGGATATCCCCCTCCCTGACGCTGCCCGTGTCCTTGACATCGCGGATCACGACAACCCTTCCGGATGCGATGCCCGGGGCCGCCCCCTGCCCCTTGAGTATGATCTTCGTGCCCGGCTTCTGACTACCGGCCTGGCCTTTCTCCTGCCGGCTCCCGATGGTCGTGATCGGGCGGGACTGGAGGATGAAGAAATCGGGGCCGACAATGCCCCACTCGACATCCTGCGGGACGCCGTAGTGGTTCTCGGCGATCTTGCCGTACATTGCGAGCCTTGCCACCTCGGCGTCCGAGAGCACCCGGGCTTCCTGCCGGGCTGCATCGACATCGACAGTCTTCGTCCCGTTCTCCCCATTTGCGATGATCTCGATCTTCTTGGTGGAGATGAGGGTATCGACCACCTTCTCGGTCCGCTGGTCGAAGACATATTTGTCCGGTGAGACCGATCCCGAGACGACCGCTTCGCCAAGGCCCCATGAGCCCTCGATTATGGTGAGCGGCTCCCCGGTGATCGGGTGGGAGGTGAACATGACCCCCGCCTTCTCCGCGGGGACGAGCTGCTGGACGACGACAGCGATGTTCACCGTCGAGTCGTCGAACCCCTGCTTGGCACGGTAATAAATCGCCCGTGCGCCGTACAGGGAGGCCCAGCACTTCTGGACTGAGGTCACGAGCGCCGCCTCCCCTTTTATATTGAGGTACGTCTCCTGCTGGCCGGCGAAACTCGCGTCGGGGAGGTCCTCGGCAGTCGCGCTCGACCGGACCGCCACGATCAATTCATCTTTCGACATACGCTTGTAGGCACCGCGGATCTCGTCCCGGAGGGCGGGAGGCATCTTTGCCTTCATGACCAGGGCCTTTGCCCCCTCGGCAGCCTTCTCGAGGCGCTCGTTGTCCTCGACATCGAGCCCTGCGAAGGATGAAAAGATCTTCTTCTCGAGGCCGGTATCGACCAGGAACCTGCGGAAGGCCTGGGCGGTGACCACGAAGGCACGCGGGACCGGGAGCCCGATCGACGCCATCTCACCAAGCGAAGCCCCCTTGCCTCCCACGGAAATGATGTCCTCCTTCCGGATCTCCTCAAGCCAGAGAATATTGGGCACGTCTTTCATCCTTCACCACGTGGTATGTTCTACCACTTATGATCTCGCCGCCCGCATCTTTAATAATTATCATGGCTTTGCCGGAGGCGAAAAAATTGCCCGGAGGGCGGGCTCCCGCCGGTATCTTCCGGTTCCGGTGGAAAGAATAACCCTCTTTAAGTACGCCAGCCGATATACTAACGGGTTTTTATGGCAAACGCGAGAGTGCTCGTCAGCGATCCGCTGGCGGAAGAAGGGCTTGCTATCCTCAGGGCTGCACCCGGCGTCGAAGTGGATGTCAGGACTGAGCTGAAAGAGGACGAGCTCTGCAAAATCCTTCCCGGGTACGACGCCCTGCTGGTGCGGAGCGGTACCGAGGTAACGGCGAAGGTTATCGAGGCCGGGAAGAAGCTGAAGTTCATCGGCCGGGCCGGTGTCGGCGTGGACAATATCGATGTGGATGCAGCGACGCGGAAGGGGATTATCGTCGCCAATGCACCCGAGGGAAACACCCTCGCTGCCACCGAGCACACGATGGCGATGATGCAGGCGCTCGCCCGGAACATCCCCCAGGCGAATGCCAGCCTGAAGAAGAAGGAGTGGAAGCGCAGCAGGTTCATGGGCGTCGAACTGAACGAGAAGACGCTCGGGATCGTCGGGTTCGGCCGGATCGGGCGCGAGGTCGCCAAGCGTGCGAACGCGATGGACATGAAGTGCGTCGCGTATGACCCGTTCATCACCAGGGAACGCGCGGCCCAGCTCGGCGTGACGATGATGTCGATGGAGGATCTTTTCAAAATCGCCGACGTCATCACGGTCCATACCCCCTTAATCGCCGAGACAAAGCACGTCATCAACGCAAAGAGCATCGCCACCATGAAAGACGGCGTCCGGATCATCAACTGCGCCCGTGGCGGGATCATCGACGAGAAGGCCCTGTACGATGCGATCAAGAGCGGGAAGGTCGCAGGAGCAGCGCTCGATGTCTTCGAAGAGGAGCCCCCGACCGAGTCCCCGCTGCTCACCCTCGACCAGGTAATCGTCACTCCTCATCTCGGGGCAAGCACGGTCGAGGCGCAGCTGAACGTGGCGGTCTCGGTAGCGAAGCAGTGCATCGAGGTCCTGAAAGGCGGGTCGGCAAAGTACGTGGTCAACGCCCCCATGGTCCCGCCCGAGCACGCGGAGATCCTCCAGCCCTACGCCCAGCTTGCCGAGAAGATGGGGCGGTTCGTCACGCAGATCGCCGGCGGACGGCTCTCGTCAGTTGAGTGCATCTATGCCGGGGAACTCTCCGCCTACGCGGGAAGCATGAAGTTTGTCACCCGGCTCGCGCTGAAAGGGCTTCTCGATCCCGTCCTCCAGCAGCCGGTCAATATCGTCAACGCCGATTTCATCGCCAGGGAACGCGGCATCGCGGTCAGCGAGACGGTAACGCAGGAGTCCGGGGGGTTCAAGAACCTCATCACCATCCGTATCAGGACGGACAAGGGGGAGGAGGCGGTCAGCGGCTCGGTCTTTTTCAAGGGCAGGAGCCGGATTGTCGCTGTCGGCGGTTATACCATGGACATGATCCCCGAGGGGTACGTCATCGTCTCCCGCCACCTCGACAAGCCCGGTGTTATCGGCAGGGCGTCAACGATCCTCGGGAAAAACAGCATCAACATCGCCGGCATGCAGGTCGGCCGGATCAGGCCGGGCGAGACTGCGATCATGGTGCTGAACGTGGACAGCGAAGTCCCCGAGGCCGTGATGGACGAGATCCGCGGAATGCCGGGGATCTTCACGGCGACGTTTGCCAAGATATCGAATGAGTTGATCTGAGAATTTTTTTAATTTTTTAAAAAGAGTCAAAAATTTGAGCATATCCCGCTGCATATGCATTCCATTTGTCTGAATAATTCCGGACAGCCGGAACCAATTATGCGAAAGTGTTGTTCCTGTACAAAATGAAGTTCCTTTTTCCGGTTTTTGAGGAGTGCTATACTAAAAAAATGTCATATCGATAAACAGGGACTCAGACGAATCAAATCAATAAAAATTCTCTGAAAATTGATTGATCCGTTATATTCCCCGGCGAAAAATTGCGATGAACGCCGCCGCCCCCGGCGGGGAGCAGTCGAAGAATTCTGATAAATTCTTCTCCGATATCTCCTCGCTGATGCGACGAGACATCCCCCGGCTGCGGATAAGTAACCGGAAAAACAACCGACCGGTTAGAATCTCGAAGTCAGGAAATACAGAATCATCGCGAGTGGGGGATACCCGGGCGGCGGGGGCAAAGCCGAAGGCGCAGCCCCAAGAGCGGTTCAACACTGGACATCTTTGCTTACCCCCCCGCCTGCAAGAAAAAAGAAAATCCATCAGAATTCTTCGGGTTCCGACAGGTAATCAGACCTGGAGGACGAGAAGAACGCATCAGGATTCTTCGGGTTCCGACAGGTGATCAGACCTGGAGGACGAGAAGAACGCATCAGGATTCTTCGGGTTCCGACAGGTGATCAGACCTGGAGGACGAGAAGAACGCATCAGCGTTCTTCGAGTATCTTCACCGTCACCGGCAGGATGTCCGGCCGCTTGTCGGTCATGATGTACGTATAGCCCATGACGTGGACGAGATATTCGAGGTATCCTTTGGCAATATCGGAGAGCCCCTCGTTCCTCCTCCCGAGGATGAGGATGTGGAACCACTGGATGAAGAGGCAGATGAAGGCTACGATCCCGTAGACCCAGAGGACGATGCCGATGAGAATCCAATATACGATACGGACGAGGAGCTCGAGCCGGCCTGCGTCGTGCTCGAACGTGAAGAGCTGCGTTTGCACTGGTGTTCCGTCAGTCATGATACAGAAGGATTTTGGCGGGATCGGGTGATAAACCCGCCGGGTTTTTCCGGACGGGAAGCCGGGCAATCCGTGCACTAATTTTTAATAATACTATGACAGACACTATAGAGCATCAGGCTGGCACGAGGGCTCGTGGTCTAGTTGGCTATGACGTCGCCTTGACATGGCGGAGGTCCTGAGTTCGAATCTCAGCGGGCCCATCCCTTGTTTTCACGGTTTTTAATCGTTTCATGCGCTCCATCGGGCCTCTTCATGGCCCGACCCGATAAAAAAAAGCGTTATGGACAGATCCGGTGTTTCGGCAGCTGGTTCCCCGGGGCCGGTATCTCAGCGGAACGAGTCCCGGAACCGGATGACAAACTCCGTGCCGGCACCGGTATGGGTCTCAACGGTTGATCGGAGCTGGTGCCGGGCGAGGAAGTTGACGAGCTTGAGTCCGAGCGACTTGGCGTTTGCGATGTCGAAGCCCGGCGGTAAACCGATCCCGTTGTCGCTGATTACGAGGGTATAGACGTCGCCTGACTTCTGCATGGAAACCCTGACCGTGCAGGGCTCGTTCCTGATCTTCGGGCAATCGAATGATTCGGGGAACGCGTACTTGAAGGAGTTGGTGACGAGTTCGTTGATGATCAGTCCGCACGGTGTCGCCCGGGCGATGTCGAGGAGGGTACCCTCTGCGTCAACGACGACTTTCACGGAAGTTGCGGTTGCATAGGACGCAGCTATCTGGTCCATCAGGTTCCCGAGATACACGCCCATATCGACGCTGGAATACTTCTTGGTCCGGTACAGGGTCTCGTGAATGAGGGCCATGCTCCGTGCACGGTTCTGGAGATCTTTTTTCAGCGCCTGACCCTCCTCGGACTGCTCGTACGTGTTGTCGAGGCTGATGAGCGAGATGAACGCGGCAAGGTTGTTCTTGACCCGGTGATGGATCTCGGAGAGGAGCACTTCCTTCTCCTCGAGTGCCTCTTTCAGTTCCGCCTCGTTCCGCCGGAGAACCTGCTCGCTCCGCTCGAGTTCGCGGACGTTCTGCTGCAGCTCTTCCTGGGTGGACGTGAGTTCCTCGTTGAGTGCACCCAGTTCCTCGTTCCGGTGGAGGAGCGCCTGCTCCGCCCTCTTCCGTTCGGTAATGTCCTGGCCCTGCGCGATGGTCGCGTATACGGTCTTCCCGTCCGCCTCGTAGACCGCAGCCGAGTTCCAGAGCACGGTCCGCACTTCCCCGTTCGCGTGCCGGATCGGGATCTCGACGCTCTCCATCCGTTCACCCGCAGAGGCCCGCTGGATCATCCGCATGGAGTCGAAAAGGCTTTCGCCGGGGAAGAGGATCTCGAGCCGGTGGCCGAGCATATCCGACGCCATCCTGCCGGTCAGGCGCTCGAACGCGTGGTTGAACCGGGTAATCAGGTGGCTCGCGTCCCAGACGATGATGGGTGCGTTTGCGTAGGTTATGAGGTTCTCGAGGTACTGGCTCGTCTCGCGCAGGGTTTCTCCGGCCTGCGAACGTTCTATGAAATCGGCTGCCTGCCGGGCGAGCAGGTCGATGAACCGGAGAGTACGGTCGTCCGGGCGGTGGGGGTACTTCCACATGGTGGTGAGTATTCCGACGATCCTGCCGGACCGGCTCCAGAGAGGCGTCGCCTGGACTGAGCGCATTCCTGCCTCGCGCAGCAGCGAGAGCCCGGGAGCTCCCTCGTATATCGGGCTTGTCTCGATGTCCTCGACAATCGTCCTCCTGCCGAGCCTGAATGCCTCGGTGCACGCAGCACGTGTGCGTTCATCGGCGACAGCGAAGAAATCGAGGAACGGCCGGGTAAAGCCGCGCTGGGCGGTAAGCCGGAGGGTTTTTGTCCCCGGCACGACCGTCTGGACCATACCGAGCTCAGCGCCCGAGATGTCGTGGGCTGCATCCAGCACCGCGGCCAGCAGCTCGTTCGGGTCGCCTTCACCGGCAAACCGGGTGCTCACGTCATGGAGCCGGGTCATGACTGCGAGGTTATCGGCAAGATGGATCTCCGCCCGCTTGCGGCCGAAGGCCTCGACGATTGCCGGCGCAATGGCTTCGAGCGCAGCCTTCTCCTCAGGCCCGTATCCGCCTTCCCGGTTGGCGACCCCGATTATGCCCGCAACCCTGTCCCCCTGGAAGAACGGGACACCAAGGAACGATTCCAGGTGAAGATCCCCGCTGTCTTCCCCGTCTTCCGGCGTGTGCAACTCAGGTCCGTACGCTACAAGGCCTGCTTCTCCTGCCAGCACCCGGTCGCAAAAGCCCCGGACCGGGTATTTTTCGGGGTCCAGCCGGGGATCGGTGGTCGTGCAGGTGCTGAGGCTTCCATCAGCGCCGGCCCAGCAGAAAAACCCGATGCTGCTTCCGGTGATCCCGAGGCCCGCGGCAAGACAGGCCCGGCTGAGTTCTTCTTCCGTCTTTGAGGCGAGGGCTGCGCTGAAGATCCGGTTGATGGCCTCCATGACTGCCCCCTGGCGCCGGATTGTCTCTTCTCCCCGTTTGCGTTCGGTGACGTCCTGGATGATGGAGTGCAGGATCTGGCGGCCGCCAAGGGTAATGGGCGCGCTGAATACCTCCACGTCACGCAACTCCCCGGACTTTTTCTTGTGGCGGAAACTGAACACGGCGCCATGGTCCTTCACCGCTTTTGCCATGTCATTTCCCGCGGAAACCTGGCCCGAGATATTGATGTCGCTGATGGAGAGGCCGAGCAGTTCTATCCGGGAGTACCCGTAATACGCGCAGGCTGCCGCGTTCGCGTCGAGCAATCGCCCGCTCACGGGATCAACGAGAAGCATGACGGCCCGGTTGAGATCGAACATGTCGCGATATCGCCCCTCGCTCTCCCGGAGCGCCTGTTCGGCCTGCGAGCGCAGGATGGGCGATCCCATGGAGAGGGCGATTGTCTCGAGGATCCGGACCGTCCGCAGGGGCACCATCCCTTCACGGTGGTCGGCGAGATGGAGCAGGCCGATGATCTGCTCGCCTTTCCTGATAGGGATGAGCGCGACCGATTCGTACCCCGCCTGGTTGCAGACGTTCCGTGTCTTTCCCTTCTCTTCGTCGCTGACCGTCGATAAGAATTTCGTCGTGCCGTTGATGTAAAACGATCCCCCGGCGGTATAAAAGGGAAGTGAGGGGTCGGTTTTTCCTTTAATGACATTGATGCACATGCAGGAATCGGCTTCGATGGAAAGGGGGCTCTCGCGGTTGAAAAAGTCCTCGGAGAACCCGATGTTCGCGTGGTAGGGGATGTTCCCCCTGCTGTCAAGGAGCCGGATGCCGATCGAGTCGCAACCGGTATATCCCTGGAGGAGCCGGGCATATTCCCCGAGCATCTGGCCGAGATCCGGGTCCCCGGTGGATATACGGTATACCTCAGCGGTGAGACGGAGGATATCTTCGTCGAACCTCCGTTCGGTGATATCCAGGAATATCGTTGCGAACCGGTTCGGCTCCGGGCAATAGGCGAAGACTTCGTAATACCGGTCGAGCGGTTTTGTATAATTATCGAAATGAACCGGGGTGCCCGTGAGGGCTACCGACCCGTACATCTCGATCCACTCCTGCTCGAGACCGGGGAGCACTTCGCTCGCGAGCCGGCCTGCAATATCCCCTCGTCTGAGGCCGGTGAGTTCCTCGAAGGCAGGGTTGACGTCGAGGAACCGGTAATCCACCGGCTCACCGGCGGGATTACAGACGATCTCGTGGACCGCGAACCCCTCGGCCATTTCCGAGAAAAGCCGGCGGTACTGCTCCTCGCTCGTCCGTGCGTCATGTTCGGCCCTGGTGAGGCGGTCGAGGTTTGCCGTGAGCGTATCCTGTGTTGCTGCGAGTTCTTCGTTGAGAGCCCCGAGTTCGCTGTTCTTTGCAAGGAGGTTCCGTTCGCTTGCGGAGAGCTGTTCGTTTGCACCGACCAGTTCCTCATGGGCCGCGGTGAGTTCCTCGTTCAGCTCCCCGAGTTCCTCGTTTTTCTGCGCGAGGTCCTCTTCTGCCCGGCGGCGCTCGGCGACTTCTCTCTCCAGTTCGGATTTTGTCGCCGTAACCTGCCTGAGGTTCGCCGTCATATGGTTGAAAGTCCGGGCCAGGTCCCCGATCTCATCATCGGAACTCTCATCGATAACATGGCTGAAGTCCCCGGAGCCGACGCTCCCGGCGCCTTCCTGGAGGCGGGAAAGCGACCGGAGCGTGCGCCGGTAAAAAAGGAAGTAACTGGAAAGGAGCAGGGCAACAAAAGCACCCATGAGGGCGAATATCAGGAGTGTCCTTGCCTGCCTCAGGCCATCAGCTTCTCCACGGATAAGAACGGCAAGCCTGCCTGCGTCAAAAATCATGCCCTCGTTCTGGACGGCTATCCTGCTCGATGAGAGCTGGATGAATCCCGTCTGTGACCCGGCAGGCTGACCGGGGTTGGACGCAATGTCATCGAAGACCGATTTTGTATTTTTGAGGTTTGCAGCCAGCGTGGTGGCGATTGCCTGCTGATCCGGGTGGTCGACCGAAAGGTTTGCAATCTCCGTGGCGATTGATGCAAATTTCGCGTTCCATCGTTCTGCCTGTTGGGGTTCGCGGTAGAGAATATAGTCATTCGAGAGATACCCGAGTTCGCCAACATCGAGTACGATGGAGTTTGCGGTCTGCTCCTGTATGTTCAGCCGGTCTACCTGCTGGTTGGTGACGATCACAAGCGCGGAGATGATCACGAGAAGAGCGGCGAATATGATGATACCGGCGATCAACTGTGTCCTGATCTTCATCTGCTCACCTCATGATATCAGCCGACCCCGGTTTGATGGATCCGAGAATAGTCGGATCGATGACATTCCGGAAGTCCGGTATGGTTGTCATAGTGGTTGAATTGCCGGAGATCAGCCATCGCGATTCATCCTCCATCGCAGTGATCAGGGACTGGTCGAGCGAGAGGGAAAACTGGTTGTCCTGCCAGATGCCACCGATATACGTGTCGGTATAATTCAGGCGTTTTTCCACGATACGCTGTGCATCGTCGGGATGATACATCATGTACTGTTCGGCATCTGCGAGCGACCGGAGGAACCGGGTCATCTCCGGTCGGTGGCTGTCAGCCCAGTCCCTGCGGCTGACCGCGGTCCAGTACGTGAGCTGGCCGCTCTGGATCGGCCACACGGCGACACCGGTGCTGTTCTGCTCAAGGATCGTATCAAGGAAGGGGTGCCAGGTAACAACCGCGTCGAACGTTCCGTTTTCTACTGCTTCCGCTGTCTGCGCCGGTCGGACGTTCACAAGATTCACCTCGTCTGCGTCCATTCCGTGAAGCGTGAGGTACCGTCCCATATAAAATTCGGCGATGGTTCCCTCCGGCAGCCCCACCGTCCTGCCTTTCAGGTCCGCGATGGAATTGATCCCCCGGTCCTTCCGGGTCACGAGAAACATGTTCTGGAATTTGTCCGTTGTCGCAATTCCGGTGAGGTTATCGCCTTGGGAGATACCATTTACCATGACAAACTCGGACATCAGGCCGATATCCACGTCGCCTTTCGTCAGGCCGCCGATCGTTGTCCCCCCGGAATCGTATTCCCTGAAGGTGACGTTGAGCCCGTTCTTTTCAAAGAAGTGCTGGTCCTGGGCAATATAGACAAGCGCCGAGGTTTCGAGGGCCGGCCCACCGACCGTGAGCGGGACAGTCTTTTGTGGACCCGGCACGGAGGCACCGGTATTCAGCGCTGCAAGAAGTACAACAACCGCGAGTGCGATGACGAGGATACCGGCAGCGAGTGTGGTCTTCTTCATCGTTATGCTCCGGGTCGCCGCAGGAAATATGCTGCGACATTGAGAGTCGGATGCTAAAACTAGCAAGTGCCGGATAATTAATGTACCCTATCGCCACTCTGTCCGGCTTCCCCGGTCCGTTCCGGAGCCTCGTCTGCTCCCGGGACTTTTGCTCCGGGTGCCGCAAAACCCCGGGCCGGTCTATCCCGCCGTGCACCGTTCCGGTATCGCGACCCCGGCCTTTCCTCCTGCTCCCGGCCTCCCTCCCGGTCGCGGCAGGAGACTGCCGGAGAGCAAGGACCGGGCTCTTTATTTTCAATCCGGCTGATCCATTCCTGAAACAAAAAAACGAAGGGAAATGATTTTGGGAGGCCCCTTCGAATAATAATGGACCAGCGCGCCGGAACCGGTGCAGGGACGGAAGTGAACAAGACGAAGTACTCTTTCGCGAACCGGATGAAGACTACCCAAAAATCGTTCATCCGGGAGATACTCAAGGTTACCGAAGACCCGGCCATCATCTCGTTTGCCGGCGGGCTCCCGAACCCCGGCCTCTTTGCAACCCGCGAGCTTGCCCGGGCCGCTCACGAGGTCATTGCTGATGAAGGGGAAGCTGCGCTCCAGTACACGACGACGGAAGGGTACCTCCCCCTGCGGCAGTTCATCGCGGACCGGTACCGGCAGAGGCTCGGGTTAACCGTCTCCCCGGATGAGATCCTCATCACGAACGGTTCCCAGCAGTGCCTCGACCTTGTCGGCAAGGTTTTTATCGACCGCGGAACGGGAGTCGCCATCGAGCGGCCGGGATATCTCGGTGCGATCCAGGCGTTCTCCCTGTACGAGCCACAGTTCCTGCCGGTCCCACTCACCAGTGCCGGCCCGGATCCCGGGGCACTGGAAGCCTTGCCCGGAAGGGACGAGCCATTCCTGTTCTACGGGGTCCCGAACTCCCAGAACCCGTCGGGGATAACCTGGTCCGCGGACCGGAGAAGAGAAGTCGCGGATGTCCTGAAGGAGAGCGGCACCGTCTTTGTCGAGGACGACGCCTACGGGGAGCTGCGGTTCGATGGCGATCCCCTCCCTCCCGTCTTCCTTCACCTTCCGGGCCAGGCTGTCCTGACAGGTTCATTCTCGAAAGTCATCGCACCCGGTCTCCGGGTCGGGTGGATAGTTGCCCCCGAAGAGATCATGAAGCACCTCGTCACGGCCAAGCAGGCGTCCGATCTCCACTCGAACCACGTGGCCCAGCGGATCATCGCCCGGTACCTCGCGGAGAACCCGCTGGACGACCAGATCCCCCGCATTGTCGGGTTGTACCGCAGGCAGCGGGACGCGATGGTCGCATGTGTGGAGCAGTTCTTCCCGGAGGGGGTCAGCTTCACGAAACCTGACGGGGGGATGTTCCTGTGGGCCGAGCTTCCGGAGGGCTGCTCGTCCATGGAACTCTTCGACCGGGCGCTCAGGGAGGGCGTGGCCATCCTGCCGGGGAAACCCTTCTACACCGATGGTGGCGGGGAGAACACTCTCAGGCTCAACTTCTCGAACCAGAGTGAAGACCGGATCCGTGAGGGGATGCACCGGCTCTCCCTTGTCCTCAAAGAGTTCCTCCGGGAAAAAGAACGGCAGTAGTCTTCCCTGCCGGATTTCCTCTCCCTGCAACCTGCTAATGTTCCTTCCAGATCAGCCCTGCTGCACAGAGCATGGATATACAGGCGAGAAGAAGCAGGAACGCCTGGATCCCGGGCGAGAGCCCGGACTGCACCATCCGGACGATATCGAAGACCGCGAAGAGGGCAAATGTAATGGCGATGAACCAGCCGGACCATTTCTTCTTCTTTACCGCAATCAGGACGCCGAAGACCGCGATGACCGCTTCGAGGATAATGGAAAGGATCTGGATACTGTCCGATACCTGCATGGAGCGGTGGTCGACCCGCCGGGCTAAAAACTGATCGGGAAGGAATCCGGAAAAACACCCGCCCCGGACGTTGCAGGCGTGGCCCCTCCTGTAGTCCCTGCCATGTCCGACTCTTTCTGGCGCCAGCCGCGGGATCCACAGATGAATTTCCTTAAAATCGCGGTTTTGTCCCGGAAAAATCCGGCAGCTTTAATGAGCTGGTACGACCAACGATCCTAGTGTGAAACGACTGTACCGGTCTGCGCATGAACGGGTGGTAGCCGTATTCTGCGGCGGAGTCTGGGAATTCGCGGACATGGATCCGACAGTCATCCGGCTCATCCGGGCGGTTGCGAGCCTCCTCTCTCTCGGTGCCGGTATCCCTGCGTATATTGTCGCGGTCATCATCATCCCTGTGCAGAAAGACGAGGATCTCCCGGTCGCCTCCGGCCCTGCGGGACCGGAGGGGGAATCCGGTTAGGAAGTCCGGGCGGAAACGAGAATGCGTGTTCTTTTCGTTGTGTGCGGGGAGGGCCTCGGGCATACTTCCCGGTGCCTCCATCTCGGTCACTATATGCAGGCCAACGGCCACGAGGTCCATTTTGCCGGCTACGGGAAGTCGTATGATTTCATGGACCAGCACCTCTGCCCGAACCTCCACCACACTCACCGGGAGGTCTGCCTCGAGGGGGAGGGGGGTTTCTTCAGCCTCAAAAAGACCCTCTGGCAATCGAAATGGGTCATTTCAGACATGTGCCGGTCGGTGCTCGACGTCTGCGGTCTTATAAAAAAAGGCGGGTTCGATCTGGTGGTC
>DATKMN010000074.1:0-4836 GCA_035541835.1 Methanoregula sp.
AGTATTACAGCAGCAGGGACATCGGCAGCGCTGCCGGAACAGAGACGGACAGGCCGTCGCATTATCAGTAATTTTTTTTCCCGAGAGGTCATAAGACCTCGAGGACGAGAAGAAATTCATCAGAATTTCTTCGAGTTCCGAGAGTTCATCAGAAGTCGAAGTCCGGCATTCTGCCTCACTTCTCCTCTCTCTTGAAACCCTTCCGGTAACCGGGCCTGAACCTGTTCCTCCAGTCATTACAGACGGGTTATTTTAACGTGCAGGGAAAGATATACCTCCGGGGAAACATTGGATGGAAAGACCGAAGCTGTTGCAAACGAGTTCACCGGCCGAGACCTATGCAGGCTATTCATACCATTCAGAAGGCGAACTCGTCCCGGCGCTCACGATCGATTTGTCACCGGGGCAAAAGATTTTTTTCGAACACCACATCCTCCTGTGGAAAGACACGGGCATCGTCATCAGTGTCCGTCCCATGAAAGGTGCGATGAAACGCATGATCGCGGGGATGCAGATCTTCGTGACCGAGGCAACCGGGCCCGGGCAGATCGCGTTCAGCCGCGACGGACCGGGACACATCTTTGGTCTTCACCTGAAACCCGGCCAGGAGATCGATGTCCGCGAACACCAGTTTCTGGCGGCAACGGGAAACGTGGACTACAGTTACGAGCGCGTGAAAGGCTTCGCGAACATGATGTTTGGCGGGACGGGGTTCTGGATAGACAAGTTCCGGTGCACAACCGGTGAAGGAATCCTCTGGCTTCACGGCTACGGGAATGTATTTGAGAAGACGCTCGGGCCGGGAGAACAGATCGATGTCGAGCCCGGCGGATGGCTGTACAAGGATCCCGGTGTAAAAATGGAGACCAATATGCAGTCACTGTCAACCGGGCTTCTGGCAAGCATGAACATTATCACGAACCGGTTTACCGGGCCGGGCCGGATTGCCCTGCAGTCAATGTACCTGCATTTTCCGGAAGGGGTTTAGCGTCCTGATATACTCGCGGTTCGCCGGAGCACTTCTGCCAGGTAAGATCATTGGTTCACCTCGGACATCAGGACAGCCGGCGCGAGTATCCTTTTTTTTAATTTTCCGGAAATGCGCCGGGCCCGGAAGACCGGCGCGGTATCTGCACTGCACTACCGGCGCGAGACGTGCGGGCTGACCCTGAGGTAGAAACGGTACGGCCTGTCCTGTGCCTTTGAGATCCCAACCCGGGTCGTCTGCACGATCTCTTCGGCACCGTGAGTACCGTCCTCCGGTACACGGTCTCTCGCAAGGATCCGGAGAGGCCCGGTGAGGAGCGAGGAGCCGTTGAACTCACCGGTGATCGCGAGCGCCTGCGCAAGCCGCGCCGGGCCGCTGCAGAGCAGGCGCAGCTCCTGCGTCTTCCGCCGCTCTTCCATCACCGGGATCCCTTCCACCGGTTCGAGCGCCCGCAGGAGCACTGCACCCCGGTCCCCTCCCGTCCCGGTGACGACGTTCATGCACCAGTGCATCCCGTACACGAAATAGACGTACGCGTGGCCGGGGGGACCGAAGAGGACGCTTGTCCGCGGGGTTTTGCCCCGGAACGAGTGGGCGGCCGGGTCGCCCTGCAGGTAGGCCTCGGTCTCGACGATCCTCCCGGCCGTCGTAAACCCGTCTTCGCGGTGGACAAGGCAGCAGCCGAGGAGCTCCCGCGCAAGAGTCATCGCGTCGTGCCGGTAAAACGAACGGGGAATCACCCCGGTAGTGCATTTCCTGGCCGGGACTACCGGATCGGGCCGCAAAGCCGGCCCCTTTTTTACGGATTCACGATCTCCCGTCATACCTCAATCAGCTTTTAGGACACCATAAGGAAAAAAGAAACGGGCCGGATCTTCCGGCTTTAAACCACTCGGAAAGCGCTCTGCGGAACGGAAATCTCGAACCGTGCCCCTTTGCCGGGAATGCCGGTTTCCCGGATTGTTATCCCCGTAATTGCAAGGATCTCGCGAACCAGGAAGAGACCAAAACCGGTATTTTTCCCATACCCCTTCTCAAAAATCCGCTCTTTCTCGGCAGTGGCAATCCCAAGGCCATTGTCTTCAACAAAAATGACGATCCCTTCAGGCGCCGGTTCGCACCGGACCGCGATCTCCGTCGCTCCACTGCCGTGACGGATTGTATTATCAACGAGATTGGAAAAAACCTGCTCGATCATCGGGTCTGCATAGATCTCGATCGTTTTGCATCTGTCGGAAAAACGGATCGGGATGCTGTACGCCCGGGTGATAGTCCCGTCGATCCGGGTCCACACCGGGGCCCGGACACCCATCTCCTGGTACATTCTGGTGAACTCGATCTGCCGGGAGATGGTCCCGGCGGCAGCCTGAATCTTCTCAAGGAAATCCGCTACGACCGGATCGGGCTTCTTCATCGCCGCAATCTGGGCATAGCCCTGAAGGATAGTCAGCTGGTTGGCGACATCGTGCCGGGTGATGCTGTTTAAGAGGTTCAGCTTACGGTTTGCCTCCTGGATCGCCGCCTCCGTCCGTTTCTGCTCGGAGATATCGACAAACGATTCGACAAGGATGTTCCTTCCCCCGACCGTAACCGGCTTGACGGTCTTCAGGACCGGTATCCTGCTACCGGTAGCGGTGAGGAGGACGCGTTCGGAAGTATCCATGTTCAGACCCAGGTTACTTACCGGGCATTTCCCTTCCTCTGCCGGGCAGATAAACCGGTGGCACACCCTGCCGGCAACGGATTCCCGCGGGAGCCCGATCATCTCCAGCGCCTTGGGGTTTGCATCGATGATGAGGTGGGTCGCCGCATCGACAAGGATAATTCCCGCCTGGGCCGTGGTGAGAATCGTGCGCGACCATTCCTCGCTCTCCTGGAGCGCTTTTTCGGCATTCATGCGTTCGGTGACATCCTCCAGGGTTTCGATAGCCCCGATAACCGTTCCCGACGCATCCCGGATCGGTGCTGCCGTGAATGCCAGCCAGATGCCGGATGTTCCCATATGGGAGAAGAAGCCGGTCGCTTCGCAGGCGCCTTCGACATACCGGGACTTCCGGAGGTTCCCGCCATACCACCGTGAGAGGTCTTCCGGGGATCCATCGAGGAGAAGATCGACAAGGATCGGCCGTTTTTCCGGATAAAACGCACGCCACTGATTGCTGGTCCCGATAATAGCAGCAGCCGGAATCCCGCTGTATTCCTCGATCGCCCTGTTCCAGAAAATCACGCGGTGGTTGCGATCGATGACGAACTGGAGGATCGGCGAGCCCTCCATGATCGACTGCAGCCGCGCCTCGCTCTCCTTTAATGCCTGCTCGGCCCGCTTCCTCCGCGATATGTCGCGGTCGATCCCGCGATACCCCTGGTAACTGCCGTCCTTTCCCGTCCTGGCGACACCGCTGGTCTCAAGGACGACCACAGACCCGTCCTTGCGGAGGACTGCATTCTCAAGGGACGTTATCGGACTGCGCGACCTGACGCACCGGTCGAATTCTGCAAAAACCCGTCGGGCCTCATCGGGCGGCATAAGGTCAAAGGGCGTCCTGCCCTCAAGTTCCCCGGGTTCATAACCGAGCATTTCCCGGACCTGCGGGCTCACGTAGGTGTACCTGCCTTCTGTATCCACCTCCCAGATGAAATCGCTGGTCGTCTCGACAAGCGCCCGGAATTTTTCCTCGTTTATCCGGAGGGCATCCTCGATCCGCTTCCGCTCGGTGATATCGTTATGGATGATAACTGCGTTGGTAACCGTACCGGCGGCATCCTTTATCGGGAATATCGTGACCTCAAGGGTGAGCGAGACCGTCTGTTTCAGCACAGGGGCATCGAGACGGGAACTGTCATACGTCAGCGGGAAGCTGACGGCACGGCCCTGTTCAAAGACTGACTTCACGAGGGGCATGAAACCCTGTTCCTCGACGATATTATCCTTGAGGACGTTATATTTCCCGACTACATCCTCTTCGGTACAGTGCAGCAACCGGCAGCAGGCGGCATTCAACCGGATGAGGACTCCTTTTTCATCGGAAATCCAGACGGGATCCGGGTTCTGGTCTATCAGGGCGTTGAGGAATGCAAGGGTGGTCTGGACATTCTGCTCGGCGAGCCTGCGCCCGGTGATGTCACGGACGAAGGCAAAGCTGTACTCCCGTCCGTCCCGTTTGACGTAGACGGTCGCGATCTCGACATCGATGATCCCGCCATCTTTCTTCCGGTGCCGGGTGATTCGGAAATTGGTTTTCTGTTCCCGGAGGCCGGCAACGGCCTTCTCCCAGGTCTCAGGCGAAAAATCCGGGTCCAGCTCGAAGACCTTCATCGCAGAGAGTTCTTCCCACGAATAGCCGGTGATCCGGCATGCCGAATCGTTCACGTACAGTATATTCCCGGAAAAGTCCAGCCAGAAAACCTCGTCATAGGCATTGTCGACCGAAATCTTCAGCAGCGTCAGCTCCTCTTCCATCCGCTTCCGCTCGGTAATATCCCTGACCGACGAGAGAAAAACAGGTTTCCGGTCCAGTTCGAAGGCCGAGAGGAGCACATCGGCGAGGAACGTGGTTCCGTCCTTCCTCTGGTGGAGCCATTCAAAGTGATCGCTGCCGTTCTCAAAAACCGTACGGGTATGGGCGGCAGCAGACGATCCTGAATCCTGCCCGTCGGGCTGGAATTCCGGAGAGAGATCGGCGGGGCGAATGCCGAGGAACTCTTCGCGGGACGGATAACCATAAAGCTCGAGGGCCTGCCGGTTGCAATCGATACACCTGTCTTCCCTGAACAGGACGAGCGAATCGTGGCTCTTCTCAAAGATCGCCCGGAACCTGGCTTCGCTCTCCCGGAGAGCCAGTTCCGCC
>DATKMN010000075.1:0-20270 GCA_035541835.1 Methanoregula sp.
TAAGGACAGTAGCGCCCGGTTCATCCGGGTCCGGCCGGCCACTTTTTTTAAATCTCCCTCTCCGTGCCGGACCGTATGGTCCGGAGGCATAGTACCGGGTCTGCGTCGGGAGTTACGGGCCGGTCGTCCCCGGATACCGCAAAACACCTGCGGCGGAGGGCAGGCCGTTTGAAATCCGGACAATCAATGGACGGGCACAACCCTTATCCCCGCGACCGTCCCATTGCCGTCCAAGGGCACCCCTGGTGCCTGAAAAGAGAACCAACCATGAACATGATCTGGGACCGGCACGTATCCGGCAGGATCCGCGAACTGGGATACGATGTCACCACACGGACAATGGCGGTGGTCTTCTCGGATAAGACCACGAAGTTCCACGCACCGGTACCCTATCCGCTGTACGCGTCACTCTTCCACGCAACCTTCCCGGAGAGGCTCTATAAGCAGGTCATTGACGGGAAAATACCGCTGGTTGCAGGAACTTAACCGACGTGCAGAGTGGGTGACCGGACGGGTGTGAACCCTTCCTGACTACGTTGAGTGCTGTTCTTACTGGTCTGCACCCGCGCAAAAAACGGCACTTTCATGGCAATCTTTCCGGGCCGGAAGAAGAGAGGTGCCCGGCAAATCATTATCCCCGTTTCCGTACATTTCATGATACGGCACTTCCGCAGTGCCCGGGGGGAACCACGTTGAACATGGTCTGGAATAATCGCGTATCCCACCTGATCCGGAGGATAGGATTCGACAGCAGCACAGGAACGATGGCAGTCATCTTCACCGACAACACCGTGAAGTATTACGGGCCGGTATCCTATTCTCTCTATACCGGCTTTGCCCATGCAAAATTCCCGGACCGGTTCTACCATCACTCGGTGGAGGGAAAGATCCCTCTCATACATTCTCCACGATAAACCGGACACCCGGGAAAAGGGTTCCCTTGGATCCGGCCTCTTTTGTGCAGTGGTCACCGGTATAAATGGTATCGGGTTTGTCGACGATGATCTGTTTCCCCCGCGGTACCACACGCTGGGATCTAAATGCCAGGATCTGAAAAAAGAATACGGGAAATGAACCGGTTTTCAGGAGCTGATTGTCCGCATGGCACGGAGGGTGTCGGGTTCCATCCGGCGGTAGTAGGACTTGGGGTGACCGCAGGAGGGGCACAGCCAGTCGGCGGGGAGCTGCTGGAATGCCGTGCCCGGCTTGATAGGCTCTGCTGCCATTACCTTGCACTGGTACATCTCCATCCTGTCTGTGTTGCAGAGGATCGTGTTATTGAACGCCTTCGTCTCTCCGACTGCCGGGTCATAGATATGACCGCACATGGTGCACACATACTTGTCCATCGTGATTACCTCGTGTATCGCCTGTTTTCAGGTATATACACTATTGACATTCACTCATATTAGAGTATTGCATTTTACCGGCTGCCGGCGGATGCCCGTCCTTTTCCGGCCGACCGGATCCAAAAAAAACGGTCAAAAAAACCATGAGGGAAAACCGCCTACACGTACGTAATGGCAGCCGGCCCGGAAATCCCTTCCCCGATCTATCTCAACAATGCGGCGACCACATGGCCAAAGCCGCAGGAGGTGCTGGATGAGGTAGCCCGGTGCCTGCAGGCCCCGTTCTTCGAGCATGGCCGTTCCACCGCCGGGAGCACGGTCGATTACCCGGCAGCAGCCCGTGAGGCGCTTGCCGGGTTCTTCCACGCGGAGGAGCCGGACCACTTCATCTTCACCCAGAACGCCACGGATTCGCTGAACATGCTTATCCACGGGTTTGCGAAAAACCAGGAGACGCCGTTCCACGCAATCACGACGGAACTGGAACATAATTCCGTGCTCCGGCCGCTCCATGCGCTTGAAGCGCAGGGGGCCATCTCCCTCACGACCGTCCCGTTCCACGACAACCGGGTCACGCTGCAGGGCATCGAAGAGGCCACCGGGCCGGAGACACGCCTTGTCGTCATGACCCATGGCAGCAATGTACTGGGTTCCCTGCAGCCCATCCGGCCCATCGCGGAATACTGCGCAGCAAACGATATTTTCCTCATCGTCGACGGGGCCCAGACGGCCGGGCAGGTCCCGGTCAAGCTGTCGGAAATCCCTGCCGGCGCATTTGTCTTCACCGGTCACAAGGCGCTCTTCGGGCTCCCCGGCACCGGCGGCTTTTACCTCAGGGATCCCGGGGCAATCGCGCCGGCCCGGCAGGGAGGCACCGGCACGGACTCGCGCTCCCTCGTCCACCCGCTGGATATGCCCCAGAAGTTCGAGGCGGGTACCCCCAACTACCCCGGCATCGCCTCGCTCCTTGCCGGCATCCGGTATATCGGGCGGGAGGGACAGGATGCAATCACCGGCACGTGCAGGAGCCTCACGTCGCGTTTCATCGGGGAACTCTCCGAAGATCCAAAAATTATCCTCTACAACCCGGCCGCCGATCTTCCGGTAGTCTCCTTCAACATCAGGGGCATGGACAACGACCAGGTCGGCTATATTCTCGCAAAGGCGTACGGGATCATCACCCGGACCGGTCTCCACTGCGCCCCCCTCGTCCACGACCGGATCGATGGCGGGAAAGGATGTGTACGGGTAAGTTTCTCGTATCTTTCGGATCCGGAAGACTGCCTTGCAGCTGCCCGGGCGGTACGGGAGGTGGCGGCGGGTGCAGATCCTGAGATCCGTCCAGAGTAAGGTCTGTACGGACGGCTCCCTGATGAAAGAATATATCCTCAGCGAGCCGCTCACGCCGGCATTCCTTGACTTCCTCCGATCTTTTGGCACCGTTAAGGAATATCCCCACCTGAAGCGCCCGTTCTTCTCCTTCGAGCAGGAGGACTTCATCTCCGTCAAGGGGTTTGCCAGCGACACCAGTGTCGAGGTACGGTACCGGAAGGAGTTCTCTGACCTGACATCCGACTACTTCCACCTCCTGCTCTTCTATTTCCGTCAGGGAGAACCCGGTATCCGGAAGATGCATGAGATCGAAGAATCGATCCGGGAGAAGATGAAGATCCGCCGCCCCCGGTGAGACCTGCTCCGGGGAAGTCATGAAAACATCCCGGCGTTTTCAGGGGTTCCGCTCGAAGAATTCAGATGAATTCTTCCCGAAAGAATCTTAGCCAACTAACAGATTCTTTCCCCGCCGCCGGTGCTTCGGTTGCGATTGCATCGTATTACCCGGGGGCAGGCATCCTGGAAATATGGATGAATCGCATGCGCCCCGCCCCCTGCGGGGGCCGGGCTGGCGCAAGGGGGGTCTGTCAAGAGCAAGAATTCAGTCGCTGAAATGACATTACTCTAAATTATTCAGAAAAAAGTGAGGGGATGTACTCCCTCGTGGCATGCATGGCTTTTTAAAAAATTATTTTTTCATGTAGAGCTTGCCGTACACCGTCTGCCCCTTGCTCTTGGGGTGGCGCTCGCCAAGGTCGCCGATAAACTCGGTGAACCGGGCCTTGGTGCCATCGACTTCGAGCTCGACTTCCCCGGTCGGCTTGTAACCGGGCATCATGACGTTGATGGAGCCGAAGACGTAGATCGTGCCCTTGACCAGCTGGCCGCCGACACGGCGGTTCGCGTTGCCCTTGAGGATGATCGTGCCGCCTTCCATGTGGGTGCCGAGGTGGATATCGACGTTGCCTTCCACGATCAGCGTGCCGCCGGTCATGAAACTCGCGACATCCGAGCCTGCATTGCCCTTCACGCGGAGGACGCCGCCCGACATGCCCCGCCAGTCGCCACGGTACGCGGCGCCGAGGTAGTTGCCGGCATTGCCGTTGATGGTGAACTCGCCGCCGGCCATGGCAAGGCCGCAGAAGGAGTGGACGTCCCCGTTGACGGTGAGCTTCCCTCCCTTCATCCAGCTGCCCGTGTACATGTCGCAGGCAGAGTTGACGACCATCTCTCCGGCAGTCATCTTGGCGCCGAGGTACTTCATCTTCGTGCAGTCGCCGCTGACGACGATCTTCGTGTCGGCTGCCGTCGCCCCGGTTTCACCGGCAATGGTGAAATATTCGTCGAGCGTGGACATCTCCCTGCCCTGGTACGCGGGGAGTTTTGCGATCTCACCGGCACTCTTCCCGGCAAATACGTCGGGGTTGACGTTTTCGCATTCCAGGTAGAGTTCCGGCTGCTTTTTTACTGTGAGTGTAACCGTATTCATTCCTTTTTCACCTCACGCCTTGGTTGCATCCACGCTGATGATGTGCTGGTGCGGTGCATAGCTCTCGGGTACCGGGTAGTTGTTCTCATTCACGCTGTAGTAGCGGAGGAACTTCTCGCGGACATCGTGCATGACCTGCTTGTTCTCAGGTACTTTTGCATCCACCCAGAAGGTCTTCTTGTGGCCCATGTCGACGACCTTGCCGCCCTCAACGCAGATCTTCCCGTCCTTGAAGAGGTAGGCGACGTTCGCAAACGCCTTCTCGATCTCCGGCCCGCTCGAGGGGAACTTGTCCGGGTTGATGTTGTAGATGGCGATGTCGGCGTTCATGCCGGGCTTTAATCCGCCGTAATC
The DNA here is from genome assembly GCA_035541835.1 of Methanoregula sp. Lineage (GTDB taxonomy): Archaea > Halobacteriota > Methanomicrobia > Methanomicrobiales > Methanospirillaceae > Methanoregula. The sequence goes on from DATKMN010000075.1 coordinate 4,525, forward strand.
CGCGGCAAGTCCCAGGCACTTTGCCGGGCCGGCGCGGGTCATGGCTGCCAGCTCGTAGAGGGTGATCTCGCGGTCGATGTTTGCGAGGTTGGTGGCACTGATGACCTTGTCGGCCTTCTTGAAGGAGTTGAGCCGCTCGTCACGGACCTTCTTGGACATCAGCCACGAGTAGACACGCGGGTAGCGGGTGAACGGGCCGGCGTTCGGGTGGTCGGTGGTGATGAAACAGCGCATCGGGTCTTTTGCATAGAGCGCGATCTCGAGGCCGACTGCCCACTGGCTGGCAAATACGGCGTTGTTCGGGTCGTAGATGAACGGTACGATACCCGCTGCGGTCTCGAGTTCGACGTCCACGTTGAACCACTTGAGGTGGTTGAGGCCGTGGAGGTGGTGCTCGAACGGGCCGTCGGCGGTCATCGTGGTGGTCTCGTCAAGCGTGACGTTCCCGGTGTCGATGGTGAGGTTCTTCTGCTTGTTGACGTAGTCCATGACTTCCTTGGCGCCGGACTCGAAGTCTCCCCAGTTCGTGCCCTTGTACGCATGGAACTGGAGGTGCGTGGAGTGCAGGACCTGCTCGCGGCCGAAGTTGTTGGTGGCCTTGATGCCTTCGGCGAGTTTTAAGGAGTCGATGGTGGTCTTGTAATTCCCGGGGTTCCCGAGGTCGTTCTGGTGGAGGTGCATCGAGTGCGGGAGGCCGAGGAACTCGTTTGCCTTTATCAGGCCGGTGATGATCTCTGCCGGTGTGATCTCGAAGTACGGGACCGGGTCGTGGATGGTAAGACAGTTCAGTCCCCATGCCCAGGCCTCGGTGCCGCCGGGGTTGACGCACTTGACACCATATCCCTTGGTCTGGCGGAGGACCCACGAGATGTATGCCGCGGTGTTCTCGATCTCCTGGTTCTTAAGGTACTCGAGGATGAACCAGTTGTTCCCGAAGACCGGGAGTGCGGCCTCATCGATGATCGGCGTGTCATGGATCTCCTCGTGGACGTGCCTCGCGTAGAGCGGGGGCATCGCGGCTTCCATTGCGAACGTGAACCCGAGGCGGGCGTACTCGTAGCCGGTCTTGAACACGGTCGGGATCGACTTGCCGCCTTCGATTCTCGTGATGCCGGGTTTCTTGTGGGAGTCGAAATGCTTGTCCTCGGGGCGGTACCAGCGGCCGGCATTGACCTTGGGGCCTGCCACGTGGGCGTGGACCTCGAGCGCACCTGCCATGACGGTCTTGTCCTTGGCATCGATGACTTTTGCACCGGAACCGACCTTCTCGACAATCTTTCCGTCCTTGACGGCGATGTCCTTCTTGTCGCCCTTGATCCCCTGGACGGGGTCAAAGACATGCCCGTTCCTGATGATATACTCAGACATTTACGCGCCTCCGGCAACCATGAGTTCGTCAACACGCTTGTTGATCTTCGTTAAGAGTTCCTCATCGGTGAGCATCCCCTCGGGCGGGTCAACGACTTTTCTCGTCTCGATCGGGACGTTGTCCATACGATAGGCGCAGCCGCCGGTCTCGACGCCGACCATCGCGACCGGGATATGGATATCGGAGATCTCGGTCGTGCAGTTGATATGGGGGTCGACGGTGACCGTGGGCTTCCGGGAGCTGCTGATCATCGCGTCGACCGGGAAGTGTGCACCGGGGTCGGTTGCGATGTAGAAGCAGGCCTCGACTTCGCTGCGGTTGAGGAGGTCGACGGAGGTCGTCTCGCCGGTCTGGTGGCGGGCCTGGTCTCTCCTCGAGAGGTCGACTGCATACGGGAACCCGTACTGCCAGCCAAGCACCTGGCCGGAACCGGTAACGTTCCAGTGACCCCTCATGGCCATGATCGCGCCTTTCGTGTAGTCGTTGAGGTCGCGGGTCAGGTTGATGGCGATATCGATGTTGTGGTTCCTGCCCATGGTGTGGGTGAGGCCCATGCCGAAGAAGATGATGACGAAGCGGCCACCCTTGAGGTCTTCCGCGAGCTCGTAGAGCTTCTCCTTCGGGACGCCGCCGATGGTGTCCGGGAGCACTTCGCCGCGAACGGCGGTCCTGAGGGCATTCAGGAGTTCATAGTCGAATCCCTGCTGGACCTGGATGAACTCGTCGGCGCATTTTGCGGTATCGGTGTACCGGCAGTCGACGCAGTAGATCTTCCGGCCCTTGTGGCCCTTGACGGTGAAGAAACCGCGGGGGAAGATGGAGTACCGGGACATGTGCCGGGGGTGGGCGTGTGCCGGGTTGCAGCCCCAGAAGATGACGCGGTCGGCACGGTTCTTGACCTCACCGAGCGTACAGCTCGGGACACCGACATCCTCGATGGCGATGAGCGAGGACCCGTGACAGACGGTCGCGCAGTTATCGACGATGCCGCCGACCTTCTCCGCGATCTCGTGCCCGATGCTCATGGCCTGGCAGCTCGTGGATGCCCAGCCGTACATCAGGGTCTTCCGCGACTTGACGAGCATATTCGCGGTCCAGTCGATCGCCTCGTCGTAGGTAATCTCCTTATAGGTACCGTCAGCCTGTCGCATCCGCGGGCGCTTGACACGGCCCGGGAGGCGCTGGTGGTTGAACTTTTCGGCGCCGATGGCGCAGGCGTTCTTGACTCCAAGGATCGTCTTGTTGTCATCGGACACGGTGACGATGAGGTCATCGCACAGGGTACCGCAGAACGGGCAGATAACATCAGTTACTTCTTTTGGCATTGTCCGTCACTTCCTGATAAGGCCGCATGCGTCCTGCAGGACTTCGATTGCGCCCATTATACGCTCATTCGCTGCGATCTCGACATCGACCGGGAATCCCTTGAAGCACGGCTCTCCGGTGGAGAACGTGTACGCGGGGACGATCCGGTTCGCCCAGGGCCCCATGGGGATGTGGGCAAGGCCGGGGACAAGGTCCTCGCGGGTCTCGACTGCCTTGACAATGACGCTGCCGACCGAGCTCGTGACCTTGACGTTCGTGTTCTTCCATATCCCGAGCTTCTTCATGTCCTCGGGATGCATGTGCATGATCGTGCAGGCGTCGAAATATTTCTGGGACGTCTTGCCTGCCTCCATGCCGACACCCTGCTGGATTGTCCGGCACGTGATCATGTTAAGGGTAATCTTGTTCGCCATAGTACTCCTCTGCTTTCAGGTTCAGATATGGGCAGATTCCGAACGGCCCGCAAATGTCCGCATCTCCGGTCCTGCGAGGCTGATCACATCGTACGGACACGCTTCGACACAAACACCGCATCCTGCACAAAGTTCAGCCTTGAAATCGAGGCTGACAGCCACACCGTCCTGCACCTGGTAAATCTTTTCCCTGGTGACAGGGTCGAGCGTATAGAGCTCGAGAGCGTTGACCGGGCAGGCAACCACACAGTTGTTGCAACCCGTGCACCGTTCCATGTTTACATGTACTGCAAAAGCCATGCACATCTCCAGCAAAATAATTGCCTAATTCCAACCGTTATCCACGACAATAATTAAATGTTCGCCATTTTACAGGGAGTAAAATGCAAATACTTAATGAGAATTTTTTTTGTTTATGAGGGGTTAACTCAGGGGTTCCATTTTCAGAGCTGGTTTACACCGGCGTCTGAAAAAAAGGGATTGCTCCGGGATCTGAAAAATATTCGCACGAGGATATTTTCCAGAAAAATATCCTTTTTTCCCAATCCCCCTCCCGGCCCCGGACGCGCAGGATTGACGATAAAAAGCGCCTCCGGAAAACCAACCGGCCCGGGACCCCCGGGCCTGTTATACCGGAACATGGATGTCCACGATCCCTCCGGGCGAGACCGTTCCCATCCGGGAGACGAGCGTCCCGTTGCGGTAGATCGCAACAACCACCGGGTCGCCCGTGGTGTCGGATTTCACGACCGAGCCTTCGATCATGCCCCCCTGCACCGGGATGTAATAGAACTGGTCGCCCGTGCTGTTGATCCCGGTGAACGCCCCTTCCGCCCCGACCGATCCGGTAAATGTCCCTGCCGAATAGACCCGCACCCAGATCCCCGTCCCCGGGACTCCGGTATCCGGGAGGGAGAAGTCCGGCGTGGGCACGGCCTGGACCGGTGTTGGCGGGGTTGTCGGCGTGAGTTCTCCGCCCGTGAGCGGGACGGTGGCATGGAAGTCGATCTCCCCCCGGGGTGCGGTCGTGCTGCGGAAGTATACCGGGGCCCCGTCCCGGTAGATCCCGAGCTGGAGGAGGCCGCCGGTCAGGTCCTCTTTCCGGATGGTTCCCTCGACAATGCCCGAGTAGATCGGGATCCGGTAGAGCTGGTCGCCCGATGCGTTGACGTCGAGGGCGTATCCTTCCGCACCAACGTCACCGGTATAGTTTCCCGGGTACTGTATCCGGACCCATATCCCCGATTGCGGGACCCCGCCTTCGGTTACCGGCGGTGCCGTTGCCGGGGGCGCAGTTTCCCCCGGACTCACTGCCGGTGTTTCCCCGGGACTTACCGCCGGCGTTTCAACCGGCGCTCCAGCCGGTGTTTCCACCGGTGGTTCCGCGGAAGGAGTGGGGGCTTCCGGGGACTTCATCACCGATCCGGCAGGGCCCGGCGGCTGGACCTGGACCGGTCCGGGTCCGGCCCTCCATGAAGACCCGAACGCGATCGCCCCCGCGATGACAATGGCGGCGATGATGATGACGACGGCGATGGTATACGAAGGCGATCCCCCTCGGGGGATCTCCGGCGGGGGCATGGGAACCGCCGTGGCAGGCTGCGGGACGCCCTGTTCCGGGGCGACGGGGATCTCCCGGGGTTTTTCGGGCAGCGAGGGCTCTCCTGCAACGGGGACCGCATGGTGTACGAGAAATTCAATGCACCGGTCGCGCTCCTGTGCCCGCAGCCCTGCGTAGTTCCGGACGAATATCAGTTCTCTCGACACCGGATTTCCGGAGACGGTGTACGATACGGTCAGGATCGGCTCCCTGAGCGTGTTCTCCCCGGCCGAGACCAGCCGGATGGAGGAAAACGGGATCTCCTCGCGGACCGGGCCGGACTCCTCGTCAAGGATCAGGATCCGGTCGTTTGTAAAACCCGCAAAGGAACGGATGCCTCCAATGATGATCTTCTGTGTCCTGATAAGGACCGGATCGTTGTCGACCGGGGGAACGTCAGCCATAGCACCACACTAACAGGTATCAGTGCTGAGGGTTCTATAAACCATTCGTCGCGCCAGCGAGGAATGGTTGGAGAAGCGGCCGCTTCGACCGACCTTTCTTCGCAATTCACGCGACCCGCAGGATGATCTTTCCCCTCGCATGGCCGGCCTGGCTCAGGTCCTGTGCTGCCTTTGCCTCCGCGAGCGGGAACTCCTTCTCCACGACCACGCTCACCTTCCCGATATCGACGAGCTTTCCGATCTCCTCGAGCCGTGCGCCATTGGAGACGAGCATGAACGACCTTCCTGCAACGCCGTGGGCGGCAGCGGCTTTTTCGTCCGCCCCTACGGTGGAGACGAGGACGCCTCCTTTCCGGATCACGCCCCATGACTTCGCCTGGGTCTCGCCGCCGATGGTGTCGAAGACGACGTCCATGTCCCGGACTTTTTTGCTGAAGTCCTCGGATGTGTGGTCGACGAGCTCGTCGGCCCCGAGCACCCGGAGCATATCGAAGTTCTTCTTCGAGCCCGTCCCGGTTACCCGGGCACCTGCAATCTTCGCAAACTGCACGGCAAACGTCCCGACCCCTCCCGATGCCCCGTGGATGAGGACCTTCTGTCCCGCTTTGAGCCCGGCGATCTCGAAGAGCGCCATCCAGGCCGTCTGGGCCGCGAGGGGGATCCCCGCCGCCTTCTCAAGCGGGATGCTCTGCGGTGCCGGCGCGACCTCGATCGTCCGCACGGCGACGAACTCCGCATATCCCCCGTCCCGCGAAGTATCCGGCCGGCAGAACACCCGGTCGCCGACTTTGAACCGCCTGACGAGCGCTCCCGTCTCCTCGACCGTGCCCGCTACGTCCCACCCGAGGACCAGCGGGAGGGTGTGGCGGGCCATCGCGGCCATGAACCCTTCCCGGATCTTCCAGTCCACGGGATTGACCCCGCAGGAATGCACCCTGACCAGCACCTCGTCGGGACCGATCGAAGGTTTCGGGACCTCTTCGTACTTCAGGACACTCGAGTTTCCATACTGGTGTATCCGGACGGCCTTCATGGTACTATCCTCCAGGGTCCGGTAATGCCGTGCCGGCACCAAAAACCTTTCCCCGGAATTTGCGTTCCGCAGAAAACGAGGGACGTGCCGGAAAAAACGACCCGCTGATGGAAAAAGTGGTTTTCCCGGGCCCTGCAAAAAACGGCCGGCCCGGTTATTTCCGCAGTTCCGGCCGTTCGAACCGGACCTGCAGGAGCGGCCCGATCCAGTTGTCGAAGAGCCGGAACTCGACGACGCAGAGCGCGGGTACGGTGTCGGAGAGGAGGACTTCCCCCTCCTTCCGGGCAAGGATGAACGAGCCTGCGCACCCGCCGAAATAGCTGATGGACTTGAAGATGAAGAGTGTCCTTTTTGTGACCACCTCGTTTCCGGAGGACGGGACCCCGAGATAGAGGAGGTGGGTGATCCCGAGCTCCTGGACCTTCTCCCGAAAGATCGCCTGGGCAAGCGCCGGCAGGGCCCCGGGGGACCCGGCCACCGTGATCCGGGCAAGGTACGCGTCGAGCTCCTCGTGCATGGCGTCCGAGGCGAGGACCGCCGGGTGGGCGAGGTTCAGCCACGAGTCCTCCTCCCGGATCTTCTCCCGGAGGGTGTCCAGTTCCACCGTCTCGGCCGCGGACATCCCCTGTTTCTGCCCGAGTTTCTGTGCAAGGGCCCGGAATTCAAAGAGCTTCTCCGTCTTTTTTGTGATGAACCAGGAGAGCTGGTTCCGGGTCTTGGCAAGCCTGCTCGAGCTGTCGATGAGGCCGGCGTAGGTCTTCACGAGTTTTGACTGGGACCCGATGGTGTCCAGCGAGGCAAAGTTGTAGATATAGACGTTCTTCTTCTCGGCCCGGAGGGCCCCGGCTATCAGCGCGACGAGCGCTTCGTCCGCGGCGGATACCTTTGTCTCCCGCGCCGCCGGCCCGGCCATGAACTGGCCGGCAATGTCCGCGACCGCACCCTTCCGCCCGGAAAAAGCCGGGAGAGCCGTCGACGCCGCTGCCATGGCCGGGGCAGTCGCGAGGAACGCAAACCGGTGGGACGCTTCCTTCTGGAGGGGCGGGGCCTCGGTCTCTGCCCCTTCCTCCCGCTGCATGACCCAGTCGAGGAGTTCCCGGTTGTCCGCGACCTGTTTCCTGCACCGGGTCTCCAGCATCGAGAACTGGGCCGAGATCTCGACCAGCGGCATGTCGCCCCCGATATAATCGAGCTGGCCGGTAATGAGGATCCGGGCATCCTTCGACAGGCCTTCGACGACCGTCAGTTTACGGAGGATGTCCTGCGAGACGCGCCGCAGCGCCTGGTACCCGACCAGCTCCGCGATGTATCCTGCCCGCCCTCCCCTCTGCGGGGACGGGACGGGTGGCTGCGTACCGGCAGGAACGGTATCCTGTTTCTTCTGCACGGCCTGGTTTTTCACTCGTTCAAGGTATTCCTGTGCAAGGGCCTGCTCGTCCGCGAGCAGCGCCCGGAGCCGCTCCCGTTCGGCCGCGTCCTTCCCGCGTTCGAGCTTCAGCGCCTCCAGCTCCTGCTCGAGTTCCCTGCATCTCATCTCCCGTTCAGCGGAATCCTCCTGTTTCCCGCCATTTTCCGGGGCCGGTTCAGCCTTGCCGGCCGTCTTGCTCGCTCGTGGAATAATGCACCTCTTCTCTTTCGTTCTCCGGATCCCGATCTGCTCAGGAACCAATCTGCTGATACTAAGTAGGCTCGCAGTACTTCAACAACTTTTTCGATCAGGATCAACAATTTTTTCGATCAAAAAAGTGACCGGCACGTGACCGGCCTAAAAAAAGGCCTGCTGCCGGAAGACCCGGAGGTACCTGCCTCACTTTCCCAGGTACGCCGCCACTTTTTTCAGGTTCTCCCGGATCGGGATCCCCTGCGGGCACTTCTCCTCGCAGTCCCCGCACTCCTCGCAGAGGGAGGCGTAATGGGGCGTCCCGTCGAAGAACCCCCCGAGGAACATCGTGTAGATCTGCTTTGCCTGCTCCGCGTCGTCGTAGATGTGCCCCCGGTTGTAGAACTCGAAGCACTCCGGGATGGAGACCCCGTGCGGGCAGGGCGTGCAGTACCGGCACCCGGTGCAGGGGACCTCCACCCGCTTTTCGAGCTCGCTTTTCACCTTCGCAAAGAGGGAGAGTTCGGCTTTCGAAAGCGCCCCCGCCGTTGCCGTGCCGGCGACGGCAACGTTCTGCCGGACCTGCGCCATGTCCGACATGCCGGAGAGCGCCACGGTCACCTCCGGGTGGTTCCAGACCCAGCGGAGCGCCCACTCGGCGGGAGGCCGCTGCACCGGTGCCTTCTTCCATATGCCACCGGTGCCCGGAAGGTCCCGGGCGAGGAGGCCGCCCCGTACCGGCTCCATCACCACGATCCCGAGCTTCTTCTTCGCCGCGTACTGCAGCCCCTTTGTCCCGGCCTGGTACTGCTCGTCCATGAAGTTGTACTGGATCTGGGCAAACGTCCAGTCGTACGCGTCCACGATCGTCCTGAAGAGCGGTGCCGCGTCGTGGAACGAGAAGCCGGCGTGCCGGATCCTCCCGTCCGCGAGGGCGTCATCGAGGAACTCGGTCACCCCGAGGCCGCGTAAATTCTCCCAGAACGGCCCGTTGAGCCCGTGGACGAGGTAGAAGTCGATGTGGTCGGTCCGGAGCCGCGCAAGCTGCTCGTCGAGATACTTGTCCATGTCCGCCCGGGAAGTCACGAGCCAGCTCGGGAGCTTGGTCGCGATGTTCACTTTTTCCCGGTACCCGCCCCCGAGCGCCCGGCCCACGAACGGCTCGCTCTCCCCGTTGTGGTACGGGTACGCGGTGTCCACGTAGTTGACCCCGTTGTCGATGGCGTACCGGAGCATCCCGGTCGCCAGCTCCTCGTCGATCTTTCCCTCGCCGTCGACGGGGAGCCGCATGCACCCGAACCCGAGAATGGAGAGTTCCGGTGCAGCCTTCTTCATCTTCCGGTAGAGCATGGTCTCTGGATCCCCCTGCCTGATCCAGACTGGCGCCCGCGGTGCAATAAAGGATTGCCCGGGCTCTGTTTCCGGCACGGGGCCCCAATGCACCCGGGCAGGACGGATAGACATATGAACCCGGGGCACCATTCACACCACACACAGAAGTGCGCGGGAATTCAGCCACCGGTAACGGCACGCGGACGCTCTCCTGCGACAAAAGCGTGTAAGAAATTTATTCCATCATCGCGGTCCGCGGAAACGAACGGTCGCAGCCGCCTGCGGGGCCCGGAGTTCCGGGTCCCGGGTCGCGCCAGCGTACCGGTACTGGTGTGGAACAGCATTTCCGGACTGCGGGATAAAAACCGGAAAAAGTCCCGGGATGATTTCAGAGGAAGGACATGTCACAACAACTTGGCGGGCAGCCGATTATCATCCTGAGGGAAGGAACGAAGAGGAACCGCGGGCAGGAAGCCCAGAACAACAACATCGCTGCCGCAAAGGCGGTCGCGACCTCGGTCAGGTCCACGCTCGGGCCCAAAGGGATGGACAAGATGCTCATCGACGGGATGGGCGATATCGTCATCACCAACGACGGCGCCACCATCCTCAAACAGATGGATATCGAGCACCCGGCCGCGAAGATGATGGTCGAGATCGCCAAGACACAGGACGACGAAGTCGGCGACGGCACGACCTCCGCAGTCGTCCTTGCCGGGGAACTTTTGAAAAATGCCGAGGACCTCATCGGGATGCACGTACACCCGACCGTCATTTCGGAAGGGTACCAGCTGGCCGCGGTAAAATCGCTCGCCATCCTGGGCGGGATCGCGATCGAGGTGAAACCGGGCGATACGGCAATGCTGAAGAAAATTGCCGAGACCGCGATCAGCGGCAAGGGGGCGGTGGCGTACAAGGACCTCCTCTGCGATCTGGTTGTCAGGGCTATCGGCATGGTCGCAGACCCGGACGGGACGGTCGATATCAGGCATGTTAACGTCCAGAAAAAAGTCGGGGGAGCGATCGAAGACACTTCGATTGTCGAGGGCATGGTCATCGACAAGGAGCGGGCCCACCCGGGCATGCCAAAGGAAGTGAAGGACGCGAAGATCCTCCTCCTCAACGCGGCCCTCGAGTACAAAAAGACGGAAGTGTCGGCAAAGATCAACATCTCCCGGCCCGACCAGGTGCAGGCGTTCCTGGACGAGGACGAGCAGATGGTCCGCGCAATGGCGGACAAGGTCGCAAAGACCGGTGCTACGGTTGTCTTCTGCCAGAAGGGGATCGACGACGTCGCCCAGCACTACCTCGCAAAGGCAGGCATTTTTGCCGTGCGCAGGCTCAAGAAGAGCGACATGGAGAACCTGTCGCGGGCGACCGGCGCATCGATCGCAAACAGCCTCGACGCGATAACGCGGGCCGATCTCGGTGCTGCGGGCCTGGTCGAGGAGAAGAAGCTCTCCGGGCAGGAGATGATCTTCGTCTCGAAGTGTAAAAATCCCCGCGCGGTCTCCCTGGTCATCCGGGGAGGATCGGAGCACGTGGTCGACGAGCTCGAGCGGGCAGTCCACGATGCGCTCATGGTCGTCAGCGTGGTCGCAAAGGACAAAAAGATCGTCGCCGGGGGCGGGGCACCCGAGATCGAGCTTTCGCTCCAGCTCCACCGGTACGCAGCGAGCACCGGGGGCAGGATCCAGCTCGCGATCGAGGCGTTTGCACAAGCGCTCGAGGTCATCCCGCGGGCGCTCGCCGAGAACGCCGGGCTGGACCCCATCGACATGGTCGTCGCGATCCGGGCCGCCCACGAATCCGGAAAGAGGACGTCCGGCCTCGATGTCTTCGAGGGAAAACCGGTCGATATGCTCAGGGCCGGCGTCGTGGAGCCCCTGCGGGTGAAGACGCAGGCCGTGTCGAGCGCTGCCGAGGCGGCGGTCATGATCCTGCGCATCGATGACGTTATCGCGTCGTCGCAATCCGGTTCCGCGGCGGGAAGGATGCCTCCCGGCATGGGCGGCATGCCCCCCGGAATGGGAGAATAAAACAGGAAAGCGGCCCGGGCCGGCGCAAGCGGAACTACGTTTTTTTTTTAAAAAAACTGCGTGCGGTTTGCAGCCGGTGGCGGTCCTGCCCCGGCCTCACCCGTTCCTTTTGGCCAGGTCTTCCATCAGCTCGATCTGGATCTTCTGGATCTCGAGGAGGCGCTCCCCCTGGTTGATGAGGAGGTGGTCGATCTTCCGGTGGAGCTGGTGGATCTCCATCTCCGCGTTGAGGTTCACCTGGTAGTCGTGCTCGGCGTTCATCCGGTCACGCTCCTCCTGCCGGTTCTGGCTCATGATGATGACCGGCGCCTGGATGGCGGCGAGCGCCGAGAGAAAAAGGTTGAGGAGGATGAACGGGTACGGGTCGAACGGCCTCGCTATGAGGACGATGACGTTGATCGTGACCCAGACTATCAGGAAGCCGGTGAAGAGGCCGATGAAAGTCCAGCTCCCGGCAAAATCCGCGAGCCGGTCGGAGACCCGGTCCCCGAAGCTCAGCTGCCGGTCGAACTCGATGTTGACGTTCTTTGCGGTGAGCTCGTGGTTCTTCATGCTCTCCGCGATATTCTCTTCGAGGCTGGAGAGCTCGGCCCTTTCCTTCTCCAGAAGTTCCCTGATATATTGTGCCCGGAAGCGGTTCAGGTCGGCGCTGCAGATATACCCTTCCCGCGAAAATTTCGGGTGCTCCCTCCGGATTATCTCCGCGATCGGTTCGGGAACAACTCCCGCAGCAACCAGATCGTTTCTCCTTTTCGCATCCCCGCACACCAGGCAGGGTGCCGGTTCCCGCTCCTCCATATCTGTCTCCTTAACACGTCTTTGGATCTCCAATCATATATAGGAAAAGGACAGCTGCCACACAGAGGGACGACAGCCCCCGAAAAAAGGGTCGCAAAGGCGGGTCTTCCCCGTTCACTGCCGGATATGGCTCCCGTCGCAGAACGGCTTGTTTGCCGACTTCCCGCACCGGCAGAGCGTGACCCGGTTCCGGATGGTATACGGCTTCCCGTCGGCGTCCACCACCGGGATACCCCCGCGGACCCAGATCGGCCCGTGCTCGCCTTTTGCAGGGTACTCGATTAAGACAACCGACTTTTCCAGTTCCGGTTCGATCGCGTCCCCGGTCCGGTTGTCAAAGAGCACCAGCCGTCCCGAAGGACAATTGCATGCCTCCTCGATCGCCGTCTCCCTCGCGCCGGGTTCATCCGACTGCACCAGGTCCCAGATCCCTCCCGCCCGCATGCAGAACCGCGCGTGGACGCAGAGGTGACGGTCATCGGAGAGCGTCACCCCCGGGCCGCGGATGACCACGGTATCTTCCGGCGATTCGGAGATGCCGGGCCCGGTCCCGTCAAAGCCGTTCTTCGCGTGCGTCCCGTCGCAGAACGGCTTGTTCTTCGAGCCGCCGCACCGGCAGAGCGCGTACTCTTCCTGCACGGGAAACTCTCGCACTGTCTTCCACGTCCGGCAGTTCCCTTCGGCATCGTTGCAGATCTCCATAATTTTCAGGGGGACGGATCCGCTGACGATATAGGGGCCGTTCCTGCTCACCGTGATCTTCATGGTACCTGCCATCCCGGTTGAAGATTTGGCTTTTATCATGGTGCACGCTCGTTGTTTATAGTAGTGCAGGGCTTGTCCTTTCGCAAGCGGATGTCCGCCGCCCCGGGACCGGTCCGTAGGATCCTTCCTGCATCTCTCACAAAGGACGCGGGGAATAAAAAAGTGAACTGCTCTTCCTGAGCCGATACGATGCAGCAGGGACTCCCCGTTGCGGGCGGCGGGCCCCGGTACGGTCCCTTACGCCCGGATGATCCCGGACGAGGAGAGCAGGCCGAGAGCCATCCCCAGCAGCACCAGGACGAGGAAGACCCGGGCCCAGAACTTTCCCTTGTACACGCCCTGCGGGTCCGGGTCCCGGGGGTGGAACCGGGTATCGATGTAGTCCCGGAAGAACGGGCGCCCGCATTCGGGGCAGACCTCATGGAAGCTGCGGTCCTCGTGGCCGCACCGCGGGCACGTGAACGGGGCCTCGTCGCTGCCTGAGTCGGTCATGGGAGTTTCATTTTAAAAAAAATACTTTGGAGGGTAGATTTTACCTTTATGGGGCTGCCCGGCCGGCTTCCCGGTGGTACAGGAGCGCGGCGCAGATGAAGATCAGGGCCGCCGATGCAAACATCCAGGGGCCTGTACCGGAGACGCTCTCCGTGTCGCGGTAGTTCATGACTGCCGCAGCGAGAGAAATGATCCCGCAGGCAAGGACGATTGCGAATTTTTCGTATGCTATTCCGCTCACCTCCCTCCGGAATAGTTGGCCCCGGTGCGGTATTAATGCGGCGATAACTGAAAAAAAAACTGCAGGAATTAAAACCGGAAGGCCCGTCGCACCGGGTTCTCCAGCGAAAGAGTTTTCCGGTCCGCGACCGTCAAAGAGCCGGCGAACATTCCGGTGCAACTGCCTATACAAGGGTTTAAGCCAGTCTGTTTTTTATATACTAACCGGTCAACCGGAATGAAGACCGTCTGCACGTTCTGTAATTCCGTCATCGATAACGGAAACTCGCCCGGAGAACCGCTCAACCATGGCGTCTGCGGGAAATGCTACCGGCGTATCCTTGCGGATTTCGGGCTCAATATACATAAATTCCTCGAGCTGCTCGATGCACCGGTATTTCTCGTGGACGAGGACGTCAACGTCCTTGCGGCAAATTCGCGTGCCATCGCAGCGTTCGGGAAGCCGGTGGAGCTCGTCCAGGGAAAACTCTGCGGCAGTGTCCTGGACTGCATCAATGCCCTGCTCCCGGAGGGGTGCGGGAAGACCCCGTCGTGCCCCGACTGCGATGTCAGGAACGCCGTGAACGAGACCTTCCGCACCGGCAAGAAGATCGATAACCGGCCGGTGGAAGTGCACCGAAAACACAAAAAACCGGGGCGCCTGCTGGTCTCGACCCGGAGGGAGAACAACGTCGTCCTGCTCCGGCTCGAGTTTGCCGGAACCGGTTAACAAAAGATCTTTTTTGCCGGGCAGGGTATTCCCGAAGGTCATCCCTGCGGTTTTTGGAAATCTTTCCTGTTCATAAAAGAGGATTTACAAGGATTGTTTTTAGCCGGCCTACTGCAGCGGGAACGGGCCTGCCACCGGGGAGGGCACGCTCGTCATCGTCACAGACCCGATCAGGAGGTACGCGGCGAGGAGGATGATGAGGATGACCGGGATGAGGACCGCGACCGCCATGACCAGGATCGCTTTTAAGGTGCTGAGCTCCTGGAGTTCGCGGATGCCGAGGATGCTGAGGACGAGCGACCAGAGCGTGAAGAGGAAGCCGACGAAGGGTATCCAGCCGAGGAGGAGCCGGGGCGTCTGGCCGTAAATGACTGCGACTGCGGTCTGCATGATCCCCTTCCGGCCGCCGAAGATGTACGCCCAGAGGTGGACCCAGGCGGCAAAGACGAGGGTGAGGACGAACCCGCCGGCAAGCGCTGCGAAGAAGATCAGGGCCGGCAGGGGGAGCCCGGACGCGAACCCGGCAAGGAACGGCATCAGGTTGACAACTACGGCAGTGACGATGGCCGAGAAAACGGCGTTGATGAGGAGCAGGGCGACGAGGTACGCGAGCACGGCGCCCGGTTCATCGGTGCGGGATTTCTGGAAGGTTTCGACCGGTTCGAGGATGAAGCCCCGGGCCTTTTCAGCGATAGTGTTCATCATACGGATCAATGGTTGTCCGACCGGGAATATTAAAAGGAGGGGCGTTTCCCGCCCGCGGGAACGGTCGGTCAGCAGAGCCGCCGCGGGCCCGGCCGCCAGCCCCGGTACCGGTCTTCCGGATACGGGGCAAGTGCGGCGGCTCTCCGCCCCGCATTCCGGCGCCCGGAGACCCGCCCGGGCAGGGAAGAGTGCCGAACCTTTAATGCCCTCTCCCGGAGAAAACAGAACAATTGAGGAAACACCCATGGTAAAACTCACCGAAGAGATGAAGGAGTCGCTTGCGGGGACAAAACTCGCATTCCTCGCGACATCGTCAAAGGACAGCACCCCCAACGTAGTCCCGATCGGGGCATTCAAACTCCTCGACGACGGGACGCTGCTTATTTCCGACCAGTTCTTCAAAAAGACGCTCAATAACGTAAAAGAGAACCCGAAGATCGCGCTCTCCTGGTGGGGGGAGAAGGGAGGCTTCCAGCTCAAGGGCACAATCACCCTCCATACCAACGACGAGGTCTTCCGGCAGGACGTTGCGTGGATGAAGGAGCTCCGGCCGCACCTCACGCCGAAGGGTGCGGTGGTCGTGAAGATCACCGATGTCTTCCAGGTCAAAGCCGGCCCGGATGCGGGGAAGAAGCTCCTCTGAACCGCCGGGCAATGGTTTCAGGAGTCCGCCGGAGTAAAGACGGTTCAGCCCGGGCTCCCGGCAACACGATAACTTTCATGATCCGTCACTCCGGTTCCCTGTGTGTTGTATTCCCTGCGATTACTTCCACGCAATCTCCAAGGGTTTCCGGCGCGGGATCCCGTGGACCGTGTACCGCGGGTGGCCGAACATCATCACGTAGGCACACTTCCGTCCCTGCGGGATACCGAGCTCCTCCCGAAGCGGCAGGTACGACATGGTTGCCATTGCAACAAAAC
>DATKMN010000076.1:0-2958 GCA_035541835.1 Methanoregula sp.
GCGAGCTCGGGGAAGATGGTCCGGAGCTTCCATCACGTCGGGGACGAGATCTGGAACATCGAGATCTGAAGCTGGTCCGGAACGTTATCCAACTATCCCGTACACGCGAAGAACCCGCCGGTTTCCCATTTTTTATGGTGCAATATGCAAAATCGGCGCATTCCAATAGATACCATTAAATAAGTTTCGTCATACAGTTTTTTTATGGTTAAGATCATAGACACGCTTCTTGGCAAGAGTTCCGCAACCTCGGACGACGATTACATGGAACTCGACCTTGCCTCGTATGAAGAGCACAGCGCCGGTTCTCCCGCACTGCTCGTAAAGATTGCGACAATCTCCGATCTCAAGGACACCCCCCGGGTTAAGGACGAGGTCTACTCGGGTAATATCGTGATCGTCGACATCTCCCGCCTGAAGATGGACAAGATCTCCTACGAGCGGGTCTTAAAAGACCTCAAGGAAGTCGCAAAGGATGTCAACGGGGACATTATAGGCCTCGGCGACCAGCGCTACGTTGTCCTCACCCCGATGTCGGTGAAGATCTCCCGCGACAAGATCGGTGGATAATACAGTGCGGACAGTCGTCCCGGGCCCGTGTCCGAGCTGCAATACCGAAATAGAATACATTTACCAGACGGAAAATATCCCTTATTTTTCTGACGTCCTGATCATCTCTGCGAACTGCGGTTCCTGCGGATACAGGTTTGTCGATACCCAGATGCTGAAGCACTGCGAACCTTCACGGTTCGAACTTCCGGTGGAGACCAGCGAGGACCTTGCCGTGCGTGTGGTCCGGAGCACGAGCGCCAGCATCGAGATCCCGGAGCTGGGTGTCCGTATCGACCCCGGTCCCGCCTGTGAGGGATTCATCTCCAATGTTGAGGGCGTGCTGGGCCGGATTGAGCAGGTCCTCAAAGGCGCATTGAAATGGGGGACTGACGAGGAGAGGAAAAATGCAGAGGCCCTGCTGGCACGGATTGCTGCGGTGAAGTGCGGGTGCGATCCGATTACCCTTATTCTCGATGACCCGAACGGGAACAGCGCGATCGTTTCCGAAAAGGCAACGAAAGAATGCTATGTTCCGGAACCTGAGTGCGACCCAGGCACGGAAACGTAGTGTTTATTCAATCGCATCGGTACTCCGGCCTTCTCTTTTCCACCGGAGAATCCAGTCCGGCTCACAAACAGAAGGTTTCCGGGTTAAGACGACGCCTGTGTCGCCCTGAAGACCGTTATTATGGCATTTGTTCCGCGCCGCAACAGGTAAAAAAAATTGAAACCCGGGTTCTCGACCGGATGTCAGACCGTCTTTGTACCGGTCTCCATGCAATATTTCCAGACCAGTGCCGCTATCAGGGCGCCAATAACCGGTGCCAGGATGAACACCCACAACTGGGACAGGGCGGTACCGCCGGCAACCACGGCCGGCCCAAGGCTCCGGGCAGGATTGACCGAGGTCCCCGTGATCGGGATGCCGACCATATGGATCATGGCAAGTGAAAGCCCGATGGCTATACCCGCAAACCCGGCCGGAGCTGCCTTGCTCGTCGCGCCGAAGATCACGAGCAGGAATATGAAGGTGAGGATGATCTCGGCAATGAACCCTGACATCAGGGGGTAACCTCCCGGTGATTCCGCGCCGTAACCGTTCTGCCCGAGGCCGTTCGTTGCGAGATCGTAGCCCGGATGCCCGCTCACGACCGCCAGCAGGAGGAGGGACGCGATGATTGCGCCGATACACTGTGCGACGATGTACAGGGCGGCATCCTTTGACCCGATCTTCCCGCTTGCCAGCATCGCTATGGTGATTGCAGGGTTGATGTGGCATCCGGATATCTGTCCGATGGCATAGACCATGACCAGAACCGACAGCCCGAATGCGAGCGCAATACCGAGGAACCCTATGTCCTTTCCGGCAATGACTGCGCTTCCTGTCCCGATAAAGACCAGCACGAAGGTTCCGATCAGTTCCGCCAGATACTTCCTGAAATTGTCCATAACCTGTTTTCCCGTCCCAGAACCAATCACGGGACGGATCGTAATTCATCAGAAGAGGTAATACAAATTTCGATCCCTTCGCAGAAAAAAGACCGGAACCCGGCGAGGCGCAAGAAACCTCAGGTACGCACTCTGATTGAAGTAAGAAATAACCGTTACCGTATTTCTGCATCAAAGAGCCAGGCACCGGGCTCTTCCACGACCTCGCCGACAACCTTCGCGCCTTTCACCATCTTCTGCACGCATCCGACACTCTTTTCCGGGACTACGTACGCATAACCCATCCCCATGTTGAAGGTGCGGTACATCTCCTCGACAGAAATACCGCCGGTTTCCTGGATCCAGGTAAAAACCGGGGGTGGAGTTATCGGCGCATCGAACCGGAAACCGTACCTGCTCAGCCGGGTGAAATTCAGGAGCCCGCCCCCGGTGACGTGGCACATGCCGTTCACGGTGCACCTGGCAGTAACCTTCAGTACCTCCGAATAGATCCGGGTCGGCGTCAGGAGCTCCTGCCCCAGAGTCCTGCCGCCGGTCAGTTTCTCGTCATAGTCCGCGTAGTTCTCGACAACGGCCCGGGCAAGGGAGAGGCCGTTGCTGTGGATACCCGAAGAAGGTACACCGACTATACGGTCGCCGGGCTGGATCGTTGCCCCGGATATAATCCGGTCCTTTCTCTGCATACCGAGGCAGGTCCCCGCAAGGTCGAGGCCATTGACGAGCCCCCGGAGCGAGGCCGTCTCGCCGCCGACGATATCGATGTTTGCCTGCTTTGCTCCCTCGTTAAGTCCGATGCCGATCTGGGCCATCTTTTCCACCGAGAGCCGGTCGGTCGCGATATAATCGACGAATGCGACCGGCTCGACGTTCATAACATACAGATCGTTGACGTTCATCGCTATGCAGTCGATACCGACCGTGCTCCAGTCTCCCATCCGGTCGGCGACGAGCATCTTG
>DATKMN010000077.1:0-10142 GCA_035541835.1 Methanoregula sp.
CGGGGGTCACGGTCTTGAGGATCTCCAGGCACTCCTCACCGCCATACGCGGCGACGGTCCGGTATCCTCCCCGTTCAAGCATGGTTACGAATACATCGACAATAAAAGGGCTGTCGTCCACAACGAGAATCGTATTCATTATATCGCCTCACCGATCTCCTTTGCGACCGCGAGTACCTGGCCGCTCACCTTCACAGGATCCACATTCTCTTTCACGATGGCGGCAATGAGAAAGTTATCACCGGCCCCCATGATGATGGTTGAACTCTCCTTCGACCTGATGATGACGGATTCCATCGATTTCATCCGTACGATGCTCCCTACGGATTCTGCAGATGCGAGGATAGTCGCGGAAAGAGCACCAAACCAGGGTTCGTTCATCTCACGATCAAAAAATTTTCCTGCAATGATGCCGTCACGGGAGACAAGGGCACACGCAGCGATGCCATCAATCGATCGTATTCTGTCAATGAACGCTGAGATCTTCTCTTTCAACATGATCCTCATCCTTGTGCACTACCCGTCTATTTCATAATACCCGGTAGAAGGATAAATACATATCTTTTTTTATTGCCGCCCGTTCTGCTTCATTTTGTGCTAAAGTCACAGAAAAACAGACAAATTGCCATAAATTCCTTCTGCCGATGACGAGGGGCTTGGAAATGCGGGTTTATCGAATCCCCGACCAGAACTGTCCGGATTCTTTTCTTCCCGGAATAAATACTTCACCGATCCGGAGGGAATCCGAAAATGGGCACGGGCGGCGACCCGCAGGAAAAATCGCGGCGCTGCCATGGTCTTTAATAATTTATAAATATCTGCCACCCCCAATTTCTCATTCAAAAGGACTCCGATGTTCAGGGCATACACGATCACTTCGGGAAAAGGCGGCGTCGGGAAGACCACGCTCACGGTGAATCTTGGAATCTCGCTCTCGCTCCTCAATCGCGAGACCTATATTCTCGACGCCGATATCGGCATGGCGAATATGGCGCTCATCCTTGGCATGGACAACGTGCCGGTGACACTTCACGAGGTTCTCGCAGGAAAAGCGGATATTGAAGACGCCATCTACGAAGGCCCTGCCGGCGTAAAGGTGGTACCGAGCGGGATATCCCTCCAGGGATTCCAGCAGGCCGACCCGGACAATCTCCGGGACGTGATGCGGAAACTGGTCGACCGTTGCGAATTCCTCCTCATCGATGCACCGAGCGGGATTTCCAAGGAAGGCGTGGTCCCGCTTTCGGTGGCGGATGAAGTAATTCTCGTCGTCAACCCCGAACTCGCCTCCATGGCGGACGCTCTCAAGACCAAGATCCTCTGTGAAGTGATGGGTGGCCGGGTGTACGGCGTCATCCTGAACCGGGCCGGGCAGGAACATACGGAGCTCCGGTCGCACAGCGTCGAAGACGTGCTCGGAGTCCGCGTGATCGATGTTGTCCCCGAAGATGCCAATGTCCGGCGGGCCGCCGCGTACAAGTCCCCCTGCGTGCTGAAGTATCCCAATACCGGTGCAACGCACGCCTTCAAGCGGATCGCAGCCCAGATGTCGGGGGCGGAGTACGTCGACACCGAGAAGGAACCGGAGAAAGAAGGGTTCGTGGACCGGCTCGCGCGGGCCGTGTTCCGCTAAAAGGACGGTTCAGGAGTCAGGTCAGGTATGGCATACGAAGGGTTCATGGTTATTTTATTCGGGGGCGTGATCGTTGTCCAGCAGTTCATCATCTACCTTATGTACGTCAGGATACGGCAGCTCCTCAACGAGATCGACGCGATCGAAGGCAAGATCAAAATAACGGACACCGAGCTCGAGAACCTGATCATGCGGGTCGAGGAGTTCAAGCGGGGAAATCTCTAGAAAAGTCCGGCCCGGACTCTTTTTTTTTTAAAAACAACAAGATACATAAGTAATATCGTCATATTAATTGAGAGCGGGGCCATAGGGTAGCCTGGCCATCCTAGGAGACTGGGGGTCTTCTGACCTGAGTTCAAATCTCAGTGGCCCCATAAACCCGTGTTGTTTTTCGAGTTATCGTTATGAAGATCACGGATGCCTGCACGGACTGCCTTCTTTCCCGGGTCAGCCTCGAATGCCGGTTATGCGGTGCCGGGGAGGATGTGACCCGGGCGGCACTTGCTGAATGCGGGAGGCTGCTCGAAGAACTCAGGAACGAGCCCCTGAGCCACCCGCAGATTGCAAGCGCGATCCACCGCAGGGCATATGAGATCATCGGCAACCCCGACCCGTTTGCTGACCTCAAGCGTGCAGGGAACCGGGAAGCGATGGATGTGTGCCGGGAAGTCCGGGGCAAGGTCGTCAGTTTCAGGGACCATGTGCTCGCATCCGTCATCGGCAATACATTCGATTACGGGGTCAAAGGGCATAATGTGGACAAGGATTTTTCCCGGTTTTTCCGCGACGAGTATGCCAAGGGTCTGACTATCGACGACACCGGTGCAATCCGGAAGATCTGTACCCGCGTCGTATACCTGAGCGACAACTGCGGCGAGATCGTTCTCGACAAGCTCCTCATCAGCTGGCTCAGGGCACACGGATCGCACGTGACCCTTGCCGTAAAAGGGAGACCCGCCCTCAACGATGCGACCCTCGACGACGCGCGGGAACTGGGCCTCGACCGGATGGTGGACCTTCTGACAACGAACGGCGGAGGTGCCGAGATCGGTATCGCCATGAAAGAAATCCCCGGCGATCTCCGGGATGCACTCAGCCGGTGCACGATCATTATTGCAAAGGGCATGGCAAATTACGAGTCTCTCTCGGAAATGAAGGGACTTCCTCCCGTAGCATATCTCCTCGCAGCCAAGTGCCGTCCCGTCGCAGACGAGATCGGCGTTCCCGTCGGCTCGAAGATCGCGATGCTCCGAAGGTAGCATCGGTTCTTCCTTCGGTGCTCCGGGATTTGTATCCTGCTTGGTGATCAGGTTCGCGGGATTAATTCTGCTCCACGGAATATCTCCCGTTCCCGATCCAAATTCCCATATTATTTTAACCTGCACTCATCACAACTGATCATGGTACTTCCGGACCTAGGGATATCGCTGGGATGGCTGCTTATCATCGCCGGTGCACTGCTCCTCCTTTTCGAGGTGCACAGCCCGGGATTTTTTGCAACCGTTCCTGCGACAGTCATGATCATCCTCGGGATCCTGATCCTTCTCGGGATAGATATCTTCAGCTCGGGGTGGGGTATCGTCATCGGTGTCGCGATCGCGCTCTGTTCGGCCGTCTTCACCGTGTGGATGTACGGGCGGATGACCACCAACGAGAGTCCGACTACGGTCAGCCGGGATTCCCTGATAGGCAGGGAAGGGCGCGTCAAGAGCCCGGTCAACCCCGCTTCGCTCTCGGGGAAAGTGATGATCGGCTCCACCGAATGGAGCGCACGGTCGACCGGAGCGGCAATCGGTGTCGGGAAGAAAGTAAAGGTTGTCGATTCGCAGGGTGTGCATATAGTCGTAGAGGAGATAGAATAACATGGTTGACTTTACCGGAACGCTTATCGTCGTCATACTGATCCTGATCATCGTCTTTATCTTTGCAAACGGTGTCGTGATCGTCCAGCCATTCGAACAGGGCCTCCAGGTCCGTCTCGGCCAGTACGTCGGCCGGATGAACCCCGGCTTCCGCTGGATCGTACCGTTCGTGAGCCACGCGATCAAGCTCGACCTGCGGACGACGGTGATGGAGATCCCCAAGCAGGAAGTGATCACCAAGGACAACTCCCCGACCAACGTTGACGCCATCGTTTATATCCGGGTCATCGACCCCGAGAAGGCGTACTTCGAAGTCGCGAACTACCGGATGGCAACCGTGGCCCTGGCGCAGACGACCCTGAGGGGGATCATCGGGGACATGGAGCTCGATGAGGTACTCTACAACCGCGAGAGTATTAACACGAAACTCCGGGATATCCTCGACCGGGAGACCGACCAGTGGGGTGTCAAGGTCGAGCGTGTCGAGATCAAGGAAGTCGACCCCGTGGAGCAGGTCAAGACGGCAATGACCGAGCAGACTGCTGCAGAGCGTGCCCGGCGGGCGGCAATCCTCCGTGCTGACGGGGAGAAGAGATCGGCGATCCTGAAAGCCGAGGGTGCCCGGCAGAGCATGATCCTCGAGGCTGAGGGGCAGCGCCAGAGCGCTGTCCTCCGCGCAGAAGGTGAGCGGCTGTCGAGAATCCTGCAGGCTCAGGGGGAGGCGCAGGGCCTCCGGATCCTCTCGGTCGGCGCGGCCCCGCTCGACAAGCGGGCAATTACGGTCCTCTCGCTCGACGCGCTCAAGACGATGGCGAACGGGCAGTCGACCAAGATCATCTTCCCGTTCGAGATCTCCCAGCTGATAAAACAGGGAGCGAAGTTCCTCGGGGCAACGGACGAGTCGCTCGAAGAGCCCTCGAAGATTACCCTCGATGAATCAATCCTCGGGAATATCCCGAAACGCGAGGAAGTCGAAGCGATCCTCAAGGAGATGCAGGAAGCAATCCCGCGGGTCAGCGAAGAGGAGTTAAAAGACCCCGCAAAGAGAAAAGAGATGGAAGCCCTCGCAAAAGAGAAGGGCGCGGGTGCAGCCCCCCAGCCTCCGGAAGAATAATTTTTTTTAGTGCCGGCGGATTTTTGGGTTATTCTGGCCTGCTTCTCCTCGCTTTCTTTTTTTCTCCTTTTACCGGAAAAGCCACTCCGCTGTAAAAGCGGGGCCGGGTCCCGGTCTCAGGCGCCCGGATGAAACAGCTTCGGCAGGGTAAAAATGGCAATGATAACGATCACGAGGATCATACCGATAGCTGTCATGATATAGTCCGAGAACCGGATAAGCCCTTTCCTGTCAAGGACGCGGTCGACCCCTTCCTTGGTGATATACCCCCCGTCAAGCGGGATCACCGGGAGAGCGTTGAAGGTACCGACTGCAAGGTTCCACCAGCCGCACCAGAAGAGGATCTGGATGAACTGCCAGAAGAAGGGGAACGGGATATTCCAGGAAACGGCATCGACGCTCGTGTTCATCAGGACTCTCGTGAAGTCCCAGTTCACGGGGTCAACGATAACCTCGATAGGGGCCGCGAGGAGAATGAGAAAACCGACGGGACTCAACAGTCCGCCGAAGGTCTGCCGGACCCCGGCAACATCGTAGTAATTCACTCCCATGAACCCGTTTGTCCGTTCGCCCAGTCCCGGGGGCCACGGTGCGAGCGTAAGATCGTAAGTCGATGTCCCGCCACTGCTGTCCCGTGCGGTGAGTGAGATCTTATCGCCGGGCAGGGTACGGTTCAGGGCCAGTGAGACCTCCGATACACTACTGACGGGGATGCCATTGATGTCCGTGATTATTGAGTCTGGCTGGAGACCGGCGGCATATGCCGGTGAATCCTCGTACACGCTCTTGACCAGCGGCACATTCACCGGGACAGCGAACCCGAGGAGGGCGATAAGGAGGACGAAACAGATTATCCCTGCGAGGATATTGTTGGTAATCCCCGCCCCCAGCATCCGCATCTTGGGAAGCCCTTTTGTCTTCTCCAGGTCCTCCTCGTCCGGTTCGACAAAGGCCCCGATGGGGACGACTGCGACCAGCAAGCCCATGGATTTTACCCGGATCCCTTCGATCCGGCAGAGGATTGCGTGGCCGAATTCGTGGACGACCATCGTGATGATAAGGCCGAATATTACGGCAAATGTCAGGGGGATGAAATCGTTCAGGCCGGGAATTGCAAAGACATTGCGCAGTTCATTTGCAGCAGTGGGCGGCGGTTTCTGGACAATGGTCATCTGGAGCGAACTGAAGAGCAGAAATGTCATCAGGACCGAGACGACCGCGACCATGAGGACGCCTACAGTCCCGTATATACGGAGAAACGTCCTGAACCGGGAAAACCAGTCGAAGAACCCGACCCGGGCGGTCTTTATTGCCATGAACGGGCCGTAGAAACTGATCCGGTCCGCCCACATCTTTCGTGCGTAAATAAAGATAGCGACGCATGCATAACCGGCAACCAGCAGGAGCGCAAGGAGGATAGGCCAGTCCATTCTTTATTCAATAGTGCCGCGTGGCACATAAATGGATGGCTCTGACCGATCAGGCTTTTAACAGGAACGCTAGAAAAAACGGGAGAGATCGCTCTGCTCTTTCCGCCCGATCATTGCAGTTACCGTTTTCCAGCTCTTCCGGGCGATGGGCGGGGGGTGGCGGTGCTCGTCGATATACTCATCGAGGAACCTGACAGTTGCGGGGTCCGATGGGTAACCGCTGCCGATCCGGCCATAGGTCTTTGCGAGTTTGCGGATCTCGCGGTCCCTTGTCACCTTCGCGATGATGCTTGCTGCAGAGACAATTTTAAACGTGCTGTCGGCATGGTGTTCCGAGACGATCTCGCACCCGCGGGTAAGACCGGCCCGGACCATCTCCGCGTACCGGAAGGGGTTCACGTCGCACGCATCGACGTACGCCACCTCAGGGGCGATCCGGTTAATTGCCTTTGCGTGGGCCCGGGCGACACAGGTGTTGAGGGTCATCTCGGTCCGGATGGCATCGATCTCCGGTGCATCGATCGTTACCGTGGTTACACGGCACTCCTTCCGGATAATGCGGGAGAGACGTTCCCGTTCTTTTGCGGGCAGGAGCTTCGAGTCTTTTACCGGGATG
The DNA here is from genome assembly GCA_035541835.1 of Methanoregula sp. Lineage (GTDB taxonomy): Archaea > Halobacteriota > Methanomicrobia > Methanomicrobiales > Methanospirillaceae > Methanoregula. The sequence goes on from DATKMN010000077.1 coordinate 6,656, forward strand.
TCGGCAAAGACCTCTTCGGAAAGGGCGCCGACCGCGGCGATCACCATCGGTCCCAGCACCGAGCCCTTTCCCGCCTCGTCGACCCCGCAGATCATGGAAAAGGGTTGATGCGCAAGATATTTCAATGGCTGTGGTCGTAACCGGTAACCATGTACATCATCATCGTAGGGCTCGGGGGGATCGGAAAGAACCTGACCCGGCTTGCGGTCGAACACGCCCACAATGTTGTCGTCATCGACCAGGACGAGTCCCGGTGCAGCGAAGTTCTCGAACACTACGATGTACTGGCGGTCACCGGCAATGCAACCGACAAGACGACTCTCGAAGAGGCGGGGATCGACCGGGCGGATGCCCTCATCTCTACAACCAGCGACGACTCGGTCAACCTGATGACCTGCTGGCTCGCGAAACGCTTCCGGGTCCCCAACGTCGTCTCCATCGTCAACCAGCCCTCCCACTCAGACTTTTTCAAGGAGGTCGGGGTCAGGATAAGCGAGAACCCCGACGAGCTCGTTGCATCCCGGCTCTACTACTGGACCCAGAACCCCCAGCTCCAGCAGCTCGCATCGATCCCGGGGGGGACAATCTTCGAGATCGTTGCGGAACAGGGTGCGCCCATCGTGGGCCACGAGATCCGGGAACTCAAGGTCAAGGACTTTGTCTTTATCGCAATCCGCAGATCCGGGGGGGAACTGATCATCCCGAGCGGGAATGTCCGGATCCAGGCAGCGGATATTTTCACCGTATTTACGAAAAAAGAGGCCGAGGACGATTGCCTCCGGCTCCTCAACAAGCAGCTCAAAAAATCAACGGAGTGATGCAGCAAGCGCCCCGAGCTCGACCACGAGTTTGGGGTTGATCCGGATCAACTCTTTTATCAGGGATATCGTGGAGAACTCCGCGAGGTTCAGTTTCGATACGGAGCGGATGATCGCGTTGAGTTTCTCGTCAGGCTGTTTGATCATGTATTCCTTGATGTGGTAGTTGCGCTCGATGGCTTTCCCCATCTTCGATGCCCGCCAGGTCTTGTCGTACGGCATGAGCGCTTTTTTGGAGGTGTCGCCCTTGCCGATTGCATCGGCCGCCACTTCGGCAGCGATCTTCCCGGTGTACATGGCGTTATAGATCCCGCCACCGGTGAGTGGGTCGACGACCCGTGCTGCATCGCCGGCGATGATGAGCCCGTCTGCGACCGTGCAGTCGAGCGGCCGGCAGACCGAGACACCGCCAACGATATGCTCGATCATCTTGCCCTTCGGGAAGGTCTTTTTGACAAACGTGTCGAGATAATCTTTTGCCCGGTGCCCGGACCCGCTCTTCTTGCCGGAAATACCGATGCCGACATTGGCCGACCGCTCCCCTTTGGGGAAGACCCAGAGATACCCTTCGGGTGCCACCTGGTTGCCCAGATAGAAGACCGTCGAGTGCGGGTCGATGTCGATATCGGCCAGGATATACTGGGCGGAGCTCATGATCTCCCGGATCGGGACGGTCGTGTCAACACCGCACCAGCGGGAAAACTTCGACTCTACGCCATCGGCTGCGACCACCACACCGGCAGAGACTTTGGTGACCTGCCCCAGGTACTCGATCTTTGCACCCTTGACAGCACCGTTCTCCAGGATGGGTGCCGACGCACGGCTCTTGACAACTACATCGGCCCCTGCCTCCGCCGCTCTCCAGACCAGTTCGCGGTCGAAGAACTTCCGGTCGAGGACATACCCTACTTTGCTTCCCGCCTGTGCAGAGGAGAGCTGCATCTTTGTCCCGTCAGGGGCAACGATCGCAGCACCGGTCATCTCCGCCGATATCCAGCAGGGGTCCGGATCGATGAACTCGGTGAGCGCTTCCCTCCCGATCCCTTCGGCACACCGTACCGGGGCACCGATTGCCGGCCGCTTCTCGACAATGCACGCCGTCAAGCCTTTCTCGACTGCCGTCTTTGCCGCAATTGCCCCGGCCGGACCCCCGCCAATGACAAGGACATCGTACTTATTTTGCATGCCCCGCCTCCAGGGCCCCGACCGGGCAGACCTTAGCACAGATACCGCAGTCCGTGCAGTTCTTCTCAACCGAGAGGTATGCGTCGATCAGTTCCAGCGCCCCCTCGGGGCAGACCGAGACGCAGCACCCGCAATATCCACAAATATCCCGATGTACTCTGAGCATTGAGTGATCATGTTGGTGCGGAGATTCATTAATAGTTACTCTAAAAAAGCGGGGATTAACGGGGGCAGAGTCTGTCATGGAACGGCATGGCCGGGTCCGGGCGGAGGTCTGCCGGTACGTGGGCTGAAATCAACTATTTTAAATATCATAAGTAGGAAATAATCTTCCTAGTGCCCTCCGGGCATTGGACGGTTACGGTTGCCGGGCTCTTCGCTTGCGTGCCGGGCCGGATATCTCTAGTGATGGGTGAAAGCATGGTGCAGAAGGCCAAGACATCAAAACCGGTTACAACGAAAGCAGAGATCAGCGCGATCCACTCCCTGATCAAGAAGAACAACCTCAAGATCGTGGACTTCAAGTTCAACGATCTCCCCGGGCTCTGGCAGCATTTCTCGATCCCGGCGACCGAACTCCTTGAAGCATCGGACCCCGGTACCGGGATCTGGGCGGAAGGCATCGGGTTCGACGGCTCGTCCATCCGCGGCTTCCAGAAGATCCAGGAGTCGGACATGGTCCTGTACCTGGACGCCTCGACGGCGGTCGTTGACCCGGCGTGCGAGGTGCCGACGGCGAGCATCATCTGTAACGTCTTTGACCCTGTCAACAAGGAAGCGTACTCGCGGGACCCCCGGTACATTGCACAGAAGGCCGAGGAGTACCTCAAAACCACCGGGATTGCGGACACCAGTTTCTGGGGGCCCGAATACGAGTTCTTCCTCTTCGATGACGTGAAGTACTCATCCGGTGTAAACCAGGCATCTTATTCTGTGGACTCGGTCGAAGGGATCTGGAATACCGGGCGCGATGAGCAACCCAACCTCGGGTACAAGATCCGGCACAAGGAAGGGTATTTCCCGGTGCCGCCTCACGACACCCTGCAGGACATCCGGAGCCATATCATCAACAAGATGATCGAGACCGGCATCCCGGTCGAGGTCCACCACCACGAAGTGGCGACTGCCGGCCAGAACGAGATCGATATGCGGTACAGTCCCCTGGTGAAGATGGCTGACCACTGCATGATGTATAAGTACATCGTCAAGAACATGGCCCGCGAATTCGGCATGGTCGCTACCTTCATGCCAAAGCCCCTCTTCGGCGATAACGGCTCGGGGATGCATACCCACCAGTCCCTCTGGAAGAACGGAAAGAACCTCTTCTACGACGCAAAGGGCTACGGGATGATCTCCCAGACCGCGAAGTATTACATCGGCGGCCTCCTGAAGCATGCGAACGCGCTCATGGCGTTCTGCGCACCGTCGACCAACCCCTACAAGCGGCTCGTGCCCGGTTACGAGGCCCCGGTCAACCTCGTCTA
>DATKMN010000078.1:0-15345 GCA_035541835.1 Methanoregula sp.
TGGACTCGTTCTTCCACTCGCGGATCTTTTCCCTCCGCTGGTGTTCGTTGACATCTTTTAAGGAGAGGTCGATATGGCCGCGGACCTTATCGACATTGAGGACCTTGCAGACTATCTTCTGCCCTTCGCGGATGTGGTCCCGGATATACTTGATCCACCCGGTCGCAATCTCGGAGATAGGGATGAGTCCCTGGCGGCCCCCGTACTCGTCCAGCGAGACGAACGCCACGAAGTCCTTGACGTTCTCCACTGTGCAGACGACGAGTTCCGATTCCTGGGGCCACTCCCTGTCCTGCATGGCGGGGCTCACGAGAGCTCTTGGACGATCTCGGCCTTGATGCTCGCTTTTCCGCCCGTGGGCGTTGCAAGGTCATGGCCGCAGACGATGCACTTGACGACCGTGCTCGCCTTCGAAAACACCGTCTGCTCGTTCTCGCAGTCAGGACACTTTACCTTGTAGAATGTGCTCCGGTTCTCCCGAATCTCTTTTACCATAGTTGCTTCACTCCGTCAGCTCGAATTTTGCGACCCGGTAGCCCTTCCGCAGGTGTGCCTTTTTGCAGGTGACACAGCGGTACCGCACGTTGATCTTCTTGGTCGGCTTGTCGCCGCCGGGCACCTTCGAGAACTTGCCCATGTTGCCGATCCTGCCCCGGCGTGCTTTCTGGCGGTCGATCCAGTGGAGGCCGGTCGTCTTGCCTTTCTTGACCTTCTCGACCTCGTGCACCTGGTGGTTCCGGCAGAAAGGACAATATGTTGTAAATTTCGCTGGCATTTTCATGAAAATTCACCGATAATCCTTGGGTATCGAATACCTACATTATTTGCAAAGATTGATATTTAAGACTATGTTGCGTTCCGACAGGACCGCTGCATTCCGCTCCGGAAGCGTCACTATATCTCCCTTTGAGAGGGTATAAATCCTCCCGTCCACCCCCATGAACGATTCCATGTCCTCGAGGACCTGGACGAGGACACAGGGGTGGTGGATGGGGGAGACTATCCTTGAACCGGCGTGACCCTCGTCAGCAGCCTCTCCGTCCCCGCCTGGACCGGGTTCGCCGTCCTCTTCGACAGCCACGGGTTCCGTGATCAGGTACCCCGCGCCTTCTCCGGCGGTACTTCCCGGAACCGCAGCATGGCGGTGCAGCGCGGAGGGGTGGGGCTGGTTGAGGAGCGCTGTGTTCCTGCAGGCCTCGACCGCGGCGGTGATCTGGTCGAACATCTCCTTCTCGGGAGGGATCATCCGTTTTACTTCTTCGCGGTCGTAGTAGGTACCTTCCGCGTGCAGGATCGTCAGCGCGAGGATCTTGCGGGACCGCATCGCGAAGATGTCCTCGAGAGTCTCGCGGATCGCGAGGGTCTCGTCGATCTGGGACCGGGCCTCGTCTGAGAACGGGTCTTCGAAGGCATAGACTTTTTTGGTGAGCGCGGCGAGTTCGGCGTGGGCTTTTTTAAAGAGATCCGGCGGGACCACCGTGAGCCGGCCCGTCTCACGCTCCGAGAGAAGGATACTGCGAAGATCGTCGAGTTTCAAGGCCTCACCCACCGGTCAGGATACAACGGTCAGGCGATCTCCGCCGCCCCGCGGGCGCAAAGAAAGACCGCCACCGCTTCAGGTACTGTAGAGATGCCCTTTTTGAGTTCATAAGTACTTCCGAGCATCGGCATGGTGAGCGCGAACCGGAGATCGATCCTGACATCCCGGGTCCCGAAGACCACGGCGTCGACGAGCGGGTCGAAATCGTGGAGCTCGCGGAGCTCCAGCGACTGGACCCGCATGCCACTTCCCCCATGGAGCGATGTCGGCATCCGGATGAGCCGTTTCGTGTCGGTCGTGACCGGTTCGTCCGCAAGCGCCGCCCGGGAGAGCAGCCGGTCCCTGAATTCCCCTTCCTGCTGGCCGGTCACCGCGCTGAGTACCCGGTCGTTCAGGATCTTTCCGGTGGGGTTGTTCCGGATGGTGTCGAGGATCGCTGCCCGGTTCTTAAGGAACGCGGACGCGGATTCCTTTCCGATCCCTTCCATTGCAGTGAGGTGGGCCATCGCATCGGCGGGCGGGAGCGTGCCGATCCATTCGATGTACTCGGTCAGCGCCTCGCGGTACCGGGCCGGCCACCCGGGAGTGGCGGGGAGTTTTCCCGAGAGCATGATAGACGGGTCGATCCCGATCCCGCAGACGTAGTCGATGAGCTCCCGGCGCTCGGCGCTCCCCCAGTTCCGGAAGGCGATGTCCAGCACGTGAACGTGGTACCCCCGGCCACCGGAGAAGACGAGTTCGATCTGTTTCGGGTCCATGCCGAACTCCCCGGTGAGGATCGCGAGGAGCTTCTCGGTCTCCTCCTTGACCCGGGCGAGCATACGGTCATAGGCACCCCGGACAATATGGTCGGCGTCGAGGTCGAAGATCAGCTCCGCGCCGCACCAGCCCTTCTCGGCCATAGTCCCTGCATCCGGTTTTTCGTAAAAAGCGGTAGAATAGTACGCATGCCGGGGCACGAGGTTGCGGATGTAATTGGTGAGCTCGTCGCGGCTGCCGAACCCGATGTGGCGCCGCATCCGTACGTCATCGGTCCCCGGGCTGAAGAGGACAAAGCCCCACTCCCGCTGGGCGAGCGAAGCCGGGGATACGATCACGGTCTTTTCATAGTATTCGGAGAACCGCTGACGGAGGAATTCTGCTGTCGCCGGGTTCATCTTAAGAGCTCCCTGATCATGTACGGCCCGCTTCGTTCATATCCCTGTCTTTGGTAGTAGGGCCGGACCCCCACCCCGCTCATGATCGCGAGCCGGGCGAACCCTGCACCGGCTGCGGTCTCCTCCGCACGGGCAAGCAGCATCTTCCCGAAGGCCCGGTGCTGCTGCTCTTCGCATTCCGCGTCCCTGCCGATCGGGACGAGGCTCCCGTAGACATGCAGCTCCCGCATGAGTGCTGCACCTTCCAGTTCAGGCCGGTAGACTGCGGAAGGGAACCGGAGCCGGGAGAACCCGATGAGCGAATCTCCCGAGACTGCGGAGATGAAAAATTCCTTCCCGCCGCAGGCCGCGTACTCCATTTCCCGGATCTCCGGGGCCGCATCCGAAGGGAGCCGGCCGATCTCCCGGCAGCGGATGCACCGGCACCGCTTCCCCGATTCCCTGAGACGGTCCGCTGCAAGCTGCCGGAAGTTCGAGTGCCGGGATCCTGCCACGATCAGCTTGGCCGGGATGTCGCGCTGGACCCGCTGGAGCCTCGAGTACTCGGGAATGACCGACTTTGCGTATGCCACGAGATCAATGAGCTCGTCCTCCGGGTAAGGGGCATACCCGCCGGCTTCCCAGAGGTCCGCGATCTCCGAGCCCGGGGTGACGAGGGTGGGGTAGATTTTGAGGAAGTCGGGGCGGAACCGCGGGTCCGCATACAGCAGGTCGAACATCCGCCGGTCCTCCCCTATCGTCGAGCCCGGGAGGTTGGGCATCATGTGGAACCCGACCTTGAGCCCCGCATCGCGAAGCAGCGTATTTGCGTCCACGGTATCCTGCACGGTGCACCCCCGCCGGTTAAATTCCAGGATCCGGTCGTCGAGCTGCTGGACCCCGAGCTCGACCTTGGTGACGCCGAGCGCGAGCATCCGGTCGATGTGTTCCCGCCGGCACCAGTCGGGCCGGGTCTCGAAGGTTATCGCCACGCAGCGGATCCCGGCGGTCTCGTTGGCCTGCTGCACCAGCGCGGCAGCCTGCGGGGCATCTGCGGCGCTCCCCCCGGGGTAGGTGTTCATCGCCTCGATACACCGGGATACAAACGATTCCTGGTACTCAGGGGGCCGGGCGGTCATCGTCCCGCCCATCACGATGAGCTCGACCTTGTTGACCCGGTGGCCGAGGATCTCGAACTGTTCGAGCCGGGCGTGCACCTGCCGGAACGGGTCGTACCCGTGCTCCCGGGCCCGGAGGGCTGCGGGCTCCTCGCCGGTATAACTCTGCGGCGACTGGTACGCATGGTCGGGACCGCCCGGGCATGGCAGGCACCTGCCATGGGGGCATGGTGCCGGTGAGGTCATCACCGCCACGGGCGCTACGCCCGAGAGCGTCCGGGTCGGCTTGACAAGGAGGATCTTCCGCAGGGTTTCCCGTTCACCCGGCCCGGCCGCGGCGAGGATTGCGGAGTTCTTGGGCACAGCGTCGAGGTGGTATTTCCGGCAGACCGCGATCTTTGCGGCAACAATCGCATCGTCACCGGGTCCGAGGGTGAGGATACGGGAGATCATCTCCCGGAATGCCAGCTCCTCGTGCATGAAAATTAATGTTCGGCTGCAACGCGGGGGGATGCAGTCTCAGCAGAATAGTTTACCACCGGCATCCGGTGCCCGTGGATGTGGAGGACGATCTCATCTCCGAGCGTGAGGAGTGCGTCCTTGTGAGCTTTCTTGTCCTTGTGGATGTGGACCGGAGAGATCTCCAGTGAATTATACCGCTCCGTCGCGATCTCCTCGCTGGTGATGCCTTCGTAGTATTTCTTGATGTGAACCATCAGCATATGCAGATGAAGCAACTCTTCCTTTTGCACACTATCACCTTCTCCCAGAAAATTACTTTTTTTGGTGTGCAGATATACCTTATTGGTGAGATTTATATCAGGTACGATGCGGCCGGCCGGATCCCTTGTTGCGCTCGCAATTGGGGACGCTTTGGGTGCGCCTTTGGAAGGATCTCCGCAACCTGAAGCGTGGGTGACCGAAATGCGGCCCGGTGGGCGCCATTTCCGGAAAAAAGGTTCGGTCACTGACGATACACTTCAGGCTTGTGCGGTCGCGGAATCGCTGGCTGCCTGCGGCCGGTTCGACCAAAAAGACCTTATATGGCGACTGATTGCCGGGTACGAAAAACGGCCGGAATGGTACGGTCCTACCTCATCCATGTTCTTTGATCTGGTGACCCGCGGCACCCTGCCGCACCGGGCCGCACGGATTGTTCACCACCGGCGGGGAGGTTCCCGGACGAACGGGAGCGTGATGCGGGGCTTCCCGGTAGGGATCTTCTGTCCATCTCCTGAGGTGCGTCCGGTAAGTCTCGCATGCTCGGCACTCACCCACTACGATCCGGTTGCCGGCCACTGTTCTGCGTTCCTCAATACCATGGTGAGCGACCTGTGCCGGGGGGCGTCACGGCATGCAGCCTTCCGCCACGCCCGCTCGACCTGTACTGAGAATGAGGTACGTACGGTTCTCGGGAATTACGATCACTATGATCCTGTACCTTCCTTAGATAATGTACAATGTTCGCATGCTGCACTGTACTGTTTCATGAACGCGTCTTCCCTGGAATATGCCCTCCTGTCAGCGGTGAACCTCGGCGGCGATTCGGACACCGTCGGTGCCTGTACCGGGGCGCTTGCCGGGGCCTGCTGGGGACTGGAGGCAATTCCCGCCCGGTGGTCCGGTGTGCTGGAGGGGTACCGGGAACTGGCGGAGCTCGGAGAGCGGTTGTGGGAGAGGAGGATGGACCGGGGCGTGTAAACACCGGTGACAGGGAAGGGAACTGCCAGACGAACTTCGAAGTCGGAGAGGTCCAACAGGACCTCGACGACGAGAAGGGAGGCGGGAAGCCGACCTTCGAGGTCGAAGAACGCTGATGCGTTCTTCTCCTCCTCAGGGTCTGATGACCCTTCGGAAGTCGGAGAGGTTCAAAGAACCTCGACGATGAGAAGGGAGGCCGGAGGCCGACCTTCGAAGTCAGAGAGGTTCGAAGAACCTCGATAACGAGAAGTGAGTCATTGGACGAACTTCGGAAGTCGGAGAGGTCCAACAGGACCTCGACGATGAGAAGGAAGGCCGGAGGCCGACCTTCGAAGTCGAAGAACGCTGATGCGTTCTTCTCCTCCTCAGGGTCTGATGACCCTTCGGAGATCCAAACCGCATGGTTTATTTCAGGGTGGAAATTATTCTATTACCACGAGTCATCCGATGGCATTGCAGGTTTCCCTTTTTTTCCTGATTTATACGGTCGTGGGCTTCATCGCGATCCTGCTCGCGGGATACTCGTGGGACCGTCGGAAAGTTGCGGGCGGCATCTACTTCACGCTGCTCATGTTTGCTGTTGCCGAGTGGAGCATCACCCTCGCGCTCGAGATGCTCTCGCCCGACATACCGTCAAAGATCTTCTGGGGGAGGCTGCAGTATGTCGGCATCGTCGGCTGCGCCCCGCTCTGGCTCCTCTTCGTTGCGGGGTATACCCGGAGCGACCAGTGGACCCGGAACTGGAAGGCAGCAACCATCTGGATCGTACCTGCCCTGGTCCTCGGCCTCGTGGCATCCAATGAATGGCACGGGCTCATCTGGTCGAAGATCACACCGGTGATTACCGACGGCTTCCTGGTGCTCGTGTACGAGAACGGCCCGGGTGCCCTCTTCTCGGCAGCGTACTCGTACCTCCTCGTCATCGTCTCCTGCACTCTCCTTGTCTTTGCGATGTTCCGGTGCTCGGCTATCTACCGGCGCCAGATCTGGGTGCTCCTCTGCTGTACGCTGATCGTGATGATCGGCGACGTGGTGGATCTCGCCGGCTTCAACCCGCTCCCCGGGGTAGACCTGACACCGATTGCGCTTGGGGCAGCCGGGATCCTTATCTTCGAAGGCGCCATCAGGTACCGGCTCCTCGACCTCGCCCCGGTGGTGTACAACAACCTGTACACCACCATGAACGTGGGCATCATAGCGCTGGACCCCGCGGGCAGGATTATTGAGTTCAACCCCGCAGCGCAGCGGTTCCTCTCCCTGCCCGGCGATGCCATGGGGAGGGGACTCGCCGGGATCGTCCCGGCCATCGCCCCCCTGCTGGAGATTGAAGGGAACGATGCCGTCCTCCGGAACGAATGGGGCGTTCAGAGCGGCGACACGAAGAAGACGTTCGAAGTGTATGTCTCAGCCCTCCCCGACTGCAACGAACAGACCTACGGGCGGCTCCTGATGTTCATCGATATCACCGGGTGTAAGACCGCCGAAGAGGAACTGGTGCAGGCAAACCACAAGCTCAATATCCTCTCGTCGGTCACCCGCCACGATATCCTCAACAAGCTCTCCGTGATCGACGCGTACCAGGACCTCTGCACCGAGCGGATCTCCGACAAGATTGCACTTGAGTACCTCCAGAAACAGCGCGAGACGTCCACGATGATCCGGGACCAGATCGAGTTCACGAACTATTACGAGAGGATCGGCGTGAAGGACCCCTCCTGGTTCGATCTCCGTACCATCGTCCTCGACGCGGTGGCCAGCACCTCTCCCCGCAACCTGGCAATCAACGTGGATTTCGGCCGGATCGCAGTCTATGCGGACCCGCTCATCGGCAAGGTCTTCTCCAACCTGATCGACAACACCGCCCGGCATGGCGGGAATGTCACGAAGGGGACGGTCTCCGCGTACGAGACCGGCGACGGCCTGGTCATCGTGTACGGGGACAATGGCAACGGTATCCCGGCCGGAGAGAAGGAGAAGATCTTCCTCCGGGGGTACGGCAGCCATACCGGCCTCGGCCTCTTCCTGATCCGGGGGATCCTCGCCATCACCGGCATCACCATCCGCGAGAACGGGGCCGAGGGAAAGGGGGCGAGGTTCGAGATGGTGGTACCGGCGGGGAAGTACCGGATGGGGTAGGGAGAACATTTTTTAAAAACAGATGAAAACCATACAATTCACCGCAGTTTTCTCCAACCCTCACTATTTTATTCCACCGGCGCCGAAGATGTACGCACATGGATAACACCGTCCTTGCAGTCGTCACCATCGTCATCGGCATCGCCCTTGCCCTCGTGGCGCGTGCAATCGTCAAATGGCTCGAGAAGTACGCGGAGACCACCGAGACCCAGTGGGACGACATCATCATCGCCGCAATCGGTACGCCCGTCCAGGTGGGGATCGTGGTCATCGCGCTCTTCACCGCAGTGAAATACGAAGGCGTCGTCCCTGCGCAGTACGCCTGGGTCATCTCCGACAAGGTACTCAACTCGGTCTACATCCTCCTCGGGACCTGGATCGTCTCGTCGCTGGTCCACGACATCATCGTCATATACGGCCACTGGTGGGCCGAGCAGACGGAGGGGGACCTCGACGACCGCATCATCGAATTCCTCGAACTTGCCGCCCGCTATGTCATCTGGTTCGCCGGGATCATGCTGATCCTCGTCAACCTCGAGGTCAACATCACCCCGTTCCTGGCAGGCGCCGGTATCGCCGGCCTGGCATTCGCCCTCGCGGCGCAGGATCTTATCTCCAACTTCTTCGGCGGGGCGATCATCACCGTCGACAAGCCGTTCAAGGAAGGCGACCGGATCAGGATCGACAATTACCTCGGGGACGTCATCGGCGTCGGCCCGCGGAGCACCCGGATCCGGACCCTCGACTCCCAGATCGTGACCATCCCCAACAACAAGATCACGTCCAGTTTTATTGTAAATTATGCCCAGCCCGATGAGAAACTCAAGATAACCATCCCGGTTTCCGTCGCGTACGGGAGCGACATCGAGAAGGTAAAGCGCATCCTCCTTGAGATCGCGGCGGACGCGATCGAGAAGACCGGGTATATCCTCGCCGATCCTGCCCCAAGCGTATTTCTTACAGAACTCGGTGGCTCTGGCATGAACCTGATCCTCTACGCCTGGGCGAGGAAGTACAATCTCCCCGACGAGGTCAAAGACGCCATCAACAGCCGGATCATTGTCCGGTTCGCAGCAGAGGGGATCGAGATCCCATTCCCGCAGATGGAAGTACGGATGCGCCGGTAATTTTTTCATCGGCAGATTTTTTTTCAGAGTCCGATCCGACATCTTTACGAATAGAACGAGACCCCCCATTCAGGGTCGCTCGGAAGCAGCCGGATACTTCGTCTTATCCGGCCAATCCCCTCGATGCGACGCTTGATTCTCACAATCTTGTCGCTGGCTCGAGGGGTTTGTGGATCTTTTAAAGAACAGATTCTCCTGGACCGGCTCAGCTTCCGGGAATCCGGGATCTCCCGCTTTCGACAGTTCCCCCTGGCTGAAACTGCCTGCCGGTCGCGGCAGTCTGCGCGAGGGGGCAAGGGGGCGAGCCTCTCACCGCAGTAAGTCATCATACTACGATGGTGAATGATAAAACAGAAAATACTAAATTTCGTTCTAGTTCCACTCCGGTTAAGAACCAGAAAAACTATTTTTTCTCACAAAAATGAAACGTTTCAGGGCCTGCTTCCATCCATAAAAAAAGAATCACCAGGCCGGTACATCATTCCACGAACTGGTGGGTGAGGTTCATCACGTCCCGGTACGGGATGACCCCCACGATCCGTTCATCGTCATCGACGACCGGAAGGGCACGGAACCCGTACCGGGAGAATTCCTGCGCTGCGTCCTTGAGCGTGCTCGCGGCGTGGAGGCTGATCACGTTCTCGACCATGATGTCGCGGAGGGACGCCTTGTCGTCGGCCTGCAGGAGCTCTTTGAGGTCGATGACCCCGAGGAGGCGGTCGTCTTTGTCCGCCACGTAGATGTACATGATGACGTCCTTGTCCCGTGCGTGCCGGGGGTAGTCGTTCTGGACGTACTCGACGGTCGTCTCCGGCGGGAACTTGAGGATCTTTTGCGTGGTGTAGTGGATGACCTTCTCCTCCTGCCGGTTGATGATGGCCTGGACTTTGCGTGCACTCTCGGCATCCATGGTATCGAGAATGACATGGGCATCGGCTGACGGGAGGACCGAGAGGATGTCTGCCGCCTGGCCCGGGGTCATATCGTTGATAAGCCGGACCACCTTTTCCGTTGAGAGCGACGAGATGATCTCGCGCTGCACTTTCGGCTCGATCTCTTCGAGGGTATCGGTAGCCTGTTCGTGGTCGAGGCTCGAAAAGACCATGACCCGCTGCTCGTGGTCCATCTCTTCGAGGATATCCGCGAGATCTACCGGGTGGATCTCGGAGAGGTTTTCTTTCAGTACGTTCAGCTTGACGTTCCCCTTGAACCTCCCGATATTCGTCGGGAGCGGCTGGATGCAGGTCCAGGGGATCAGCTGCTCCGCCTCAGTGTCCGTGGAGGAATAGAGGAGCCGTGCGATGAACCCGAGCCCGAGCCTCCGCAGCCGGGCCGCCTTCCCGGTATCGGCGTCCGTAACATAGAGCTTCTTGTTCCGGAGGACGAGCCGGATATCGTACACAACCTCGACATCGTTCTCCTCGAGATCGATGACCTTCTTGTCAAGGACATAGTCGCGGAGGAGGATGACATCCTCTGCCGGTTCTCCTTCATAGGACTTCGTATCGCTGATGGTGACCTCAATCCCGCGCCCGGTGAGGGTGTGGACATTCTCCCACGGTATGATGAGGCTCGGGTTACCGAACGAGCGGGTGACATACAGCGACCGCACTTCGGGGATCTTTGCGGTCTCCACGATCACCAGGTCGTTGAGGGACCCGATTTTTTTCCCCGATTTCAGGACCGGGACGTTCAGGATGTCGGAGAGGAGGATCTCCAGGTCCCCCGCCATCGGCGTGCTGTTTGCGGTCTCCTGCGCCATCATGAACCCCCGTGGATGATAGTAAAGAACCGGAACGCGAGCAGCACCACCAGCACGATGAGATAGATCTCGAGGAGGAGGAGGGCAAATTTTGCTCCCCGGCTCAGCTTGATCTTGGGCGTTGCATACCTCTTGTTGATACTGCGGACCTTTTCAACAGGTTCATGGATCATCCTCCCGATCCGTCCCCCGAATATTCGTTCAATGGTTGTCATTTCATCCACTCCTACCCGAACAGGTTCGGGAACACCGTACTGATCCCGTAGAGGGTGGACAGGACGATGATGCACACTACAATGGTAATATTCGCGATATTCTCGAAAAGCGTATTCCGGTACTTCCCCATGATCTCTTCGCTGTTGAGAAGAATGATCAGGAAGACGAGCGCAGCAGGCAGGAGGGTCACCGCGACCACCTGGACAAACAGCGTTATCAGCACCAGCGGTGCGCCGGGTATGAGTACTACTCCCCCGGCAGTTACCAGTCCTGCAAAGAAGAAGACGTAGAACCAGAACGCCTCCTTGACCTTGTAGTTCAGCGAGTGGGCCCACCCGAAGACCTCCCCGAATGCCCATGAGCTCGTGAGTGCTATACAGATGGCCCCTAAGAAGCCGGCATCGAAGAGTCCAATCGCGACAAGTGTTCCCACCCACTGGTGCGTCCCCATGATGACGTGCACGGCCTGCGCTGCACTCTCGATATCCATACCGTACAGCAGGGTCCCGGTCACGATGATGACGAAGACCGCTACGATGATGGTGAAGAGAGCCCCGATGACGGTATCGAATTTCCCCCACGGAATGTCCTTCTCTTTCATATTCTTGTCCACGACGGCGCTCTGCTGGAAGAAGATCATCCAGGGAGCAATCGTGGTACCGATATTTGCCATCATGAAGAAGAAGAGAGTCCCGTTGAAGCCCCCGGGTAAATTGGGGATGATCCCCTGACGGAGGACATCGGAGACCGAGGGGTGGACGAGAAACGCGGCCGGGATATAGATCAGGTTGACGAGGCAGAAAGCCATCGTGATCTTCTCCCAGGTCCAGTACCGGCCCGAGAGGACAATACCGAACATCACGAGAATAACGATGACTACCGTGAGGGCGGGAGGGATGCCGAAGATACTCAGGGCTGCGGTCATGCCGATGAACTCGGTGATGATCGTCAGCCAGTTGACGAGGGTCAGGTCGAGAAGGGAGAACCAGCCCCAGAACGGGCCGAACGCGGAGAAGATCGCCTCTGCATGCCCGTGCTTGGTCACGGCGCCCAGGCGCACCGTCATTTCCTGCACGAAATATGCCACCGGCCCGAGGAGGACAAGAAACCAGATGAGGCTGTACCCGAACCTGGCGCCGGTGGCCGCGTACGTGGTGATCCCACCGGCGTCGTTATCGGCGATCATCACTATCAGGCCGGGCCCTGCGAGGAGCAGGTAAATCTTGATGGTCTTGATGATCTTGCTGTAATTGAAGTATAGTTTCGAGAAAAGATCCATGGTATCGCCCTCCTTCTCCAGCCTGTCCTAGTGCATTGTGTCGGTCATCCCCCCATTCGATCCACTCGATCCGAATGGCAGTTGAAGAAAGTTTCCCGGTTTTACCGTGAACAGTTCCTACCGCTGAACAGGTGGATGGTGAGATCTTATATAATTACCGCTCGCCGTGGCCTCTTTTTCGCTATTGATGGCTCAATAGGGCACAGATTTTTATCATCGGCAAAAATCTGCCGCCTTTAACCGGATAAAACCCGGATTGAACGATGTTAATCGGGTTCCGGAAATTTTATGGTATTCTGAACTGCAGGCATATTTCATAATCTGAGTCGCGGGCAGGCAGAAAAAACGTCCCTCCTGGCTCTTCACCCAGGGTCCAGAACCTTTTGCTCCCGGACCATGCCGTTTCCCCGGGAAATTTCAGAACCAGCTCTCGAGGGTACGCTGCCCGGCCTTTACGCAGAAATTCTCGAGCGCTTTTTCCACCCGGTCTTCCGAGAAATCGTATTCACCGCAGAGCATCCGCTTGATCGCGGGCACATCCGGGTGCTCCCATGCGAGCGAATAGGAGTCGGTGACATCGGGGTGGAGGAATATATCCATGACCGGTTCCGGGTCGAACCCGGGGAGCTTCTCTTCGAGCTTTTGTGCAAATTCGCCCCGCTGCACGATCTTGAGGCCGGTCTTTGCCCCAACCCCGGCGATCCCGGGGTTGAAATCGGTGCCGATGAGGATGCCGACCTGGATGAGCTGCTCCCGGCTCAGGTTCAGGCCGGCGAGGACTTCGGCGAGCACGAGCCGCTCGGGGCTGACGGTGACTGTCCGGCCACGGATCTTCCGCTTCCCGCTCACCGTGAGGTTCCGGACAAGGTTCGGTGCCCCGAAGAGGAGGGTGTCGTAGTCCTGCGAGACCACATACCGGGCGTCCCCCTTTGCCGCCATGTGCGAGGCCTGCGCCTCGCCCTCTCCCGGCGCCTGGACGGTCGGCAGCCCCATGAGCCGGAGGAGCTCCTTTGAGCCGGCGATGATCTCGTCGTCGACCCGGGCCGAGGACCGGGCCTGTTTGTACGCCTCCTCCTCGTCGCCCCGCTCGACTGCCTCCTTCCACTTCTCGCCCGCGGTGTCCCGGATCTTCCGGCGCTCTTCGATCGTCTCCTGCTTGAGTTCGGTGGGAATCCCGTCGAAGACAAAGACCGGCCTGATCCCCTTCTCCATGAAGTTCGAGACCCGGAAGAGGATCCCGGAGAGGTGGGAGGTGATCCGGCCCTTGCGGTCCATCAGCGGCGTACCGTCGGGCTGGCGGATGATGGTCAGGAACTGGTACAGTGCGTTGTTTGCGTCCACAGCCGCTATTCCCGGCAGCGACTCCCACGTGACCGGCGTCTTGTACCCGGCGATGATATCCCGCAGCGCGACTCCCATCGTGGTTCAGTCCCGGCGTTTCAGCGGTACGCACGCCGCGAGAGCTCGGCGACCAGCTCGTCGAGGTGCGCACGCGCAGCATCGTACTTCTGTACCATCCTCGCGGAGACCTCCTCGAGACCGGTGCGGATCATCCGTTCCCGGACGAGCATGTCGTCCTCCATCTTCCTGACCTTCGCGTGCATCGAGAGGAAGAGCCCGCCGATGGAGAGCATCATGAGGCTCGCTGCTGCCGCGACCGCGGGGTCCTGGGTATAATGGAATACGAGGAAGAGCGTGGACACGATGAGGACTGCGGTGAGCAGGATATCCGTGGCGTACGGGCGAATCTCCATGCTGTTAGATGATGAGAGCAGCGTAATTAATCTAACTAAAGCGCGATATCAAAAGAGATAGTATGGATTTCAGACGCCTCGTCCCCTTCCTCGCAATGCCGCTCCTCCTCCTCGCCGTAGAGATTGGGGCCCTCCTCATCTCGCTGCCGGTCCAGGCCACCGGGATCCAGGCGTTCCAGAACCCGTCGGATGTCGCAAACCCGTTCATCTTCATCGGGATCCTCCTTGTCTTCACGGCGCTCCTGCTCCTGCTGATCAAATATTCCCTCAACAGGCTGATCGCGTTCATCATCGGGGCATCGATCTTCTTCACGTTCATCTACATATTCGCGGCTATCGTCTTTGCAGCGCTGGGCCTGATCGCCTCATCCGCGGAGGGCTGGTGGGATGCCATGGTCCCCGGGTTCGTGGTCTATTCCCTGACCAACGGGACCCTGGTGGCAACCGGCATCGTCCTCGCCCTGTCGGTTGCGGCGACCGCCCTCCTGTACCGGTA
Source organism: Methanoregula sp. (assembly GCA_035541835.1). Classification (GTDB taxonomy): domain Archaea; phylum Halobacteriota; class Methanomicrobia; order Methanomicrobiales; family Methanospirillaceae; genus Methanoregula. The sequence goes on from DATKMN010000078.1 coordinate 14,266, forward strand.
CCCGGAGTGGTACGTCATCGACATCCTCGGCATCTTCATCGGCGCGGGCGTAGCCTCGATCTTCGGCGCCTCGCTCGATATCGTCCCGGTCCTGATCCTCCTTGCGATCCTCGCGATCTACGACGCGATCTCGGTGTACAAGACAAAACACATGATCACGCTTGCCGAAGGGGTCATCGATATGAAGACCCCCATCCTCTTTGTCATCCCGAAGCGGAAGGACTACTCGTTCATCAAGGAGGGGATCGGGAAGCTGGCCGACGGGGGCGAGCGTGCGGCCTTCATCATCGGCATGGGCGACATGATCATGCCGTCGATCCTCGTCGTCTCGGCAAACGTCTTCCTTGGCGGCTGGCGTCTCTTCGGCTTTGTCAACCTCCCGGCGCTCGGTGCGATTGCCGGCTCCCTCCTTGGGCTCTCGGTCCTCCTCCACTTCGTCAACTCGGGGAACCCGCAGGCCGGGCTCCCCCCGCTCAACGGCGGGACGATCCTCGGGTTTGCGGTCGGCTGGGCGCTGATGATGCTCGTGTGAGGGGGGAATCGCATCGGTTTGTTTTCTGATATTCTTCCGTATCGCTGCCCGGCTGGCATCCCTATTTTTGTAAAATGTTCCAGGAATTGACGGGAAAAAGGGCTTTTTAGAAAATATAAGTGTGATTGTCTTGAATAGCGATGAGACCACGGGCGCTCGCCGCCTCGTCGGGGCTCGCCCCGTGGAGCGTGGCCGTGAATCGTTTTTCCATCGGCTTCGCAAAAATTTTAATCGGAAATGGGGTCAAGGGGGCTTGCCCCCTTGGGTTGCCTCCCCCTTTGGGGGAGAGAGGGGGTCACTCTCGCAATTTCTCCTCCGGAACAAAACAGAAGGATCTCCTCAGAGCATACCCATCAGAACCCGGCAAGGATCCTGATCCCGATCGCGATGAGGATCAACCCGCCGGGGATCTCGATCCGGTTCCCGAGGATCGTCTCGAGCTTCGTCCCGAGGAAAACCCCTGCTACGGCAAAAACTGCGGCGATGACCCCGATGGTGATAGCCGGGAGCACGATGCCGGTATCAAGGAACGCGAAGCCGAGCCCGGC
>DATKMN010000079.1:0-5221 GCA_035541835.1 Methanoregula sp.
GCCTGCTTCCGTTCTGTGATGTCAACGAGGATCCCCCGGAGGCCGGCAATCCTGCCCTCCACGAGCACCGGTGACGACGAGATGGAGACGGGAAAGATACTGCCGTCTTTCCGTATGGCCAGGAATTCATCCGCAGGTCCCGGCCGTTTCTTGCCCGCTACCATGTCGCGGAACGCCACTGCTTCCCGTTCGCGATCCTCTGGTGCAACCATCTGGAGAACACTGAGCCCTTCCCGGAATTCTTCTTCAGAATACCCGAACTGCTCGAACGCTATCCGGTTTGCGTACGTCAGCTTCCCCGCGGTATCTGCTTCATAGACGATCTGGGGCAAAAGGTCTGCGAGCTCGCGGAACCGGAGCTCGCTCTTGTTGAGGGCCTGCTCTGCCTCTTTCTGCTCGGAGATATCGATCGCAAACCCGCCGATAAGCGGGGGTTTGTCCCCGCGATCGATCCGGAATTTATGGGTCTCATAGGTCCGTTTGCGGCCGTTTTTATCAGTCAGGTATTCGGTTGCCTTCCGGTACCCTTCCCGGATTGTCTTCCGGTCATCCTCGACCATCTTTTCAGCGGCTTCCTTCGGGAACTGCTCGAAGACTGACTTGCCGATCCAGTCATGCTCTCCGAAGATTTCCACCATGTGCCGGTTGACGTACAGGTTGGTAGACCGCTCGTCCTTGATGAACGCCGTAACCGGGAGGTGGTCCATGAAAGCGGCGAACCGTCCTTCGCTCTCGCGGAGGCTCTCTTCTGCGGATTTCATCTCCGTGATGTCGCGGATCGACTCGATGGCACCGACGATCTCGCCCTGCTGGTTGTAGAGAGGGCCCGCCTTTCCCATGAGGATGGCGGGCACTCCCTTCGGGTGCGGCAGGGTCGTATCGGCGATCAGGGTATCCTTTTCGTGAACGATATGGGCATAGTTCTTCGCGATGACCTCGTCGGATTCGTAGATCAGGTCGATGAGGATCGGCTGCCTTTGCCCGTAGAACGGGATTGCGTACTCGTAATCCCCCTTCCCGAGCATGTCGGCTGCCGGAAAACCCGTCATCTCCTCGATGGCCCGGTTCCACGCGATGATGCGGCCGGACCGGTCGATGGCAAACGTGGCATCGGGCAGGAAATTGATGATGTCGGCCTCCCGCCGCTCGTGGTCCCGGATGCTCGTCTCGGCGCGCCTCTGCTGGACTGCCTGCCGGACCTTGTGGGCAAGCTCCGCAAACTGCGGTACCGGGTCGCCTCCCTTCTGGATATAAAAGTCCGCGCCCTCGTTCAGCGCCTGGATGACGATCTCCTCGCGGCCTCGGCCGGTGAAGATGACGAACGGGATCGTGCTGCCGCCGGCCCTGACGTGCCTGAGGAATTCGATCCCGTCCATTTCCGGCATCTGGTAGTCCGAGATGATGGCATCGTACTTCTCTTCAGCCAGCAGCCTGATTGCCTCGGCAGCGGAGGTGACGGTCGCGACGCTGAACTCGCCGCTCCTCTCAAGGAAGAGCCTGCTTATCTCGAGCAGGGCGGGCTCGTCGTCAACGTAAAGGATACGGTACATAGCGCCTGGTCGTTCTCATTCAACGATACCGCCCGGGAGTCATATAAGTATTGCTTATGTCAGTGGTGGAGAGCGATCCGGCGTACCGCCGCTGGCCTTCGGCGCAGAGTGTGTCGATGAGCGAGCGCCGGTTTCCCCTGCCCCGGGACGCCCGTGATGATGACCAGGGGGTGGGGGAGGGCTGAAGTTTTGCTGGTGGGTACCCTTGGGGGTGATTTTTCCGGAGCCCATATTCCGGACCGATCATAGACCGAAAACCGATCGGCCGGATGCGTGATCCTGTAACGAGCCTCCGGAATAGGTCTCGCCGGTGAACCCACTTCAGTACCCCATTTTTGCGCCTTTCAATCTCAATGTATCCCGCTCCGTTCGCTCCCAATCGCCACCAAAATCTCTCGTTTTCGTATTTTTTATTTTATTCATACAAGCGCTTATATACCCACAGCTAATCCTGTTCTGTCAAAGGGCCCCGCGACACTACAAAGCAAGGAGGTAACACCACATGAAAAAATCCAGAAACCAGCCGGCACAGATCCCGGCAACCACTACAAAAAATTCCCGGAGGCGTCACCGGTGACCCGCGGCCCCCGCCCCCACCGGGCGCTCGCCGAAGCGATCCCGATCGCACAGCTCCGCGGCGTAGTCCAGCTCGCGGGCCTCGGCCCCGAGCGGATCTACGATCTCTCGATCGTCTCGAAGCTCCCGATCGCGTTCATCCGGGTGATGTTCGCTGCACGGATCTTCGGCGCGGCGAGCGAAATTGCAGATGACTTCACGGATGAGATCGCACAGCTCCGGATCATCGCACGGGACGCGGCCGTCTCGGCCGAGCTCTGGCTCCGGTCGAAGCACGGGACATGGCGGTTCTTTATCGTAACGGCTGCCGGGCTCATCGAGATCGACCGGGACGGGAAGCCGCTCGCGATCGGTATGACGATTGCGTGAGAGCCGGGAATTTTCCTGTAATTTTTTTTTCCGTCAGGAATTTTCCGGCACGGGCCTCATTCCCAGTCATTTTGGCAACGGGCCGGTACTGGATCCGGGCCTGGGCTCGACCGGGCTGCCGAACTTCGGTCCCGGAACTACCGGGTCCAGAAGTTCACAACATTCCGGAAGTCTGGCCCGGTTCTTCCCAAAAACCCGGACAAGGAAAAATAAAACGGAACAGTTAACGTATCGGCGCCCGGAATACCGGTATATGGCAAAAAAACGGATGTACGTCTGTTCGATCGAGGCGGCAATGGACGTGATCGGCGGGAAATGGAAACCGCACATCCTCTGGAAGATCAAGGACGCCCCGCTCCGTTTCGGGGCAATCCAGGAAAAACTGCCGGCGATCTCACAGAAGATGCTCACCCGGCAGCTCCGGGCCCTTGAAGCAGATCGCCTGGTCTCCCGCACGGAGTATCCCGGCATGCCCCCCCGCGTCGAGTATGCCCTGACGGCGCTGGGCCAGTCTGTCATCCCTATCCTCGCGTCCCTGAAAGACTGGGCGAGCGAGGAACTGGCCGATCAGATCAACGAGAGCGGGTAACCGGGTCTTTCCCTTTAGCCGGAACCGGCTGTTGTGCCGGCCGTGTTTTCAGACATTATTTCCCTGGCTTGCTGACATTTTTGTCCCTGATTCCTATTTATCTCCGCGAGATCTTCTAAAAATCTGGAGAACTGTTGAGAAATGCTGTACAGGAAGTTCCCACGGTGCAGGCACGATCTCTCGATCCTCGGTTTCGGGTGCATGCGCCTGCCGCCCGAGGCGGGTCAGCAGGCGGGAGGAAAGATCGATGTGCCAGAGGCAACCGATCTGATCCGCACCGCCATCGATGGCGGGGTAAATTATATCGATACGGCCTGGCCGTACCACAACGGGGAGAGCGAGGTTGTCGTCGGGAAGGCGCTGGAGGGCGGGTACCGCGACCGGGTCTTTCTCGCTACCAAGCTCCCGAGCTGGCTCGTCACCGGCAGGGAGGATATGGACCATTACCTGGACGAACAGCTCGCAAAGCTCGGCACGGACCATATCGATTTCTATCTCCTCCACGGCCTTGGCACCGAAACGTGGGAGAACCTCTCCCGGCTGGGAGTACTTGAATTCCTCGACAGCGCCCGTGCGGACGGCCGGATCCGGTACCCTGCATTCTCCTTCCACGACCAGTTCCCGGTCTTTCAGGAGATTGTCGACGCTTACGAGTGGACCTTTGCCCAGATCCAGTACAACTACGTGGACGAACAGTACCAGGCAGGCACCCAGGGGCTTGAGTATGCAGCGGAGCGGGGCCTTGGCATCGTCATCATGGAACCGCTCCGGGGCGGCCTCCTCTCGGGGGACGTCCCTGCGGTCCGCCGGTATATCCAAAATGCCCCGGTCAGGCGCACCCCGTCGGAATGGGGACTCCGCTGGGTCTGGAACCACCCGGAAGTCACGGTCGTCCTCTCCGGCATGAATGCCATGGAACAGGTGAAAGAGAACCTGGCCTGTGCAGCACAGGGCCTGCCGGATTCTCTCTCTGCCGATGAGCTTGCGGTTGTCAAATCGATGCGGGAAACGTTTGCCTCCCGGGTAAAGATCCCGTGCACCGGCTGCCGCTACTGCATGCCGTGCGAAAACGGCGTCGACATCCCCTCGTGCTTCATGTATTACAACCAGGCGTACACCTACGATGCACGGGAGAAAGCGACCGGCGTGTACCTCTGGGCCCTCAACGGGTCGTTCTCCGGAGGAGTGCCGGGGTTTGCCTCCGGCTGTGTCCAGTGCGGGGAGTGCGAGGACAAGTGTCCGCAGCATCTTCCCATCCGGGAATACCTGCAGGACGTTAGTGAATTATTCGGGAAATGAAAAAACTGAGGTACGACAATGCCGGTAATTACAATTGATCTTTGGAATGTAAGTCCAGAAGTAAAAGCAGAACTGATCGAAAAACTGACAAAAACTGCGTCGGAGATCACGAAACTTCCGCCGCCCGCATTTTTTGTGTACGTACGGGAGTATCCGCTTGACGCTATCGGTGTTGGCGGAACCCCGCTCTCCCAGCAAAAATTACCTCCGGGAGCGCCCCCCAAATAGAATTCCTTATCCCAATCGCGCTTCAGCAGGGGTTACCTGCCATCATTGCAGCAAAGAAGGGGGGGAAGAAATTTCCCCGTCAATCTCAGTCCCGGTTCCGTCGATTGACGACGGCTCCATTCCCAATCCGGTTCCGGGTCCGCTCATCCTGATAGGATGGGTCCGCACCACCGGGCACGTTCAGGATTCCCTAATGATGCGTCAGGGAGCCCATCAGGGCATAGAAATATTCCGGCCGCCGGGTAGTAAAAAGTCCGTGCCATGCTTCGAGCGTTTCCGGTGCCATCACATCCAGACTCCGGAATACATGGTACGCGAACTCCACCGGTGCAAGTCCGCTTGCAGTGATGAGATTACCATCAGTCACTGCCGGTTCGTTCACGTAATTTGCCTCGCCCCGGTAGTTCGGGCAGAACATTTTCAGGGCCGCTGGATCGTTACTCGTATGAGGACGATTGTCCAGCAGGCCGGCGTTCGCGAGGCCGAGCGTCGCCCCGCAGATAGCGGCAACACGTATTCCACCATCAAGCAACCGGCCTGCTGCCTGCAGGGCGGAAGCCTGTATCGGATCGAGCCAGGTATCTGCTCCCGGCATCATGAGCATATCCCC
>DATKMN010000080.1:0-12385 GCA_035541835.1 Methanoregula sp.
CATCAGCATGCAGCCGGCACCTACCCCGACACCCGCCTCCCCGCTGCTCACAGTGACAACAATTGGAGGACTCGCGGCGCTGGCAGCGTTGGTTTCAATTACGAGGAGGCGATCCTGAAATGACCGGAATGAAGATATCGCAAAATCTGTTACTGTATTCGATCGCGGCTATCCTGATCATCGGCTGCCTGACGATTGCTGCCTATGATGCAGAGAACAGTGCCATCAGTGACGCAGTCAGACGAGGGATGGAGTCCACAGTCAGCGTCATGGCTACCCAGGTGAACGCAAGTGATCTCCAGAGACTACAGCCCGGGGACGAGACGAGCCCCCGGTATCTTGCAATCGCTCAGCAGCTCCGGAACATGCGCAGTATGGATGACCACATCCTCAACGCGTACGTCCTGAAAGTGAACAAGGATCAGACCATAACCTTCGTGGTCGACGATCTCTATCCTCTCGACCCGCAGGGTTCGGCAAAGATAGGAGAGATCTCTACAGCCCCCCGGGAGGACATCATCAACGCCTTGTCGGGTCCTACCACATCTGCAAAGCCGTACACCACAAAGTACGGATCATTCATGACCGCATATGCGCCGATAGACGATTTACCGAACAGCTCGTATGGCAATACGACCGCGATACTGGCGATCGATCTCACTGCGGCTGACTATACCAGCTACACTACCCGGGGCGGGCTCATTCTCGTCACCGGGATTATATCTATGATCATCGCCGTGGGTGCTATCGGAGTGCTCGGGGCAAGAATCAGGGATCTCGAGGAATCATTCGGAAAAAGACCCTGATCCTGATCCAGGTTCACAAAATCTTTTTTCCCAGCAGTCCAATCCGGATATCCATGCGGCGGAAAGCCTTCGTACTATTCGTACTTTTTATTGCAGCCCTCCTTGCAGTTGTTGGCTGCACCCAGCCGGCTGCCCAGAATGCTGTAGCGCAACAGACTATATCACAATCTTCCCACTCACCCGCAGTTTCCCGGGATCTGGTCCTCATGGAAACGACAGCGGGGAATATCACTATCGCACTTGACCCTGAGATGCCGGTCACGGCCGGCAACTTCGAATCGCTTGTCAGAAAAGGATTCTACAACGGCGTCATCTTTCACCGGGTCATCCCGGGCTTTGTCATTCAGGGGGGAGATCCAACCGGCACGGGCACCGGGGGGCCCGGCTACACAATAAGGGATGAGTTCACCAGCCATAACCATAATGTCCGGGGGTCGGTAGCGATGGCCAATGCAGGGCCGGATACCGGTGGATCGCAGTTTTTCATTAATCTCGCCGATAACAGCGGCCGTCCCGGTTTTGACAGCAATTACCCGGTATTCGGCTCGGTCATCCAGGGTATGGACGTGGTCGACGCAATCGCGCGAGAAAGGACTACCGGCCCGCCAAACGACCGCCCCCTCGAGCCCGTCACGATCATCCGGGCCGAGGTACTGTAACATTTTTTTCTTTGTTTTCTGTTCGTACGGCAGACTAAGAAAAATGACTACCCTTTCGTTCATCCCGAATCCGGTGTAATGCTCTGGATCCTGCCCGCAATACACAATAAGACGGGAAGCACTATACACTAGGGATTGAAATGGCTTCACAAGACCAGACCAGGAAACGTGTCCGGCTCGAGACTTCGATGGGCGTTATCGTGATCGAGCTCGATCCGGAGATGCCGGTCACGGCTGGCAATTTTGAGACGCTGGTAAAGAAAGGCTACTACGATGGCGTTATCTTTCACCGGGTCATCAGCGGGTTCATGATACAGGGCGGCGACCCCACCGGTACCGGCATGGGCGGCCCGGGCTACGCGATTCAGGACGAGTTCACCGGCCATAACCGGAATGACCGCGGGACCCTATCGATGGCAAACGCGGGGCCGAATACCGGGGGGTCCCAGTTTTTTATCAACCTGGTCAACAACAACTTCCTCGACGCCAAACACCCGGTCTTCGGAAAAGTGGTTGAGGGAATGGACGTCGTCGACAAGATAGCTAAGACAAAGACCGGCCCGGGTGACAAACCTCTTCAGAAGGTAACGATCCTTAAGGCAGTCATGGCCTGACAGGACTTTTTTTTTTAGTTGCAGCAGAAAAGCACAAATTTCCGGACACGGAACCTTTCACCTACCGGTCACGCTATATCCGGTATACCCCGGGAAAATACCCCGGCATGGTATCCATTCAATAATCCGGCCGGGAAGTATTGGGATACCGATTATGTTTTTTTCTGTAATCCGGACAGGCAGTAAAAAAAATCCCGCCACCAATGTCAGTGGTGATGGCAGTGTCCGCCCGGGCTCAGTACGAGCGTACCGACAAATCTTCCAAGAAGCTCGAGCGACTGCTGCCTGTCGAGCGCAGAGGTATTCCATACCGGTGTTGATGGGAACTGTTCCCTGACCGTTCCGGCCTTTGCTCCGACCGAGTCGTACCGGTTCAGGAAGATCACAAACGGCACCCGGGCTGCGGTGAGCGAGTCGAAGACATGGTGCGTGAAACTTCCCACAGGAGCTGTCGCGTCCACGAGGAGGATCGCCCCGTCCATCCCTTTCCCGATGATCTCCCGCGCAAACTCAAACCGTTCCTGCCCGGGAGTGCCGTAGATGTGGACTTCGCACCCGTCGAGCTGCACATGACCGAAATCCAGGGCGACCGTTGTCGTTCCCCCGGCACACGGTGCCTCGACGTGCTTCGATGCCGGATCGAGCGTCCTGATGAGCGTGGTCTTCCCGGCCCCGAAAGCCCCGAAGACCACGATCTTGCACTTTTTCCCGCCGTCCATGAATACAAGCTGGGATGCTGAAGAGTTTTACCATTTCGGTTCGGGACTGCAGGTGGAAAATCTTTCCTCTCTGCCGAAATGTTCCTTACTGTTCAGAGCAGATGTGAGACCGGCATGCCATGACGCTTTCCGGTTACCCCGCAGAACACCCCTATCGTACTGTTGCCGGGATTCTGCTGGCCATCGTGTTCGTGGTCCTTGCGACCGGCGTACTCAATGTCCTGGTTGTGATGGGAAACCTCGTGCAGCTCGCTCTTGAAGAGTTCCTCTTTGCCGCCATCGGGATCTTCCTGCTGGCCCGGTTCGGATGGTGGGGAAGAGCGGGATATACAACAGGGATCCGGCGGGAATACCTCCCCCTGCTTATCCTGCCGGCCGCCGTTGCCCTTCTCTCACTCGGCGAGGGTATCCGGGTCACCGCACCTCTCGCAGTTCTCGCGTTTGCCGGCCTCACGCTCCTGGTCGGGTTTGCGGAAGAGACCGTATTCCGCGGCCTCATCTTTACCACGCTTCTGCCGACCGGCACGATTCCGGCGGTTTTTATGAGTTCATTATTCTTTGCCGCCCCCCACCTCCTGAACATTGTCGGCGGGATCTGGAACCCGGCGTTTGCCGTTGCCGACAGCGTCACGGCTTTCGGCATCGGGATAACCTTCGCCGCGATCCGGCTCCGTACCGGGAGCATCTGGCCCCTGGTCGGGCTGCACGCCCTCTTCGATTTCTGCTCACTTATCGTTCTTGGCGGGATTGACGTGAAAGCGCAGTCGGCCCAGTCGCTTTTTACCTCGGTCTTTTTCGGCGTGGTTTTTGTGGTATACGGCCTGTTCCTGCTTCGAAATGGGAAGTACAGGGTGCAAGAAAAGGAGTCCCCACCGTAGATTTGTTGAGATGCATGACCGAATCATTGGTAGTGTTCGGCAAAAACCACCGCTCCTTTTTCGAGGGACAGGTTGGAAAAAAGGAGCCGGGAAAAGGGGAAAAATCTATACTGCCAGGTAATCGTTCGGAGTAGGCATCTGTTCTTTCAGGCCCTTGCGCTTGCGGATGCCGACGACTACTTCCTTGACCATATTGTTCGGGACAAGTTCGAATCCTCCGAACTCGGTGTTCCACATGGCCCGGCCCTCCGTGGCGGACCGGATGTCCCCGGCGAACCCGAAGAGCTCGGCGACCGGGGCCTTTCCGACGACCGTTATGGTGTCGCCTTCGCTCGCCATGTCGAAGACCTGGCCGCGCCTTCCCTGGATCTGGGAGGTCGCGGCACCCATCTGGTCCATCGGAACGGTGATCTGGATCTTCTGGACCGGCTCGAGGAGTGAATCGCCGGCAATCAGCATGCCTCCCTTGATGGCGCCACGGACAGCAGGGATGACCTGTGCAGGACCGCGGTGGATCGCATCCTCGTGGAGCTTGACATCGGTGAGGGTCATCTTGAGGTTCTGCACGGGCTCATCAGCGAGCGGGCCTCCGGCGAGTGCTTCGTGAATACCTTCGATGATCAGTTCCATTGTTTCATTGAGGTACTGGATACCCTTGGTCCTGTCGATGAGCATGTTGGTGCCCTTGATGTCCTTGACACTCTTGGCGTCGTCCTTGTCCATACCCGCCTTTACGAGTACGTCACGGCGCTCGATTGCCTGCTGGTTCATCGAGACCTCGCCTTTCTTGATCAGGTCGACGATCTCATCGGAGAGGGGTTCGAGAGTAAAGTAGAAGCGGTTGTGCCGGTTGGGGGATTTTCCTTCCACATTTTCCACCCTGCCGGTAACGGTCTCCCGGTAAACCACAATCGGCTCGGAAGTGACAATCTCCACACCCTTGTCGCGCTTGATACGGCCGGTAACGATCTCGAGGTGCAGTTCTCCCATACCGGAGATGAGGTGCTCGCCGGTCTCCTCATTAATGGCTATGCCGAGCGTGGGGTCTTCCTTGGCCACCTGCCGGAGCACTTCAACGAGCTTGGGGAGGTCTTTCATGTTCTTTGCTTCGACCGCAACGGTCATGACCGGTTCCGAGTAGTGCTTGAGGGACTCAAACGGAGTCATCTCCATGAGCGAGGTGACGGTCGAGCCGACGATCGCGTCCTTAAGCCCGGTGACCGCTGCAATATTCCCTGCAACGATCTCCTCGACTTCGACGCGCTTGGGGCCCATGAAGATACCGACCTGCTGGAGGCGGTTCTCCTTCTTGGCAGAACCCATGACATAGAGCCCGTCGCCGCGCTTCAGGCTGCCTGAGAAGAGTCGCCCGGTAGCGACTTCGCCCGCATGGGGATCGAACGAGATATCCGTAACCATCATGGCAACCGGACCTTTCGCATCGCACGCGAGCATGGCCTGGCCTTCCTTTGTGGTCTTGTCGCCGTGCCAGATAACGTTGACACGGCGGGGCTGGGCTTCAAGCGGGTTCGGGAGCTGACGGACCACGATATCGAGGAGGACTTCTGAGAGGGGGCTGTTCTTGGCGAGGTATTTCATGTCCCCTGCCCGGCACTTTTCGTATACAATCTTGAATGAGATCCCGCTCTTCTGCATGAACGGCGCGGAGACTGCCCAGTTATAGAGCGCAGAGCCGAAGGCGACGGTTCCCTTTGCGGCGTCGAGTTTCCAGCCATTGTTGTAGGCCTCCTCGTTCATACCTTTGATAAGCTTGTTGACCTTGTCGATGACCTTACCGAGCCGGATCTGCATCTCCATCTCGTCGACCTTCAACTCGTTAATGAGCCGGTCGACCTTGTTGATGAACAGGACGGGACGGACCTGCTCTTTTAAGGCCTGCCGGAGCACGGTCTCGGTCTGGGGCATCGTGCCTTCTACGGCATCGACGAGAACGACTGCACCGTCGACCGCCCGCATCGCACGGGTAACGTCGCCACCAAAGTCGACATGGCCGGGAGTATCGATCATGTTGATCAGGTAATCCTGCCCCTCGTACTCATGTACCATTGAGACGTTGGACGCGTCGATGGTGATACCACGGGCCTGCTCTTCGGCATCCGAGTCCATGAAGAGCTGCTTGCCGGCAAGTTCTTCGGAGATTATGCCGGCGCCTGCCAGCAGGTTGTCGGAGAGGGTCGTCTTGCCGTGGTCGATGTGTGCCACAATACCGATATTCCGAATATGCTTCGGATCCTTCATGAGCTCAGTTACGCGCTCGACTGATTTTTTGCCGCGGACCATGAAAATAACCTCAAAAAAAGATGTTTAACGGGCGGATTTTGCAATGCGCTCGCGTTCTTCCTTTTTCCCTACCGAGTAGCACTTCATGTCGCCCTTCGAGGCGGCGATGATCTCATCGGCAAGGACCGCACTTGCGCTCTTCTTGCTGGTGCTGGACCCCTTCAGGGTTGCTTCCGCAAGGAAGCCGATGGCGGTATCAACCCTGCGGAGAGGGGCGGTATCTACCGACTTGGGGACGTTGATGCCCCCGTATTTCAGCCGGACGGTCTCTTCACGGGGACCGGAGTTTGCGATTGCCTCGACAAGGACCTCGATGGGGTTGCGCTTGGTCTTCTTGTTGACGATCTCGAATGCATCCCGCACGATCCGGATTGCCAGCTGCTTCTTACCGGTATTATTCTCGGTCTGCATCAGGCGGTTGATCAGCCGCTCGACGATCATCATGTTGCTCTTGCCGAATTCCTGGCGGGAGAACTTACCGCAGGTGTGGGGGATAATCTGGGCGGTGAGCGTCACGTAGCGCATGAGGCCGGGATCGGTGACCTTGACCTCGGTCGCATCCCACTTGTTGAACAGGAGTTTCTGCCCTGCTGTCGCTGCTTCTGTTTCTGCCATGATAATTACCTGCGCGGTTTCTCCTTCCTGCCGATTACCATCTCGTGGAGGCAGACGTTATTCACCTTGGTGACCACGTACCGGACCCCGGGGATATCTCCCATGGACCGGCCGAGACGGCCGCCGATGCCCTCGATCTCAACTTCGTCGTGCTCATCGATGAAATTGATTGCACCGTCGCCAACCGCAAACGCAGTGACCTGGCGCCCGTTCTTGATCAGCTGCACCCGCACGCACTTACGGATCGCGGAGTTTGGCTGTTTTGCCTCGACACCGATCTTCTCCAGCACGATACCTCTCGCCTGTGGAGCCCCCTCGCACGGGTCAGACTTCACATCGAGATTGAGTTCACGGCGTGCGTAGTTCTTGTCCGCCCACCGGAACTTATTTGAGTCCCGAACCAGTTTTCTGGCCGCAAATTTACCCTGTCCCATTAAAATGCCTCATTCTGATGATTTTTGTGGTTATCGATAACCCACACTGAGATATATACAATCGCGGGTTGTCAATTTATAAATTGTGGCAGTCCACCTGCCTGTCTTATACTATTATCCCCGGATCATCATAATATTATATCCTGATCCGGCCAATAGTATGCGATGAAAGTCGGGATCTATAAAGAGGTGCAGATCGATGCGAGCCACCGGCTGCTCCACTATAAGGGCAAGTGCGCCAACCTCCATGGCCACCGCTGGAAAATTGAGGTGTGGGTCGAAGGGGAGCCCGACGCGACGACCGGTATCCTGGTCGACTATGTGGTCCTTAAGGAGATCATCGGAAAGTTCGACCACCAGATCATCCTCAACCAGGACGACCCTATGGTCCCGTGCATCCAGAAGTTCCAGCACGTGATAACTACTCCTGGCGACCCGACGAGCGAACTCATGGCGGTCCTGATCCGGGATGAAATCCTCGAATACTGCAAGTCGCACGCTATTGTCGCCTCGGTCCCGAAGATACGGGTCTGGGAATCACCCAACGCGTTTGCCGAGATCACCGGATGAAAATCACCGAGATCTTTTACAGCCTCCAGGGAGAGGGAAGGAACCAGGGGAAGGCCTGCCTATTCATCAGGCTCGCCGGGTGCAACCTCCACTGCCGGTGGTGCGACACTGAGTACGCCCGGGACGGCGGGCGGGAGATGACAGACGATGTCATCCTCGAGCAGGTCTGGCGGAAAAACCCAAAACTCGTCTGCATCACTGGCGGAGAACCGCTCCTTCAGGCTGAGGAACTGGAACGACTCCTCCCCTCTCTCTCCCGGCGCGGGGTGGAGATCGATATCGAGACGAACGGCACGATCGGGTTTGCCTGCCTGCAGCAGTATGCGTCCATCTGCATGGACGTGAAGTGCCCGTCGTCCGGGGAGGAGAGCGACCTCACGCTCCTTTCGGCGATCCGCTCCCGAGACAGCGTCAAGTTTGTCGTCAAGGATGAAGAGGACTGCAGGTATGCAGCGGAGATCATCGGGCATCACCGCATCGCAGGAGAGATTTTTATTACGCCGGTCTATGGCACTGATTACGGGAAGATCGCCGGGTTTATCCTCGATAACAACCTCCCGGTGAGGTTCCAGGTCCAGCTGCACAAGGTAATCGGCGTGAAGTAGAGGCTGGAACGGATTGCCGGAAAAATATGCGGACTCTGGCTCACTGACGAATACCGGTTTTTATCCAAGCCGGGGTTGTCCCGCCCTTCTCCCACAGGTTTTTTCAGGAGTGACAGCCCGGCTTTTATCTCATCAGCTCATTTCACGTATGAGACATTGCCGGGTCCGGCGTATTACTGGGATGAACAGCCTGTCAGCGAAGGAAGGTTCCGCGTCGTTGTATATAATTATTCCAACGCGGCGCTCTACCGGTGCGGCAAACCTGTTTAACTTTTCACGATCGCACCCACCGATCGCGATTGAAATTTTTCGATCGCACCTCTTACCCGCGTTTGAAAATTTTCAATCGCACCTGCTCTCCGCGATCGATCGAACGAAAAATCTCCAGTGGAAACAAGGGACGCACCGGCGGAATCCGCCCGTGGCCCGGCCGTACGATCGCGTTTGAAAATTTTAAATCGCACCCACTCACTGCGTTTGAAAATTTTGAATCGTACCTGTTCACCGCGTTTGAAATTTTTTGATCGCGCTTAAGTCCCGGGCCGGAACTGGTGCGGAACGGTCCTGGCATTGCACCCGGATGCTCCGAGCAATTGCACCAGCCGGGCCCTGGGTGTGCCGGAGCTCCGCACCACGACCGGTTCATGGTATGGGATCATACGTCCTTTGCGCGGCCGGCAATGCCCGGTCCTGCCACTGACCAGTGGATTTCATATCGGCCCGAATGCCGGCGAACCCCAAAGAAATTCAATCTGGTACGACAAACGCTAACCGGATTTTATTTCCTGAGGTCACAAAAATGGAGATCTACCGGGGCCGCCGCCTCTGGATCGAATCCCGCGCCATCCGGATGCCGGGCGGACGGGAGCGTGAGAAGGTGATCGTTCACCCGGGCAACGCAGTCGCTATCCTCCCCATCGACGGGGACCGGTGCAAGCTCCTGAGGCAGTTCCGGTACGCAGTCGGGAAGGACATTGTCGAGGCCCCGGCCGGGACGATGGAGGAGGGAGAGGAGCCGATCGGGACGGCCCGCCGCGAGCTGATCGAGGAGACCGGGTTTGCAGCGCGGACCATGATCCCCCGCGGGTTCATCTACACCACGCCGGGGTTTACTGACGAGCGGATCTTCCTCTTCGAGGCCCGCGACCTCTCCCCGTCATCGGAGTTCTCCAAGGACGAAGACGAAGAGATCGAAGTCTTCGACGCAGCGCTCCGGGACCTCGACACGATGATCCTGGACGGGACGATCGTGGACGCAAAGACCATCTGCCTTATCCACCTTTGTCGGGGGTGCCACGATGCGTAACGCAATCGCTGCCGGGGGGGCACTGCTCTGCGTACTCATCCTGCTTGCAGTAGCCGCAGGATGCACCGCTCCCGCGGCAAAACCGTCCTACACCGTCAGCAGCGACGGGGTCCTCGCCGTGACCTGCGGGCCCGTTACGACCACCGAGCAGGTCCTCTTCACGAACGAGACCTATACCAAGACGAAGATCGTTCTGCACACCTTCGACGGCGATGTCGTCACGTATCTCGCAGCCCCGCAACACCCGAAGGCGGTGCTCGTATACGCGCCCGGCGCCGGTGAGAAACTCTCGGGCCACGAAGACCGGATGGTCCGGCTCTCCGCAGCGGGGTTCGCATTCCTCTTTGTCGATACCCGGGGCAATGGCGGGGAGACCCCCGGGTATCCGTTCAACCCCCAGCTGGACTTCAGCGCATTCGAGAACGGTGCCTGGCCTGAGTACTACCTTACGGTCTGCGACCTCTCGTCTGCCCGCCAGCTCCTCGCGGACAGGTTCGGCGTTCCGGTGTACGCGATCGGGTCGAGCAACGGTGGCAGGTACGCGGCGGTTGCAGCCGGAACGGACAAGAAGTTTGCCGGATATATCGGGGTATCCACCTCTGACTGGGGAGTCCTCAGCTCCGCGGTCCAGCAGGGATACACGGGCGATCCCATCCGGTTTGCAACTTCGATCGAACCCGGCACATACCTGTCCCGGCTCTCGCCGCGGCCTGTCTGGATGTTCCACTCCCGAACGGACCCCATCATCCCGTTTGCCCAGGGCCAGGCGCTCTTTGCTGAGGCATCCGAACCAAAGACGTTCACGGAATTCCCCGGGGGGCATGGCATCGATGCCAGCGTCGACAACCTTATCATTGGTCAATGGGCGCAAATTTATGGCAGCGGGGGATAAACAGGTTATAGCTTTCTAAGGATGGACTTTTCGCAGATGACAGAAGAAGTGGAGATGGACGAGGCGCGCAGGCGCTACGAGTTCAAAAAGACGCTCGAGAAACTCGAATCGGGCGAGGGGAGCGGGACGGAGCTCATCACCCTCTACATCCCTCCCGACAAACAGATCTATGATGTGACCGGGCAGCTCAAGGACGAGTTCGGCCAGTGCGCGAACATCAAGAGCAAGCAGACCAAGACCAATGTCCAGAGTGCCATCTCCTCCATCCTCTCCCGGCTGAAGTACTACAAGCGGCCCCCGGCAAACGGCATGGCGGTCTTCTGCGGAACCATCCAGACCTATGGCGACCGGACCGATCTCCAGTGCACGATCATCGAGCCCCCCGAGCCGCTCAACCTTTACATGTACCGGTGCAGTTCCAAGTTCGAGCTCGAACCACTGAAGCAGATGCTCGAGGAGAAGACGGTCTACGGCCTCCTCGTCCTCGACCGGCGCGAGGCTTACTGGGGCTTCCTGCGGGGCAACCGGATCGAACCGGTGGGCGGTTCGACCTCGACCGTCCCGGGCAAGATGCGCAAAGGCGGCCAGTCGGCAGCCCGGTTCGGGCGCCTCAGGGAGATCGCCATCAACGAGTTTTACACCAAGGTCGGCGAGCGGTCGAGCGCCATCTTCCTTGCCGAGAAAGACTTCTTCGAGCGGTTCAAGGGCGTGCTCATCGGCGGCCCGAGCCCCACCAAGGAAGAGTTCGAGGCAGGCAGCTTCCTCCACCACGAGATCCAGAAGCGGATCATCGGCCTCTTTGATGTCGCGTACACAAACGAGGACGGCCTCTCTGAGCTCGTGGACGCGGCCAAGGACGCCCTGAAAGGGATGACGGTCATCAAGGAGAAGGCATTCATGGACAAGTTCTTGAAAGAACTCGTCAAGGACGACGGCCTCGCCGCATATGGCGAGGAGAGCATACGCCACAACCTCGAGATCGGGGCGGTCGATACCCTCCTCCTTTCAGGAAAACTCCGGAAGTCCCGGCTGAAGATCAAGTGCCAGAACGGCGACCACACGGAAGAGAAGACCGTCAGCATTGAGCCGGGAAAGACCGTACGGGATATCCCCCTCGGGAACTGCCCGAAATGCACGTCGCCGCTCGTGCTTGAAGAAGAGATCGACATTGTCGACGAGCTCACGAAGATCGCAGACCTGAGCAGTGCGAAGGTCGAGATCATCTCCGATGACTTTGAAGAGGGTTCCATCCTCTTTTCGGCATTCGGCGGGATCGCCGCGATCCTGCGGTACAGGACGGGAGTATAAATGTTTCTCGAAGCACGGGAGACCCTTGAGCGGGTACTGAAAGAGACGACCGGCCTTGCCGATGTCATGGTATCGGACGGCGGGGAGCATGCCGATCTCGCGACAACAGTCGCATTTGCGCTCGCAAAACAGCAGAAGAAGGCGCCTGTCCCGATCGCCCAGGATCTGGTGAAACAGCTCTCGGAAAACCAGGAACTCCTGGATAGTGGTGTTACAGTAACGGCAAAAGGCCCGTATATCAACTTCATCTTCGGCAAAGCATACGTCAGCGGAGTACTAAAGGCGGCGACGCAGGCAGGTTACGGTTCGCTCCCGAAGAAGCCGGTCCGGGTCGTACTTGAGCATACGAGTGCCAACCCGAACGGACCGCTCCATGTGGGACACATCCGGAACTCCATCATCGGCGATACCCTTGCCCGGGCGTTCCGGAAAGCAGGATACAGCCTCGAGGTCCAGTACTATGTCAATGACATGGGCAGGCAGATCGCCATTGTGGTCTGGGGCTTCGGCCACCTTGACAGCATAATTCACCCGGGCGAGAAGGAGGACGCCCATATCGCCCGCATCTACATCGCTGCAAACCGGGAGATCGAGAAAGACCCCGGCATCACGCAACAGGTCGACACACTGATGCAGCTTGTGGAGAACGGTGAGCCGGGAACCGTGAAGAAGTTCCGG
>DATKMN010000081.1:0-3354 GCA_035541835.1 Methanoregula sp.
TCCGGCCGATTTTAAAGCCCTGTTTACCAAAATACGCTCAAATTGAGCCCCATATAATGCTCTTTAATGGCCCATAGCGGCCTTTTTGGCAGCATCTTTTTCCGGGATCATGCAAACACCCGTTGAGCAGGAGATCTGCCCAAAAAAACGCGTATACGTGAACCGTTTATTTCGTCCGATTGCAAAAATACGGCTTATTTGGGCTTTGTTTGAAAAGGGGCCCAAATTGGGCTCCGATGGTACCCCGGGAAGGGTCATCCGGGCTCAAACCGGGGCCGGATTAGCTATGCTCTGATCATGGTGCCCGGTTGGGTATCCCTCTATCTCCTGTGATGCTGCGGTATCTCAAGGAGGGCCCGGTGCAAATCCCCGGGCATCACAGACACTCCTTCGCGGATAAAAATCGGAGAGAAAAATCCCGGATCAGAACACGTTCGCTTCCGAGTACACCGTTACCTGGGTCTGCTCGATCTCGTAGGGTTTGATCTCCCGCGAGTGGGCAGACATCCGCATCTTTACCACTTCAAGGGCCAGGTGGACATCGGTGAGGTCGCTCGACCGGATATAGCGGAGCAGGATGACCGTGTCGGCAAGGTACTCGATCAGCCCGTGCCGGCTCGAAAAGACATTGCCGCTGTCCGTTTCGGACGTCATCATCATGGTGCATTTCTTGTCCCGCAGCCCGTCGATGAACTGGAACATCTCGCGCCGCCGTTCCGCATCGTTTGCAAAGAGGTCCTCGAACAGCGAGATCGGGTCGATGACAACGCGGGTGGCCTGGACCTCGTTTATCAGGTTCGGGAGCTCGTTTTTTATCCGGTTGTTTGCCAGGTTGAAATCCGTGGGATCGAGCTTGATGATATAGAACGATTTGTTGATGAACGGCTCCACGTCCCAGCCTTTCTGTTTCATGTACAGGATCAGCCGCTCTTCCCGCTCTTCGAGACTGATGTAGATAGCCCGCTCCCCCCGCCTGAGCCCGTCCCAGATAAATTCAAGGGAGAATGTTGTTTTCCCGGTACCATAGGTCCCGATAACAGCGCAGATGCTCCCTGAAAGCAGTCCGCCCCCAAGCATCTCATCGAGCCCGGCAATTCCCACCCTGACACGGTTCCCGCTCATATGACCATCCTGATATTGCTCACTTCAAACCCTCCGGTCGTGGATATCCTGACCGCAAACTTCACCAGGTCCTGCTCTTCAAGGTGGGGCATAACGCCCCGGAACTTTTCGAAGTACATCACCCGCTGGCGGCGGGAACCGGTGCTCTCTTCCCACCGGAACAAAAAGACCGCATCGGCAATATCGGCCAGTTCGATCTCCTGTGCGTCGGCGATGATGCCCCGGCTGAGCAGGAGATAGATAGTCAGGTTTTTCGTCTTGGAAAGCCTCTGGAGGCCCCGGAGGAAGCCGGTCAGGTCCGGCCAGAGGTTGGGAAGGTTGGTCTGTGTGGCAATATCGGTGATTGAGTCTAAGATGATCACACAGTCCTTTTCCGCTGCGGCAAAGATCTCGGTCAGCCTCATGAAAATGTTGGCGTGCTCGGAGCGTTTCTGGAGCCGGGTCAGCGTATCGCTGCGGCTGTACCAGGAATCGGGGACAATGCTCCGGTCAAAATAGAGATCCGAGAGGTCCTCAAAGGTGAGTCCCTCCATCCCCCCGTCCTGGGCGTCCCCCTGGAACGACTGGAAAATCTCGTGACGGATATCTGCCTCAAGCCGGGTGAAGGTGATATACAGGATCTTTTTGGGGAGCAGGGTGCCGGCTGCGGGAGCCTGCTTTGGCCCGGCAAGTGAATTAACCGTGGAACTGTAGACAAATTCGTAATGTCCTGCCCCGATCTCCCCGATAAGGAGAGTCAGGGTCCCCGGGGGGACTCCGCCATCGAGGATAGGGTCGAGCGATGTGATCCCGGTAGGCATCCTGGTTTCCTGCATCTGTCACTCCGTTCATCCAGCCCGTGGCTGTTTTTTAGAAACTCTCATGGGCGCACACTTAAAGATATCTGTCGATCTGCGGCGATCCCGCCCCGGAATGATCCCAAAATCTCCCGTGCACGTCAGACGGGCCAGGGGGTTTTCGCAAAACACTATTTATATAAGCATCTCCCGAACTATAAACGAGAACGCGGGAAACCCCGGGGGCGGGCGTATGCAGATCTCGGATCTTTTTGCCAGGGTTAAGGAATTCCGGTCACGGGCTGGTGCAGAGAAGGCGGAGGCGGTCTCTTCGCCGCCGTTGGAGGATACCGGGACGTCTTTGCCGGTCACCCGCGAAGCCAGCTACCGGTATTATTTCCGTTTTTTTACCCCCCGCAAGCAGATCCCTGAGGAGGAATACGATCCTGCCCGGCACGGTACCCTGGTGAGCGCCGGGCTCCCCGAGGGCTATGATCTGCTCGACCAGTACTGGATCGAGGAGGGTCGGACGCTCATCTACATTGCCCAGAACCGCAGGACGAACCAGACCGAGTATCTCCTCTTCGAACCTCCGCTTTCTGAATTCGAGTACGAACTGCTCGAACGCCTTCACGAGGATCTTCTCGATGTCCTGGTCCTGACCTCGGATGAGATTAAAAAAGACCGTCAAAAGATCCTCCTTTCAAAAGTGCACAGCCTTTTGGACGATTACGGGCTTGTTCTCGACAGGTCCGCCCTTTTCAAGATCGAATATTACCTGATCCGGAACTTCATCGGGTGGTCGCGGATTGACGCACTGATGAAAGACACCCAGCTTGAAGATATATCCTGTGACGGCAGCAAGATCCCTCTGTTCCTGTACCACCGGAAATACCGGAACATCAAGACCAACATTGCATTCGATTCTTCAGTCTTGAACTCGCTTGCAATCACGCTGGCCCAGCGTTCGGGAAAACACATCTCGGCAGGGTCCCCGATGCTCGACGCAACTCTTCCGGATGGCTCCCGGCTCCAGCTGACACTCGGGACCGAGGTAACCACCCGGGGGACGTCGTTTACCATAAGAAAGTTCCGGGAAGAACCGTTCTCACCTATCGAACTGATGGAATACGGTACCTTCTCGAGCGATGAGCTTGCCTATTTCTGGCTTGCCATAGAAAACGGCATGAGCCTGCTTTTTATCGGCGGGACCGCGTCCGGGAAGACCACCTCGCTTAATGCGGTCTCGCTTTTTATTCCTCCCATCTCCAAGGTAGTCAGCATCGAGGACACCCGGGAGATTACGCTCTATCACGAGAACTGGATCGCGAGTGTTACCCGCGAGTCGCTCACTGAGGGCGGCAATGCCATCTCCATGTTCGACCTCCTCCGTGCCGCCATGCGGCAGCGGCCGGAGTACATCATTGTCGGGGAGGTACGGGGCCCCGAAGCACAG
>DATKMN010000082.1:0-3546 GCA_035541835.1 Methanoregula sp.
ACATCACTCCCGCTCAGGTCCCTGCCGGTCTTGTTCTGGGCGACAAACACAGCAGTGTTCGCCGCGTCCTGGAAAACGATCCCCATGAGAGGCGTTGTATCCACAAGAACCCGCCCCTTTCCCGGCTGGACATCAACCGAAATGTTCATGATCGAACCGTTTGTTATCACGTTCTGGGTAACGAATGGCCCGTTCTGTACAAGCTCGACCTGCTGGCTCACTGCCGGGGCCTCCATCGATGCCGAGCTCGTGATGCCGGTTATAACGCCCTCGTCCTGCTCTTCGGGGCTGTTCAGGTGCGAACGGTAAAAAGCGAGCTGGCTGGCAGCATTCATGAGGCTGATATTGTCAGCATTCACCTGTTTCTGGAGAAGCATGTTCTGGGCACTTAAGGAACTCGTTTTTGCCACGAGACCTGAGATCCGTGCCTGTTCGTAAGGATTGTAGGCTGCGAAAAAACCGATATTGACAAGAACGGAGATCGCGAGGAGCACCGTCAGCAAATGAACTGCTTTCACTGGAACAACCACCTCAATCGTTGAGGTTGATTTCTTTCGTACCATTTAAGGATGCTGGTCATCATGACGGTGAGAAATGAAAACTGGATCGGTAACGACAGGAATTTCCGCTCCGGACCAAGCAGATGGTTAAAAACCGCCAAAAAATTTAACAATATGGAATACCATCCGTCAAGTGACCGGGTGGCTTTCTGCGCCACCGGGACAAATGAAGGAATCGGAGGATTCGTCAT
This sequence comes from Methanoregula sp., assembly GCA_035541835.1. GTDB lineage: Archaea > Halobacteriota > Methanomicrobia > Methanomicrobiales > Methanospirillaceae > Methanoregula. The sequence goes on from DATKMN010000082.1 coordinate 752, forward strand.
GGCAAGACCGTATCAGAGATCGATCTTTGATGAACTCGATGATTTGCGGGAGTATGTGAATTCAATGTTCCAGCAGGCATTTCCACCTGCGGATCTCCCCATGCTCCCGGCCGGGGAAAGCCAGAGAATGCCGGCACCCTTCCGCCACGAGATGAAGGTGGACGTGATCGAGCACGACGATGAGGTTGTCGTAACTGCCGACATGATCCCCGGGATCGAAAAGAAGGACATATCCCTCGAACTGATCAACTCCCACGCACTGAAAGTCTCCTGTGAACGGCGCGAGGAGACGAAGGAAGAGAAGGAAGGTTACTACCTTCACGAGCGGAGATTCGGCTCGCTCCAGCGCGTCATCCCGCTCCCTTCGTCGGTGACTTATGATGGCTCAAAATCGACGTTCAAGAACGGGGTCCTCGAGGTACACCTCAAGAAGGCAAAACTGGAGAAGAAGTCGAAGATCATGATCGAATAATCTCTTTTTTTAAAATCGCCCCTGTCCGGCAGGGAGTGTAAAAAAATTACCGGTATCCCTGAAAAAAACGCCATGCGAGAAATTTTTTTTAGAACGCGGGCACCGGCACGTTTTAACCGGTGCGGTATACCGGACCTCAAAAATCAGAAAATGGTTCTTATTCTCAAAAACAAGCAGATTTAGTGGATCCGTCAGTGTCTGAATGGACGGTCTCTTCGCAGGGTCTCAGGCGTACTTCGCAGGGTCGGCATCAAATTTTTTCTTGCAGCCCGGGGCACAGAAGTAATACTTCTTCCCCTTGTATTCGCTGGTGAACTTCGCGGTCTTCTCATCTACCGTCATCTTGCAGATAGGGTCGATTGCCATGGTTTTTGCCTCCGTTTATCTCACTCTCTTCACTTCTGGTATATACGTTTTGAGCAGGAGGGAAAGGCTGATCACGGTTACCGAGCTCAGCGCCATGGCAAATGCAGCAAACTCCGGGCGGAACGTAATGCCAAACCCCGGATAGAGCACACCGGCGGCGATGGGGATGAGCGCCGCGTTGTAGGCGAAGGCCCAGAAAATGTTTCCCCGGATCCGGCCCATCACCTTTCTGGAGAGCTGGATCGCCGCGACCGCATCGGTCAGCTCGTCGGAGATCAGGACAATATCCCCGCTCTCGATCGCAATGTCGGTACCGCCGCCGACGGCGATACCAACGTCCGATTGTGCGAGTGCCGGGGCATCGTTGATGCCATCGCCGATAAACGCAACGACCTCTCCCTTTTCCTGCAGGGCTTTCACTTCAGCGGCTTTGTCACCGGGAAGGACCTCAGCGACAACAGTCCCTATCCCGGCTGCCCTGGCCACAGCGTCAGCGGTGCGCCGGTTGTCGCCCGTGATCATTGCAACCCGGATCCCCATCGCTTTCAGCGCCGTTATTGCGGCAGGGGTCGTCTCCTTGAGGGTATCGGCAATGGCGATGACTCCTGCAATCCTGCCCTGCACGGCGATGAGAACGGCGGTCTTTCCCTCGCTTTCGAGCCGCGAGAGGGATTCTTCCACGTCCCGGTTGACAGCAATGCCGCTGTCCCTGATGATCGCCCGGTTCCCAACGATTACGGTCTCGCCGTGTACCCGGGCTGATACCCCTTTCCCGCCGTACGTATCGAACTCTTCGGCCGCGTCTGCGGTCACTCCCGTCTTCTCCGCTTTCCGTACTACTGCCTCCGCCAGGGGGTGCTGTGAGTTCTTCTCCACGGAAGCCGCCAGTGCAAGGACCGTGGTCTCTTCTGCACCGGCAGCGATAATATCGGTCACTTCCGGTTTCCCCCGCGTCAGCGTCCCGGTCTTATCGAATACCACGGTCGTGACCTTCTCGGCAATCTCGAGCGCGTCTCCGTTCCTGATGAGAATCCCCAGCTCAGCCCCACGGCCCACGCCGACCGTAACCGCGGTCGGTGTTGCGAGGCCGAGAGCGCAGGGACATGCCACGACGAGGATGGAGATGAGGACGGTGAGTGCAAAGAGGAGTGTCGCACCAAGGAGGAACAACCAGACCAGAAACCCGAGCAGGGCTAACCCGATGACAACCGGGATGAAATACGTCACTGCGACATCGGCGATCCGCTGCACATGGGGCTTCGACCCCTGGGCTTCCTCGACCATAAGGAGGATCTGGGCAAGGATCGTCTCCTTCCCTACTTTCGTGGCCCGGACTGAGAGGACACTGTTCTGGTTGATCGTCCCCCCGACCACCCGGTTCCCGGGGGACCTGAGCGGCGGGACCGGCTCGCCCGTGATCATCGACTCGTCGATGTAACTTGTCCCGCTCACCACCTCCCCGTCGACCGGCACCTTCGCACCGGGTTTTACGACGACGATGTCACCTACGACAACGTCCTCCGTTGCGATCTCGGTCTCTTTCCCGTCCCGGAGGACAAGGGCAGTCTTTGCCCGGAGCCCCGCCAGCTTTCGGATCGCTGAAGAAGTCCTCCCTTTCGCCCTCGCCTCGAGATACCGGCCGAACATCAGGAACGCTGCAAGGATGATGGCGGAATCGTAGAACATGAAGTCCGTGTTCAGGACAATCCCGAACGTGCCGAGAACGCTCGACCCGAACGCGACACCGGTACCCATCGCATACATCACGTCCATGTTCAGGGTCCGGTTCATAAGTGCCATGCGGGCTGCCCGGAAGATCGGCAGGGCCACGTACACGAAGACCGGCGTCGAGATGACCAGCATGATGTACGCAAGGACCTGCATCGGGACGGGAACCGGGACCCAGGTCAGCACCATCAGGGGTACACCAACGATAAAGCCGGTGCTGAACCTGAGC
>DATKMN010000083.1:0-11214 GCA_035541835.1 Methanoregula sp.
AGTGCGAGTGCAACCAGTGCAATCGTAAATCGCTTAGTCATTCTTTCAATTCCTCCAAAGTTTACATCATACATTTCAAGCCGGAGAATCGTTCGACAAATGCCGAATAACGATTCTGCGAGCCCCATACTCCGTTTCCACGGAATATGAATGGAATGTTTGTAAAAGAGCTGATATATCCTTTGTGGTTGGGTTTGCCGGTAAATCTGTGCACTGAACAGCCTTGTTTTTCAAATTAAGGCCTTTAAAGAGGTTTTTTGAGGGTACTATTTGGAAGTTCACGATCCAGCTTGGAGTACAGCTCCGCATTCATGTCCGTATATATGTCGCGCACAACGGACGGATCCGGCGATATTCTGATGGATAAATTCGTACACTGGAAGTAGTGAGAAACGGCAGATCCTGAGGTTCGAGGTTGCGGGAAAGCAGGTTTCGTTTGATGAGATCATGTCAGGCATGTCCGGAAGGTATCTGTACCTTGGTTGTAAGATTTTAGCTCGTAGATCATATAATGATCTACCACTATCTTTCATCCAATTTTTTGTTCAATCCAAAGAAGATCATCGGCTAGTCAACCATTCCACGAATGAATGTGCTTTGTCCCAACCATCGGACGCAATTCAACAGATATACAAAAGAATGATACAAAGGAATAAGCATGAGAGTCATCCGGGCCCCCAGTCTCGGCCGGGCGCACGAACTTGTCGTCAAGATGATCCTCGAGAAGGGGTGGGTACTCCAGACCGAGGATGCCGAAGCGACCATCGAATTTGAGGAGATCGCTCTTCAGGTAGACACACCCCTCGCTGAACCCCTCGTGAGCCCGAATTCGAGGTTTCAGCAGAAGTTTGTGGAGAAGTATGCCCGGGACCTCCTGGAGGGATCGAATGCTTCTTTTGAATACGACTACCATGGCCGGCTTTTCGACTGGGGGGAAAAACTGACTTCCGGGGGGAGCCCTGTCCATATCGACCAGATCGCCTACATAGTCGATAAGTTAAAAGCGTTCCCGAACAGCCGAAGGGCAATCGCGATCACCTGGAACCCGGTGATCGATGAAAAACTCGATGACTGCCCGTGCCTCCAGCTCGTGCAGTGCATCGTCCGGAACGGCGAACTTCTTATGAGGGTCGTCTTCAGGTCAAACGATATGCTCACCGCTGCCGGGGCGAATATGTATGCTCTGGTCCAGCTCCAGAAATCCATTGCGTCCCGACTGGGGGTTCAGTGCGGAACGTACACGCACTTCTCCCTGGTGCCCCACATTTACTATATCCGCGATTCCCATGATCTCGAGCCTTTCTGCGGGAGAGGTTCGCTCATCCAGCCGGTCAGGGAGGTATGCCGTGCCTGTGGCCGGTGCCCGCGGGCAGGAACGGTCTGACCGGCTATCCGTCACCTTAATTAAGCAACAGCGGTAAAAAATAAAAGGCATAATAGCCCGGTAGTGTAGCGGTCAATCATGGGGGACTCTGGATCCCCCGACAGCAGTTCGAATCTGCTCCGGGCTACTCTTCTTCGTTTTGCACACGAGCACCGGATTTTATTTCCTACGCGATCAGCGCAGGCAGGAGGCAACAAATGAAAACCGAACCGAATGTCCCCGCTCCTCCGATGCTGACATCACCTGTTTCAAGATCCTTCACCTGAGGAAGCCGGGCAATATTACCCCCGATGAGCGTGCCGGCAACTCCGCTGACGAATGCGGAAACCGAAGCCGTAGCTCCGGGCCCACCCGAGACAACATATGCAATCAGCAGGGCGGTAAGTGCAGGGACAATGAGCGGTACGTGAATTCCCGTTCGAGGGTCCATCCGGGTACTCAGATATGTTATGCCAGACACGAGGATGATTCCGGTGCAGACCGGGAGCAGCAGGCTGGTGCCTGGAATTAACACGGCCTGATGAATAAGGTACGTCGATACCATGATGGGGATTATTGCCCCCCCAAGATTGAGGGATACATTCGTCACCCAGGGCTGCCCGTGGCTGAACGCTGTATCGGATTCAAACTCCGTCGTGCCGTCGTGAACAACTCTCAGGACTTCCCGTTTTACCCGGTAGAGCGGAATGTTGACCGCACTCCCTGCCAGCATCAGGAAGACGACTGCCAGTGCTGCAACCCAGGAGAAGCCCATCCGGGTGAATGCCGCACCTATTATCCCGAGGAGCAGAAGCGGTATGAGGATGATCACAAGAATGATGAGGGCGATAATTGCGATGACGGTCAGCGGGCCGGCAGAGAAAAACCGGATATTGCTGCTCATGAAGACCCCGCGTTCCCGGGTTTTATACAGACGATTGCGGCGTGGTCGTTATGGTACGGGACAAGCCATGTGCTCTCTACTACCTGCAATCCTGAACACCGCAGCTCTTCAAGCGTCTCGGAAAATACCTCCGCCGGCTCCTTCCTCACATCAACACTGCGGGTCTTGAGCATCAGGATAAGGTGTCCGCCACCCTTAAGGAAGATTGAGTTCCGGATGGCGATTGCCGCCTGGTCTGGTTGCGCAACATCCTGGTACACCAGGTCAACCTGCTCAACAAGCGGAGCATACTGTTCCGGGCTTGCGGCATCCGCCATCAGGGGGACAATATTTGTCCTCCTCCGTGCCACTTCAAGGAGGTCCTGCATTGGCCGCGGCGCAAATTCCACGGCATAAACGCACTCCGCATAGTCGGCTACGTGGGAGACGGTCGTACCGTTCGCAGCTCCGAGGTACAGGACGATAGTGTCGCACGTGATTTCAACTCCCCTTCCGGCGTAATAGAGCGCGGCGAGTTTGCTCCGGTACGGGTTCCAGACCCGGTTTCCGTCAAGCATCCGCTCGTTGTACACTCCTCCTTCCCCGCGCGAAACGAGCACATCACCGATCCAGAGCACGGGCGGGTTCACCCCCTGCAGCATCGATGGCCTTCTGGGCATTTTCGAGGAATATGCGGTCAGGTTCACCGCGATAGTAATCAATCTTCGCCGCTATGGCAAGTTTTCCTGCGAGAACGCGGGCAACTCTGCCCCGTACCGGCTTTCCGGCGTTGTGAACCCGCCGGTGCTGGAAAATTATTCCATGCTTCGGTGAAGGGGAGTGGGTGCGGAGGTGCGCAAACAGTGCGGTTTTTGCTCCAAGCACCTGGATCCCGCTTGCAGGGAGCCGGGTCAGGTTCCGGAGCCCCCCGGCCTGGGAGAGAAGGCGGGCTGCGACAAGACCGCCGATGAGGGCGCTCGTGTTCGGCATCACCTCGTTGGCCCGTGCCGATACTTCCTTTGCGAGATCGGTCCGGGCGGCGGCGAGATCTTCGATCCGACCCGCTACCCGGCCCAGAGCCCCACGGCTTTTTTCGCGCATGGTCCGTACAAGAATATGTGCAGGCGTTTTACGGTACTTCCGGGAAAATGAAGGGTGGCGCACCTGATGCCACTCGGCAGCCCGTTCCGAGAGGATATTGACGACCGCATCCATCTCGTCCAGCATCCGGACCATCGGAAGGAGTTCCGCATCCTTCTGCGCATATATCTCCCGTATGCGTCGCTCAGCATCAAGAATGCAAATCTCACGGAGCCTTGCGATATACTCGGTGCGATCGCGGACCGCCCCGCACTGAACCGCAATGTGCCAGGTAAATGGATCGAAAGGGCCCGTGCCGGCCCTGATAGCACTGAGGCGGGCTGTCAGTGATTCCTTGTCACCGGCTGCCGGGGTGCAACATCTGTTTTCTTTGTCAGTAACATCCCCGAACCAGTACGAAGACATATGAGAAAACTAAGGAGTCCGGGTATAAAACCATAGATCCCGCGCTCTCATATCCCGGAAAACCCGAATGAATAAAGCATCACCGGAAGCATAATCGCCCCCATGCAGTAGAGACGCGGGATATTCACGAGGTAAGGTACAAGACCGACTGCAGTTGCCATGACCAGAATGACCAGTCCGAACGGGCCGGTCAGGATCCCGCAAAGGGTTACTACAAACACGATAACAGCCCGGTTCAGGAAACGGACGTTGATTCCGTTGAGCAGGTGCGACGAACGGGAGAGGGCGATGGTGATAATATACGCCGCGCATGATGCAACGACCCCAATCACCATCAGATCACCCATGGAGGGGAGCGGTATCTCGGAGAGCGCGACCATCACACCGTTACGCATCCGCGATAAGGCAAAAAGGGCAGCCAGCCCGATAAATGCGTTTGCCGTATTGGCAGCATTGGTGGCAAGGATGTATGCCCGCCGGTCTTTTTCATAGCCAACGACCGAAGCGAGCACACCATTTGCTGAGGCCGTCGAAAGGCCCGGAAGCCACCCTACGGCAACTCCGGCGAGGGTGCCGAGCGCTGAACACCGGACGATTGACCGGGGTTCCATACGGATCCCGCGGAACTTCTGGGAAGGCAGCGCACCATGGGACGCTGTCAGGAGGACAGAGATACCAAACAGCCCTGTGAGAAGCGGCATAAGGACAGCATTGCTGCCGGCGAGACCGTGCCAGCTGAAGAAGGCATACGAAAGAGTAAACATACCAAGCAGCCCCGATACTGCGAAGATCGCGAATGCCCATCCCGGGGCATCACTGTTGACAATCATATACCCTACCGACGCAATCAACAGGATGCCGATCCACCAGTCGAAATATGGCTGGAGTGCCGGGAGAAGGAAAAAACATACGAGGGAAAGGGGCACGGCGATGATCATCGCGCAGGCGCTGCCGAGCGCGGCGATCCGGACTGCCTCCTCGCCATTTCCCTCGATACAAAGTGCATGCGCCGGGAGTACGGATAGAGACGTGTCTGCATCCGGGATACCAAGGAACGTGCTCGGGATCGCGTCGACAAATGTATGCGTTATGAGGGCTGCAAACATCGCTCCGGCCAGCGCGATCGGGCCGAGAAACGCGACGAGCGCACCCTGGAGACTGAGAAGGATCCCTGCGAGGGTATTTGCATGAATCCCGGGAACGATACCGCTTATCGTACCGAGGACAACCCCGATGAGGATGCCGGCCAGGATCTCAATCATCAATCTAGAAGGTACGGGAGAATGGACATAAATCAACCGAAACGCATACCATCCTGAGAACAGACCATAACAACGAAAAAACAGCGAGGATAAGAACCGTCAATGAATATCGCTATCACCCGGCTGGCGGGGAAAGAGAAAACCGATGCCGCACGGTGCGCCGCGTCCGGTCACACGTGTTATAGTGTCCACCCACTCAGGTCAGAACTGAAAGAGGACGAGATCGCCGCATTTATCGCTGCTACCGGGAGGGACGAGTTCGATGCGATATTTTTCACCAGCGCTCTTCCGGCAAAGATCCTGGCTCCGCTCCTGGAAAAAGTTCCCCGGGTCATTGCCATCGGCCCGCAGACCGCCCGGGAACTTGAGAAGTCTGCAATTCCCTGCGAAGTTCTCCCGGGTTTTTATTCCCGCGATTTTGTCCCCTACCTCGGGGACTGGATCCGGGGAAAGAGGATAGCCATCCCCCGGGCCGATGTGCCGAATCCTGCTCTTATCGGGGGTATTACGAGTGCCGGGGGGATACCGCGCGAATTCCGATGTTACCGTCTGATCCCAACCGGAGAGCCACTCGATCTGGAACGCGCGGACGCGGTCCTCTTTACCAGTGCCATGTCATATTCACGCGCGGTATGGACCCGGCGTAAAGACCTCCTTGTAATGGCAATTGGCGATATCACCGCTGGGGTAATGCGGGGAAACGGAACGGATCCGGAAGTTGTTGGCGATGGATCTCTTGAGGGGGCGCTTCGGGCGCTCGGGGCATATCTGGATAGAAAAAGGGGCTGTGGTGAATGAGCCCGGATACTATCGGATCATCAAAAGAGCACCGCCAGATCTGGAACGGTGCCGGGATAATCGTGCTTGACAAGCCCCGCGGCCCTTCCAGCCACCAGGTTGCAGCCTGGGTGGGGAAGATGCTGGGATGCCGGGTGGGGCACTCCGGTACCCTAGACCCCCAGGTATCAGGAGTCCTTCTTATCATGCTCGGGAACGCAGTGAGGCTGGCTCCCCTCCTTCTCCAGCACGATAAGGAGTATGTCTGCCTTATGAGGCTGCATGGAGATGTTGACCGGGGACGGATCGATCGGGTAGCCGCAGAATTCACCGGGCGGCTGTACCAGAGGCCGCCAAGAAGAAGCGCAGTCAAGCGGAACCTCCGTATCAGGGAGATCCATTCCCTCGAGATACTCGGGGTCGATGGTCGCCTCGTTCTCTTCCGGGTCCGGTGCGACGCCGGAACGTACGTCCGCTCTCTCTGCCATCACATGGGCCTTGTCCTTGGCGTCGGTGCGCACATGATTGAATTGCGCCGGACCCGGTCCGGACCGTTTGGAGAAGACGCACTGTTCACCCTCCACGACGTGGAAGATGCATGCACGGCTGCGGCTGAAGGTAACCGTTCCCGGCTCGCTTCGCTCATCCTTTCCGTCGACGGCGCCGTTCCCGAGCTTCCGGTTGTGATCCTGCAGGATGCAGCAGTCGATGCGCTCTGCCACGGGGCAAAACTTGCGGTCCCGGGGGTCCTTACGGCCGCCGACTTCGGCAAGGGACAGACGGTTGCTGTACTGACACAGAAAAACGAGTTTGTCTGCCTCGGAAAAGCACTCGTGGCCTCTTCGGAGATAAGAAAGGGCGGGACCGGTTTTGCGGTAGAACCGACCTCCGTCTTTATGGCTCCGGGGACTTATCCCAGGGGTTGGAAGAAACACTGCAGACCGGATGGCATCCACCCGGGTACGAAACCCCGCTAAAACCTATCTTATCCACCTTCAGGAGGTTTTGCTTAACCCATCGGACAGCGCAGGGATAGCATTAAAAAAAGCCCCGGCCAACAGATAGGATACACTTTTTGCTGAGGTAGTCTAGCGGTAGGGCGCAGGCCTGGAAAGCCTGTGGTGCGAAAGTGCCTCGGGGGTTCAATTCCCCCCCTCAGCGTTTTTAAAGGAGAACTCATGACCCGGGCGCTGCCATCAGGTCCGTTCCCAACACGGAGCAGATCAGGACCGTCTGCAATAATTCGATTACGTGCACCAAAAATTCCCGGTGCAGAACCATTTAACTTTTTTTGATCGCGCTCAGTGATCGCGTTTGGAAATTTTCAATCGCGCCTTGTCACCGCGTTTGAAATTTTTTGATCGCGATCCCTTGATCGATCAATTGCGTAAAAAACTTCCACAGGAAATTATGGTCATTCCGGCGTGAACCTTCTCCGGACCCATCGGACGATCGCGTTTGGAAATTTTCAGTCGACCCTGCTACCCGCGTTTGAAAATTTTCGATCGCACTCACTTACCGCGCTTGAAAATTTTTGATCGCGATCGTTTTTGCAACAGATCGGATCATGTCCTGGCCTGGATGGAACATTCAGTCTGCACCACGCTTGCAGTCCAGGTGCACCGGAGATGATGGAAATCGAAAAGTCACTGCACCGCAGGGACCCGGAAAACGGACTGACTGCACCAGGTCCAAACGGTTTTTTTGTCGAACCATTTACTCGATCAGGCTCTCGTTTGCGAAGGCGAAATACTCCGGGACGATCTCAAAGCCCAAAAAATGCCTCCCTTCCTGGCGGGCGACGAGGGGGACTGTACCGGAACCGATGAAGGGATCGAAGACCAAATCGCCGGGGTTGCTTGAGTACATGAGGATCTTCCTGACAATCTCCGGAGGGAGCTTGGTCGGGGTCTTCTTCCGTCCTTTCCAGTACTCGCGCTGGATCACCCAGACGTCTTCAGGGTAGTGGTCGATTTTATGGAATGTATAGTGGCGGGGGTCCTTGACGACGAAGAGGATATGATAGTGGCTGGTCACGTATTTCTTCTTCGTATAGACGCCGAACTGGTATTTCCAGATCAGATGGTTTATTGTACTCAGGCCCGCCTCGTCTAGTCCTTCGAGAATATGCCGGAGATGGTTCCACCCTGAGAAAATATACATGCTTCCGGCGGGCGCCAGGACCCTCGCCGCTTCGGATATCCATGCAACAGTGAAATCATGATATTCGTCTTTGGTGATTTCCTGGTAGCCGTCGATTACATTGCTCCTGGTCCGGTTGTAGTTCAGCCGGTGGGCCTTGAAATCGATGGCAAAGGGGGGATCGGTTACAATGAGATCCACTGACCGGTCCGGTACTTCGGGCAGGAGTGCAAGCGCGTCCCCCTGGTACAGGGTGTCCCTCCGGAACTTCCCGAGCCTGCCCATCAGCACTTCCCACCGAATTCCCTGCCCATCTCAAATGCTTTTGTGTTGATCCCGATGGTCTTTTTCGGGACGAGCCGCTGGACCGCTTCGAGGAGCGATTCCGGTTTCAGTGGCATCGAGCGTGCCGCCGCGCCAAGCATCACGACGTTCTGGGAAAGAGGGCTCCCCGCTTCCGCGGCCATTTTATCAGCGTCGAGGAGACACAGGTCGAATTTCCGGAGCGCTGTCGCAATCTCAGTCTCAGACGGCGCGGCCAGTTTCTGGGTGAATACCGAAGTCGGTAGCACGAGGTGCCGGTTCACCACCATCCTTCCGCCGCTTTTAAGGTAATGTGAGTAGCGGAGGGCTTCGAGAAGGTCGAACGATATCAGGAGGTCTGCCTGTCCCGGGGGAATGAGCGGGCCGAACTCCCCGTCGATCCGTATATGGCTCTCTACCGAACCGCCGCGCTGCGCCATCCCGTGCGTTTCGGCTCCCTTTACGTGCCGCCCTTCAATGAGGCAGGCTTCACCCAGAATATTGGATGCAAGGATTGTCCCCTGTCCGCCGATCCCGACGATAAGGATGTCAAAGCCCTTCGTCATCGTTTTCCCTCCCGTATGATGCCCCCGACAGGACAGATCTGTTCGCAGATCCCGCACCCGCTACAGAGCTCGTTGATCTCAGCCAGCTCATCTGCAAACTCTATCGCCGGACACCCGAACCGGACGCATGTACCGCAACCGGTACAGACCTCCTTGTCCACCGTATACCTGTTCCGTTTTACTCCCGTGCGGCGCGCAGTGATGACGCACATCTGCTTCGCGATGATAACCTTTACCCCCGTCCGTTTCTTTGCTTCCTCAAGGACTTTTACCATCCCTGTGAGATCGTAGGGATCGATCGTTTCTACAAAGGCAACCCCGCATGCCCGACAGATGGCGTCGAGGGAGACGGCGGGGGTCTCCACCCCGCATGCCGTCATACCGGTATTCGGGTTGGGCTGGTGGCCGGTCATCGCCGTGATACGGTTATCGAGGATGACTACGGTCATATTCGCGCCATTATAGACCGCGTTCATCAGTCCCTGAATGCCGGTATGCAGGAACGTGGAATCGCCGATCGTACAGACAACATCGCGGGGTTCGCCGGAATGTGCGATCCCGCTCGCAACGGTGATCGAGGCACCCATGCAGATCGTTGTGTCCACGACCCCAAGCTGGAGGCCGAGGGTATAACAGCCGATATCGCTTGGGTAGATCGCGTCCTTAAACACTTTTTTTATCGCGTAAAACGCACCGCGGTGAAGGCACCCTGCGCAGAGGATTGGGGGCCGGGCGGGAAGGTTTTCTACAGGGGCAGCCGGAGGAAACGGGTTTTTCGGCAGGAACCCGGCCTTTTCCATGATTCCTGCAACTGCTGCGGGAGATAATTCGCCTTCGTAGGGTGCGTACCCGTTTTTCTTGCCATACACCGGAACACAGCCTGCGACCTGCCGTACGATCTCTTCGACTTCAGGAGCAAGTTCTTCGATGACAAGGACCTTCTCGTGCCCGGCAACAAATCCGGCAAGCCATTCCTCGTCGACAGGATACGCGCCGATTTTCATGAATGAGACCCCCGCAGGGATCAGTTCCTGCACATACGAGGCGCCGATACCGCTTGCGATAATCGCTGTCTTCCCCCGGACTTCGGACCTGTTGAGTCCGAGCTCAACAAGACGCTTCCGGATGGCCGGTTGCTTTTCATTGAGTTTTTTGTGGAGAACCCGGGTATTGACGGGTATGACTACGTACTGTTTCGGATCTTTGTGGAATTCCCCCTTTCTCCCTCCCGGTACTGGTTCGCCGAGCTCCACGTCTCCCTTGGAGTGGCAGATCCGGGTGGTCGGTCTGAAAATAACGGGTATCCCGAACTCTTCGGAAATCCGGAACGCAACGGGGATCATATCGTGCGCTTCCTGGACACCCGCGGGATCAAGGCACGGAATACGGGCGAAGTGGGCATAGCACCTGCTGTCCTGCTCGTTCTGGGAGCTGTGCGCGAAGGGATCGTCGGCGCTCATGATCACGAGCCCGCCCGTTACACCGGTGTAGGCGCTGGTCATCAGGGGATCGGCAGCGACGTTGAGTCCCACGTGTTTCATCGTGCAGAGAGCCCTTAACCCGCACCACGCGGCTGCGAGGGCATTCTCAAGGGCCGCTTTCTCGTTCACCGACCATTCCGCATAGTACGGCCGTTCGGGCTGGACACGAAGGGTATCGATCACCTCCGATGAAGGCGTGCCGGGGTACCCGCTCACAAAATCCACACCCGCTTCCGTGCAGGCGTGTGCGATTGCTTCATTTCCGAGAAGATATCTTCGTTCCATAGTCCCATGTCCTGATTACATATCGTGATTTTTCTGCACATATCCCTATCTACAGATCCGGTGAGGCAGTCAATTCCTGCGATTCACAACCTATAAAAACTCCGGTGGAGTAGTTATTAGGGTAAATTTCTGGCGGACATTTGGGCCCGTAGCATAGCCCGGTGGTGCGCCCGGCTGATAACCGGGAGGTCATGTGTTCGAATCACATCGGGCCCACTCATCAATAATCCGGAATTCTCCTTTTCATATAATTTGCGAATAGAAGACTCCCTTCGTCTGGCAGTTTTAACGTCGGGGATTTTGTCGTGGTCTGTTCCGGTATTGTTCTTCGCAAATTCTGATGACGGGATAGCAACCCCGGATATTTTGATTTGGGTTTTTAGAAAAATTTACCGGCAATTATCCTTTTCTTTTGTTGAATTGTCTGGAAAAAACGTCAAGGCAATTGTTGGTTCCAAAAAAGATTCTGATGAGCGAGATCATCTCTTCAGTTCATTTTTTGGCGAATATGTAACCGACCACAATCTCGAGAGCGTCAACCAGTTTCTGCTCGTCAGTAAGGTAATCACGCATTGCCCGGTAGAGCATGTACATAACATCGTAGCCGTAGAGTTCCAGCGCCCGCTCTGCATCGAGGGGGTTGAGG
>DATKMN010000084.1:0-12330 GCA_035541835.1 Methanoregula sp.
GGGTTGTCGGGCGGGACGAGCTCCGCGAGTGCTGGATCGAGCTCGGCAGCGCCCTGCTCGGGTACCGTGGGAGCCAGCCGGGCGGGAAGGGAAAGGAGCCCGGGCAGAAGCCCGTCGCTTCTTCGATGGTGAAGAAGCAGCGTTGAAGAAGCAGCTGTAGCGCTGTGGTTCTTTTTTGCGGGAACCGGAGGCCGGATATACCGGCTGCCCGGCAGCGTCTTTATATATTCCTTCGTTTATAGGAGTGTCCGTCCGGAAACGGGACAAAAGAACATCCGGCAGAGGTAAAGACCATGATGCACGGTGAAGGTGGCCCGGGATGGGGGATGACCCCCGAGGAACGGCTCCACATGAAGATGTGGGAAGAGCTGAGCGACGAGCAGAAGCAGACCCTGATGAAGCGGATGATCGACGGCAAGATCATGATGAAGGAAGGGATGATCAAGCACCTCCAGTGGAAGATCGAGACCATGAAGATGCTCAAGACCATGCTCAAGTGAGCAGGCCTTAAACCGGCAGGAAAATGCGGATGCCGGATACTTTTTTTGAAATACTACCGTGCTCAATTCGACAGGATTGCCTCCCTGCCCTCTCCCAGAACAAACTACCGCCACCGGCACGCAGTTTGTTCTGGCGGAGGCGGTCTGACCAGGCCCGGAAAAATCAGGTATACCTTTTCGGGGAGTTTAATTCCACAGGGAATACCCGGAATTCCAAAAGAAGAACACGCCAAAACATATCGCAGTGACCATCATCAAATCTGCCTGGCTCGCGTGCGTTTTACCCGGACACACCTGCCCCGGCAATCACCAGACCGCTGTCCGCAGGATTAACGTGGGAAGGCGGGCTATGAAAAAAATTACTCGAAGAGCCGGTAGTTCGGCGCCTCGTCGGTGATGAGGATGTTGTGGGGGTGGCTCTCGGTCATGCCGGCGTTGGTGATCCGGACGAACCGCGCCTTCGTGTGCATCTCGGGGATGGTCTTTGCGCCTGTATAGCCCATCGCCGACTTCAGGCCTCCCACGAGCTGGTACATGACCTCGCCGACGTGCCCGACATAGGGGGTCACGCCTTCCACGCCTTCGGGGACGAACTTGGTGGACCCGATGTCCTTCTTCTGGAAGTACCGGTCGCTCGACTGCCCGCCGCTCATGACCCCGAGGGACCCCATGCCCCGGTACTGCTTGTACCGCCGGCCCTTGATGGTGATGACCTTGCCGGGCGCCTCGTCCGTTCCCGCGAACATGCTCCCCATCATCACGGTGTCGGCCCCGGCGGCGATGGCCTTTGCCACGTCCCCGCTGAACCGGACGCCGCCATCCGCGATGATCGGGATATCCGCACCGCAGGCCACGTCCGCGACCTGCGCAATCGCGGTGATCTGCGGGACGCCCACGCCGGCGACGATCCGGGTCGTGCAGATCGAGCCGGGCCCGATCCCGACCTTGATGCCGTCCACGCCGGCGCCGGAGAGCGCCTCGGCTGCCTCGGTGGTGGCGATGTTCCCGGCAATGACATCGGCCTTCACGCTGCCCTTGATGTCCTGCACGGCGGCGACCACCTTCATATTGTGGCCGTGGGCGCAGTCGACGACGAGTGCATCGACACCGTTCTGGTCGAGGAGCTCGGCCCGCGAGAAGTCAAACGGCCCCACCGCGGCCGCGACCCGGAGGTTGCCCTTTGCGTCCCGGGTCGCGAGGGGGTACTGGCGCTTCTCGAGGATGTCCTGCATGGTGATGATGCCGAGGAGTTTTCCCTTCCTGTCCACGACCGGCAGGCGCTCGACCTTGTTCGTGTACATGATCTCAAGCGCCTTCTCGGCCGTGATGGAGTCGCCGGCCACGATGGGCTTTTTCGTCATGATCGTCTTGATGTTCTCCTCGCCCTGCCGGCTGACGATGGCCCGGACGTCCCTCCTGCTGACGATGCCGATGATCTTCCCCTTGTCCACGACCGGGACGCCCCCGATGCTGTACTGCTGCATCAGCCGCTCGGCATCGGCGACCGTCGCGTTCTCCTCGACGAAGAGGACGTCGCGCTCGATCAGCTCCTCGGCCTGCTTGACGAACATCATCTCCTGCAGCTCGCGCTCGGGAGTCATGTTGCGGTGGATGACGCCGATCCCGCCCTCGCGGGCAAGGGCGATAGCCATCGTTGCCTCGGTCACCGTATCCATCGCGGCGGAGACAAGCGGGATGTTGAGGCCGATGTTCTTTGAGAACCGCGAGCGGGTATCCGCTTCCGACGGCTCGAGCCAGGAGGACTGGGGCTCGAGGAGGACATCGTCAAAGGTGAGGGAGAGGGGGACTTCCAGTTTCTTGACGTACATAGGTCACCTGATCATGGCAAGCGCGGTCCGGATGAGGTCTTCCCGCACGGTTGCATTCCGGTCGCCGCCGCAGACCATGCCCCGGACACCGATGATGTCCGGGCCGATCCGCTTCAGCGCACTGATATCGTCAAAGGTCAGCGAGCCGGCAAGCGCGGTCCCGAGGCCGAGCCGCTCGTTCTCTGCGGTGAACCGGGAGAGCGCCGCCTCGTCCATGAACTCGAACGTGCTCTTCCGGTCCTTGATGCCGGTGTCTACCATGGCGTAGTCAGCCCCGCAGTCGGCAGCGATCGGTGCCATCTCGAACGGCGAGATGGTACCCATCCGGGCGAAATCGGAGTAGGCCGCGATGACGACATATTTTTTCGGGAACTCGTCTTTCACTGCCCGGACGACTGCGCCGATGACCTCGCGTGCCCGGTCGGGGCCATCGAATGCAAGCCCGATCTTCACGAAGTCGGCGCCGGCACATGCAGCGCCGTAAGCGGCGAGGGATGCCCCCCCGGGCTTATAGTCGAAGTCGCCGATGGCTGCGCTCACCGGCTTCTCCGACAAGGCCTTGATCTCGCGGATAACCCACGGGAAATTGGCGCCGAGCGACCCTTCGGAGGGTTTCTTGACGTCGATGATGTCAGCGGCGACGGAGCATTTTGCTTCGGCGACAGAACTCGGGCTGACCAACAATTGCATAAAGTTTAATGATCTTTTATCCTAATAGTGGTTGCGTTATCCTATGGATCTGGTTCTTGCGATGGATTTGCGGCATAATCTGGTCGTACACGGCCAAAAGGGGGAACGTGCGGGCTACAAACCGCTCGACTGGGGGTGTTCACCGACGGCCGATCCGGTTCCGTTCGTCCGGGCGATCCGGCCGAAATTCCTCTACATCGCAGACCTCGACCGGATCGGGGGGGATGGTTCCCACGACCGGGTGGTCCGGGAGTGTGCCGGCCAGGTCTCGGCCTGCTACGTGGACCGGGGGTGCCGGTCCCCGGACGATCTCCTGGAAGGGTACCATATCCGCAATATCGTCGGCACCGAGACGGCAGGCGCTGACCTTTCGGCATATACCGGCGGGTTCCTGAGCCTCGATATGAAAAACGGGAGGGTCATCCCTTCCGGGATGGAGCCGGCCGATCTCCTTCGCCGGGCAAACGGCTGGAAGTTCGACGGCTGCATCCTGCTCGCCATCAGCGCCGTGGGAACGGGGATGGGCATGGACCGGGCATTCCTCGAGACCGCCCGGTCCTGTTACCACAGGAAGCTCTTCTGGGGCGGCGGGGTCGCGGGAGTACACGACCTCGAGACCCTCGCTGCATGCGGGTTCGACGGGGCGATCTTCGCGACCGCGCTCCACCGCGGGGCCGTCCCGGCCGGATGGATACGGAGGGGACGCTGGTGCTGATCACGCTGGAAGGGATCGACGGGAGCGGGAAGAGCACGCTCCACCAGGCGCTCGTCCCCCTGCTCGAAGACCTGGACCCGGTCTTCACCCGGGAGCCGGGAGCGACGTGGGTGGGGGACGCGGTCCGCCGGGCCATAGCCGAGCAGATCGACCCCGTCACGGAAGCCACGCTCTTTGTCGCGGACCACGCGGCGCACCTCGCGAGAGTCGTCCGGCCTGCGCTCGAAGCCGGCCGCCTCGTGATATCGGACCGGTACAGCGACAGCCGGTACGCGTACCAGTCGGTCACCCTCGAAGGCGTGGTAGACGCGCCGGAACAGTGGCTCCGGGCCATGCACAACGGGTGGTCGATCGTCCCCGACCGGACGTTCCTCCTCGCGGTGCCGGTGGATACCGCCCTTTGCAGGCTCACGCCCCGGAACGGCCGGGAGCATTTCGAGAAGAAGGAGACCCTCGAACGCGTCCAGGCCAACTACCTCGCATACGCGGAGAACGAGCCTTCACGGTTCGTCATCATCGACGGGATGAAGGATCCGGGCGAGACTGCGGCGTTCGTTGCGGATGTTATCCGGACGATGGCAAAGGAAGGGAAGGGAAAGCGCAGGAAGAAGTAGGGTTTTTCCCCTGAATATCCGGCTGCGCTGGCGGCTGATCTGATATTTTCAATCGGGGGAAAACCAGCGATCCTCCCCTCCCTGATCAGTCCCTTTTCGATACTGTTAAAGGGTTATACTTGTAATCATAGATCAGGAAAAAAGTACATATTTCTATTGAGGCAATCGATGATCCGTGTCCTTCTCGTGGATGATGAACCAGATCTCTGCGAAATATCTCAGATGTTTTTGTCGAGAGAAGAAGATATTTCCGTAGAGATCGCCCTCTCTGCCCAGGAAGGCCTGGAGATCCTTGATAAGAATTCGTTCGATGTTATCGTATCCGATTACCAGATGCCGCGTATCGATGGCATTCAGTTTCTTGAGGAGGTGAGGAAGCGAAAGGGAAAGATCCCCTTCATTTTGTTTACGGGAAAGGGCCGCGAGGAGATAGTGATAAAAGCGCTCAACGTCGGCGCAGATTTTTATATTCAGAAAGGCGGGAATCCAAAGAGCCAGTTTGCCGAACTGACTCATAAGATACGGCAGGCCTTCCAGAAGAACCGGTCTGAAAAGCTGCTTCGTGAGAAAGAAACCCAGCTCCAGGCCATTCTCGAAGCAACGGCGGATGGCATTCTTGCTGTCGATAACACGGGAAGGATGCTCAAGGCCAGCCAGCGGTTCGCCGAGATCTGGCGAATTCCCCGGTCTGTTCTGGATCAGGGCGATGGCCGGGCGTTGCTGGACTATGTACAGGATCAGGTTTCCGATCCCGATACGTTTCTCAAAAAAGTGCAGGCCCTCGATGGTTCTGAAAAGGTGGATATGGATACGATTCTGCTAAAGGATGGCCGGATCGTTGAGCGGTATTCGTTCCCGATGCTGATGGATGGCGCCCGCATCGGCCGGGTCTGGTCATTCCGCGATGTCACCGAGCAGAAGCGGGTTGCTGAGGAACTCCTGAGGAAGAACGAGGAACTGCGTGCTTCCAACGAGCAGATTGCAGCATCGGAGGAGGAACTTCGTGCCAATTTTGACGAACTGACCCGCCAGGAGCAGGCATTGCGGGTGAGCGAGGAGAAGTTCAGATCGCTGGTTGAATACTCCCTTGAAGGAATCGCGATTCTCGATTTTGAAGGGAAGATCCTGTTTGCCAACAACGCGGCTGCGCACCTCGTTGATATCGACCACTATGCCGACCTCATCGGCAGGAATGTACTGGACTTCATAGCGCCCGAATCGCGGGAAGATGTCATCCATGATTTCATCCAGATTTCGCAGGGCAGTGATGCCTATCGTGCACATTACCAGGTGGTTTCTGCGAAAGGCAAAAAACTATGGGTGGAGAGCGTTGGCAAAGTCATCATCTATGAGGGGAGATCCGCAGATCTCGTCTCTCTCCGGGATATCACCGAGCAGGAGTCCGCGGAGAAGGCGCTGTGGGAACGACATTCCCAGATGCGGGCTCTCATCGATAATCTCCCGTTTGATACGTGGGCTATGGACTGGACGGGCCGGTATGTCCTGCAGAACCCGGTATCGGTCCTCAACTGGGGGGACTGCATCGGCAAAAATGCCGGCCAGGTCCCTCTCCCGGCCGATCTGCTCGAACACTGGCAGCAGAGCAATAAAAAAGCGTTTGAAGGGAACCTCGTGAGAGGCGAGATGTCGGTATCCTCGGGGAGCGGAACACGGATCTACGATGAGATCATTGCCCCGGTCTGTCTCGGTAGTGAAATCAAAGGAATCATCGGCGTCAATATTGATATTACCGGACGCAAGCAGACAGAAGAGGCATTGCGGCAGGCAAACCGGAAGCTCAGTCTCCTCTCGGGCATCACCCGGCACGATATCCGGAACCAGATTATCGCGCTCCGCAGTGTTATCCATCTCATCGACCGGGATACGCTGGATCCGCAGACGAGGAAATTGATCGACATTGCAGAAAAGTCCACGGAACGGATCAATAACCAGATCGAGTTTACCAAGGAGTACGAAGATCTCGGGATGGAGGAAACCCGGTGGCAGGATGTCAACGGGCTTTTATCCCATGTGATGCTTGAGTTCCCGCTCTCCGGCGTATCCATTCACCAGCCGGCAGACAATTTTGAGATATTCGCCGATCCCCTCCTTGAGAAAGTCTTCTACAATCTCATTGACAACGCACTGCGGCATGGCGGCAAGGTGACCCGCATCAGTCTTTCCTGTCAGGAGACCGGACACGGTCTCTGTATCGCGGTGGAGGACAATGGCCAGGGAATACCGGATACCGATAAAATGCTCATATTTGAACAGAATTTTGGCAGGAATACCGGCCTCGGCCTCTTCCTGGCCCGCGACATTCTTTCGATAACCGGGATCTCGATTGCCGAGACGGGAACATACGGGAGCGGGGCACGGTTCGAGATGAACGTACCTGCCGGGGGATACCGCCACGGCAGGAAGTGATCGTCAGCCGGGGCGCGAAAGCAGACCGGGATACGAGTAAACTAACTTTTTTTTTTAGTCCCGCGTTCCGGTCACGGATTTTCTTATCAGCTGAAGAATGGCGGCCCCAAAAAAATAGACCAGGACGATACCGACAATGGCGCAAAATACCCACCAGGATATCGGAAGCATGAGGAGAGATTGCAGCCCTCCGAAAACAATGACAAAACCGACCGCGAAGAGGAGGTGATGCACCTTTTCATCCATATAATTACATCTCATCTTATTTTTATATCAAAATATCCCCTCTCTATCCTGCACCGGCCGGGAGCGGTTGAAGAATGCAGGAAAAAGTCCGGTCGTAGCTGAAAGTGGGCATCCCCTGGCGTGCATACCGTGAAAAAACAGGAGGTATTACCTTTATTCTCTCTTTCTCTCACCTGGCAGGAAAGGGTGACTGCCTCTCCGGTAGTTGTCGGTGTATTGTGGCGCCCTTCTCTCGGGCTGTTTCAGGTACCGTGCCAAATCGGGATCGGATTCATCGGTCCCTCCCACCCCCGGACTGCCTGAAGATCGCTTGCGCTCAAAAGTCAGTATGATCTGCAGATGATGAGAAGGGGGAAAAAAGATTGCGGAAAGTATCGTACGTGCGCTGGTATGTAAACGGCGACAGATCCGGTATACTGCGGGACGGGAGACCCGGGCACGCGCCGATTTTCGGATCCCCGGCAGTTATCCCAGTTCTCCCCTCGCAATCGTCACGATCACATCGCCGACCGAGATCACATCTACCTTTGCGCCCTCTTCCATATAGGAGTACTTTGGTGTAAATGCGTTCTCGGGGATAGCGACTTCGCAGCCGTCGACCACGACCGAGGCCGGCGGGCATTCGAGTTGTGCGGGAGGGAGGGCGCGGACCGCGTCCATGAAGGCCTGCGCCTGTTTCCGGAAGGTCTTGCCGATGACCGAGCGGTTGAACCCGATGTCGGTGACGGCCCGGTCGAGCTGCGCGGTGCCGGTGCGCCAGTGGATCTCCGCGTTGAGCGTCCGGCCGGTGTCGCCCTCGTCGTTCACGGTGTGGGGTGAGTGGATGGTGATCCGGCCCAGCGGGGCGTTGAGCGCGAGCCCGGCATCGTGCTTGTATTTCCGGACCGCTGCGACGATCTGGACCAGCAGGTCGCCTTCCTTCCGGGCCGCTTCGTCCTCGTACGTGAAGGAGACCCATGGCTGCCTGTGGACGCTCTCACCCCGGAAGTACGAGTAGCACTCCTCGGCAAAGTAGGGAGTGAACGGGGCGAGCATCCGGCAGAGGGTATCGAACGCGGTGTCGAGCGCGAGGCACGCGCTCTTCCGCGAAGGATCGGCCAGGTACAGCCTCCCCTTGACAAGCTCGATGTAGTTGTCCGCAAGGACGTCCCAGGCGAACTCACGGATCGCCTTGAGCGCGGTATCGAACTGGTAGGCCTCCATCGCTCCGCTCACGGCCTGGATCGTGTCCGAGAGGCGGACGAGGAGCCAGCGGTCGGCGAGCGCCGTCACTTCGGCCTTTTTGTCCACGCCTTCCTTCTCCAGCTGGATTAAGGAAAACTTCGCGATGTTCCACATCTTGGTCTGGAACCGCGAGGCCGCGACCACGTCGTTCCAGTTGAACATGATATCGGAACCGGTCGCGGCGCCCATCGCACCCCACTGCCGGAGCGCGTCCGCGCCGTACTTCGCGAGGATCTCCTCGGGAACAATGATGTTGCCCCGGCTCTTGCTCATCTTGAACCCGTCCTCGCCAAGAACCATGCCGTTGACGAGGATCTGGTCCCACGGCTTCTTCCCGGTCAGGGCGACCGACCGGAGGATGGTGTAGAACGCCCAGGTCCGGATAATGTCGTGCCCCTGCGGCCGGATCTGTGCGGGGAAGATCTTCGGGGCCCCGTTCCCGTCCCAGCCGGTGATATTGAGGACCGAGATCGAGGAGTCCATCCAGGTATCGAGGACATCCTCTTCACCCGAGAACCCGGTGCCGCCGCACTTTTTGCAGGGGTGTTTCGGTTTTGACGTGGTCGGGTCGACCGGGAGGTCCTTCTCATCGGGAAGGACCATCTCGCCGCACTTTTTGCAGAACCAGACGGGTATCGGGGTCGCGAAGATCCGCTGCCGGGAGATGCACCAGTCCCATTCCATCTGGTCGATCCAGTTCTCCATCCTCCGGAGCATGTGTTCGGGGTACCAGGTGATCTGGTGGGCTGCGTTTCGGATCTCGTCCGGTTTTATCCTGACGAACCACTGCCGCTCCGAGAGGATCTCGATCGGGGTCTTGCAGCGCCAGCAGGTGCCGACCCGCTGGGGAAGCTTATCCTGCCGGTTGAGGATATTCTGCTCCTTCATGTCGGCGAGGATCGCCGCCCTGCACTCCGCGAGGGTGAGGCCCTGGTACTTGCCGGCGATCCCGGTCATCCTTCCCCTGCGGTCGATGGCCTTCCGGAGGGCGAGGTTGTGCTGCTTCCACCAGTGGACGTCCTGCTTGTCGCCGAAGGTACAGATCATGACCGCGCCGGACCCGAACGCGGGATCGACTGCCTCGTCCTGCACGACCGGGACATCGTGGCAGAAGAGCGGGACCTTCATCGTCTTCCCCTTCAGCCGGTGGTACCGTTCGTCGGAGGGGTGGACGGCCACGGCCACGCACGCCGCGAGAAGTTCCGGGCGCGTGGTCGCGATCTCGACGCCGTCGAAATCGAAGTAGTTGAGGGTCGTGTCGCGGTCCTCATACGCGACCTCGGCAAACGCGATCGCGGTCTCGCAGCGGGTACAGTAGTTGACCGGGTGCTCGCTCTGGTAGATGTAGCCGGAGGCAAGCATCCGCAGGAAGGAGAGCTGCGTCCTGCCGTAGTACTTCGGCATCATCGTGATGTACTCGTTCGACCAGTCGGTCGAGAAGGCCATCTTCCTGAGGGTTATCCGCATCGCCGCGATGTTCTTCTCGGTGAGCTCCCGGCACATCCGGCGGAACTCTTCCCTCGGGACATCGTTCTTGGTGATGTGGTTGAGCTCCTCGACCTTGACCTCGGTCGGGAGGCCGTGGCAGTCCCAGCCCTGCGGGAACATGACATTGAACCCTTTCATGCGCTTGTAGCGGGCAAAAAAGTCGATATAGCACCAGTTCAGCGCATTCCCGATATGGAAGTTCCCGGTCGGGTACGGGGGCGGCGTATCGATGACGAACTGAGGCTTTTTCGAAGTATGGTCAAAATAATGGTCCTCGTCCCGCCAGCTTGTGCGCCAGCGCTCCTCCACCTCGGCAAAATCGTAATTCTTGGGCAGTTGATCAGATGGTACCATTCCGCAGATGTTTGTCCGTGGAATAAAATATAGTGATCGCAAAAATCCCCGGCCGGCCGCAGGTCCGGAGGGCCGGAAAGGAGACCCCGGGCTCCCGGTGTGGCAGGCACCCTTCCTCCGGAAAAAGGCGTACGCGATAAGACTCTTCAGCGTTGAGATCCTATAGCTGACCAATGGTGCGACAACGGGGCCTCGGCTATGCATCGGCCCTTGCGGGCGTGACGATCCTCATCGGCCCCTTCGTGAACCCGGTCTGGCTGATGGGGCTTTCCGTCATCCTCTGCGCCCTCATCCTCTACCAGGTCTTCGGAACCAAGTACCTCACGTACGCCATCTGCGTGCTTGCCGCCCTGTACGGGGTGGGCCTCCTCCCGTTCTTCGTCTTCGGCACCTCGCTTGCTATGCTCGTCCTCGGAGAACTCGTCTTCCAGACCGGGGCCGACGACCTCAACACCTACCTGTACTACATCATTTCCACCGGGTGGGCCGGCGTGCTGGTCATGGCGTACCTCCATGAGAAGGCGATCCTGACCATCATCTTCGGGATCATCGCGGCGGTCCTTCTCAAGGTCATCCTCCTGAAGTACGAGGACTCGCTCGTGATCGAGGCGCTCGGGATCGCGATGACCATGTGGCTGATCGAGGAGCTCAACTACCAGGCAAACCTCCAGCTCGTGGTCGGCGCTGTCATCGTGGGGTTCACCTTCGGGTACTTCGCGTTCCGGGCAAAGACCGCGGACCTCTCCGGGCTCTTCTCCGCGGCACTGGTCGGGATCATCCTCCTCGTGTTTGCCAATGCCACCTGGTTCATCATCATGCTCGCCTTCTTCATCCTCGGTTCCACGGCAACGAAATACAAGTACGAGTACAAGAAGAAGATCGGGGTCGAGCAGGGGCAGAGCGGGGCGCGGGGGTACCGGAACGTCTTTGCCAACGGGATCGTGGGCGCGGCCGCAGCCGTCCTCTGGGGTGTCTTCCAGCAGCCGGTCTTCATCGCGATGTATGTCGGTTCCGTTGCGACGGCGGCGGCGGATACCCTCGCGTCCGAGATCGGGGTCACCGGCGGGGTGCCGTACATGATAACCACGCTGAAGAAAGTCCCCATCGGGACCAACGGCGGCGTGACGCTGACCGGGGAGGCGGTCGCGCTCCTCGGGGGCTTTGCCGTCTCCCTCGTCGCCTACCTGCTCGGGGTCATCACCCCCGAGATGGCGGCCATCTGCACGCTCGCAGGGTTCGTGGGCACCAATCTCGACAGCCTCGTCGGCGCAACGCTCGAGAACCGGGGCTTCCTCGGGAACGCGGGGACGAACCTGCTCGCCACCATCGGCGGGGGGCTGTTTGCCGCGCTGGTCTTCCTCGCGCTGCGGAAATAGGATTGCGGAAGATCCGGCTGGTTTCTGAAGGTTTAAAAAACCTTTTTTCCCCGGATGCATTCATAATGACTATTGTGCCGGTTCAAGTGACGGGATACGACGCGTGAGCTCTGCCCAGTCGCTGCCGGTCGCCTTCCTGATGAGCTCCTTTGTGCCGGCAAAGGCCGGGGCAGGCATCACCATTTGCAGGATACGGGTCATATTTTCCCGGTCATCGTGCCCGATTAATGGGTACAGCCATGCAACAAATTCCGCATATCTCTCCCGGGGAATCGAGCTGGCCATGACACCGATCGCTTTCCCCTGCTCCGGCAGGGGGATCCGCTCCTGGAAAATCCGGTACAGGTGGGCATCTTCCTTGTCCAGGTGGATATCCAGATGAAAACGGAATGCAGCAGTTGCCCGGGCAGTTTTTAATGCGTCGTGAGCAGAGTAGGAAATGTTCAGTTCGTCAAAGGCTGCGTCCAGGCCTCGGTGATCCCGTTCATAGGCTTCAGCAACCAGTGGGGCAACGTTTTCAACTGCCGGGAATATTGCCTGTTCCTCGCCATGAGCATGCCAGACAAGTATTTCGTTGAAGAACCGGTAACGCTCGATTGTGGCAGAGAGGCCGTCCTTTCCCGTTGCAGTATGGAAAGCGGCGGTATCAATGCGCTCCAGATCGTTTCTGAATGCGTTATGTATTGCCCGGACTGCATCGACAGGTACTACCATGACGAATCATAACAGTCGTCCCGCTTCAAATATTTACGCCCCGCATCCAATTTTTCAAAAGAACATTACAACGAAGATCATCTGAAGGATATGAGATTTGGTCCCCGAAGGGCAGTACACCCCGGGCAGGTCTCCTCAGGTATTTTTCCAGTG
>DATKMN010000085.1:0-3053 GCA_035541835.1 Methanoregula sp.
GGGCAGAACTTTCCCCCGCAGTGCTGGCAGGTGAACGGCAGGGCGCATTCGGTGCCGCAGTAATCGCAGCGAGGCATATACCGGAATAGCACGTTGCAGACCATGAACTGTGCGATCGGGGCGGATGTGCGTACGCGTCGCACGCGAAAACGGCACCGGAAAACCCGGCAGAGGTCGCCGCCGGAGTCCGGTTTTAAGGTGAATGACGACCAACATCTCCGGCAATGGGAAGTTACCGGCCCGGCGATGTCATACTCGCCTCCGTTTCAACCGGCGACCGGGCAGCAGCCAAGGTCCGGCCCGCTGTCGTCGTGGCAGCAGACGGGGGGACGGTCGTGGTCTGCCCGGTCTCCAGCAAGCCCCCGTCTGATTCTCCGGGCATCCCCATTTCCATCGATGACTTTGCCGAAGGCGGCCTCGACCTCTTCGGCGAAAGTTTCGTGATGGCCGGCCTGAGGGTGCCGCTCCGGAGCGGCGATGTCATCGGGAAACGCGGCCGGCTGCGGCCGGAACCGCTCGCGGAGATCAGTGCCGTCGGGCCGGGTCCCGGGGAACGCAGTGCGCGGAAGGCTGCCGGCCCCGGCCGGAAGCGGCGCGGGCGCTGAAAAACCGTTTTCCGGCATGCCCGGGGAATTTTGCGGGAATGAAAAACCTGGTACCATCAGGTTTTTTACTCCCCCGAAAGAATCTGATGGGATGGACATTGCACAGAGCCTCTCCGGGATCGAGGCGCAGGTCGGCCGGCTCTCCCCGGTCCAGAAGATCCTTCTCGGCACGGACGGTTCGGTGACGCAGCTGCTCGAGGCGATCACGGGAAAGACGGTCGTGGTGAAGACCCGGGTCCAGGAAGTGGTGCCTGCCGATGCGGCGGTCGCAGGGAGCCTTGGTATCCGGGAGGGCGAACCGGTCAACCACCGGATCGTGGAGCTGAAGGCCTGCGGTGACGACGAGGTGCTCATCTACGCGACCTCGTACGCGCCGGTCGGCCGGCTCCCGGCGGAGTTCCGGGACGACCTCATGAAGGCCGACACGCCCATCGGGAAGATCATCCAGCAGCACCGGATCGAGGCCCGTCGGGAGATCCTCGGTGCCTGCGTGGCGCCGGCCCCGGAGACCCAGCGGGGCGTCTTCTCGCTCTGCCGCAACGAGCCGCTCCTCTCGCGCCGGTACCGGATCGTCCACGGCGGCGAGCCGCTCATCCATATCGAGGAGCAGTTCCCGTACAACAAGTTCCTCGACCAGCGGCGGGTCATCGTCGAGACGCCGTCCCGGATCCATGTCGGCCTCATCGATATGCACGGGGGACTGGGAAGGGTCGATGGCGGGATCGGCATCGCGCTCGACGAGCCGGGGGTCCTGATCGAGGCTGGCCGTGCACAGCATATCGAGGTCGCGGGCGGGGACGCCGCGACGCAGGAGCGGGTCCGGAAGACCGCGGCAGGAGTCCTTGCGGCGATCCGGGCCGGGGGCGGCGTCTCGATCGTTGTCCGCTCTTCCTACCCGTCCCACGTAGGGCTCGGGAGCGGTTCGCAGACCTCCCTTGCCGCGGCCCGTGCGGTCTGCGAGCTCTATGGGAAATCCCTGCCCGTCCGCGAGCTTGCCCGGCTCGCGGGGAGGGGCGGGACCTCGGGCATCGGCGCCGCGGCATTCGAGAGCGGCGGGTTTATCGTCGACGGGGGCCACCGGTTCGGCCCCGGCTGCGAGAAATCGGATTTCCGGCCGTCATCCGCTGCGGCGGGGGTCGGCACGCCCCCGGTCATCATCCGCCACGATTTTCCCTCCGGCTGGAAGATCCTGCTCGCGATACCGGATGTCCCGGAAGGGGCGTACGGCCGGCAGGAGGCCGACATCTTCCGGCACCACTGCCCGGTGCCGGTCGGCGAAGTACGGGAGTACTGCCACGAGGTGCTGATGCGCATGCTCCCCGCGCTCGCAGAGCAGGACCTCGACCGGTTCGGCTCCTCGATCAATGCGGTCCAGGGGCTCGGGTTCAAGAAAATCGAGCTCTCCCTCCGGCCACCGGAAGTGACCGGGCTCCTTGCGGCAATGCGGGAAGCGGGTGCCGCGGGAGCGGGGATGAGCTCGTTTGGCCCGGCCATGTACGCGATCGGCGACACGGATATGCGCTCGATCGAAGGGGCAGCCCGCTCGTTCATGCAGCAGCACGGCGGGGGGACCACGCTGGTCACCGCGGCCCGCAACCGCGGGGCGGAAGTCCGGGTGTGCTGATCCTCCCGGCGCCTTCTCCTGCTTATATCCCGGATAAAACCGATCTCCTTCCCGGAAAATCCCGTTCCGGATCC
Source organism: Methanoregula sp. (assembly GCA_035541835.1). GTDB lineage: Archaea > Halobacteriota > Methanomicrobia > Methanomicrobiales > Methanospirillaceae > Methanoregula. The sequence goes on from DATKMN010000085.1 coordinate 2,304, forward strand.
CGTCCGGATCTCCCGTTTTTCAGATCTCTTTTTCCAGATCTCTCGTTTTTTAAATCTCCCGCTGCATCCAGATCACGTCGAATGGTTCCCCGAATTTTTCCCCGACACCGTGGAGCCGGCCCCCTTCGGAGAACCCGTGCCGGGCATGGAACCGGATGCTGGCCTCGTTCTTCGACGCCATGTTCGCGACCTGCATCGTAATGCCGACCGCCCGGGTCTCGGAAGTAAGGCGGGCGAGCAGCCGGGTCCCGAGACCGCGGTGCGCGTACGCCGGGAGGATGAAGTACGTGAGCGAGCACGTGCGGGAGAATACCGGAAACGGGAGGAAGGGTTTTGCAAGGCCGAACCCGACGACCCCTTCCGGCGCCTCGAGGACCAGGAACGAGAACGTCCCTTCCCGGAGGTACGAGAAGAAGTGCTCCGTAACCGGCTGGTCCGGGTACGCGGCGTAGCCGTTTTCCGCATAGTAATTGAATATCCGTATCACCGCGTCCCGGTCGCTGTTGAGGACGGGGCGGATTTTTATGGACTCTGGCATGGGGATCCGTTCCGGGAGTGATATTCCGGTTTGGGAGCGGAATGCGATAAGGGTGATCACATTTTGGGTAAGAATTTTTTCCCGGTGTTATTTTTTTCTTTCGTCTGTGCGAGACACCATACTCGTAATTGAGAAGAAAAAATTATTTTCGCCCCCCCTCCTGCCATCAGAATCAGAAAACCTTCTTCGGGGCTATCGCCATGTGCCCCGTC
>DATKMN010000086.1:0-5854 GCA_035541835.1 Methanoregula sp.
CTCAGGGTCACCGGTATCATCAAGGAACGGGGAATGAGCTTCGATATCAGCACCGACAATGCCATCGTCGTGACCAAAGACTGGTTCGAGAATACGTACGATGTGACCGACGAGTATAACGAAGTGGTCGTGAAAGTCACCAGCGGCGACACGGCGGATGTGAAGTCTACCATCGAGAAGCAGCTCAACCGGAACACCAAACAGAAGACCGTGACCGTCATCGACAGCAAGGCGACCCTTGCCACCATCTACCAGACATTCGGCACGATAACGACCTTCGTCACCGCCATCGGGGGCATCTCGATGCTGGTCGCCGGGGTCTCCATCTTCAATATCATGATGATGTCGGTCAACGAGCGGATCAAGGAGATCGGGATCATGCGGAGCATCGGCACCCAGAAGAGGGAGGTGATGAGCATGTTCATCTACGAGGCCGCCATCATCGGCGTTGCAGGGAGCGCTATTGGTGGGGCCCTCAGCCTCCTCGGAGGGTATGCGATCAGCGCCCTGATGCTCCAGACAACCAAATACCTCTTCACGGTGGCAAGCATGGTCTCGGTCGTCGAGGGCATCGGCTTCGGGGTCGTCATCTGCATCCTCTGCGGACTGTACCCGGCCTGGCAGGCAGCAAACCTCAACCCCATCGACGCACTCCGGCACGAATAACTTCCGCTGCCGTTTTTTTGATCCAAAGCCCGGGAAAACCTATAACCGGTTTAACGCCCAGCTGATGGTATGGATACCGGACCGTCCCTCTCCTGCGACGGGGCTGACTGGAACGAGATATGGAAGGCCCGGCAGCTGCGGCACGAGTCATCGCAGCACTTCGACGACCCGTCCCACGACTGGAACCGGAAGGAGAACGCGGAGCGCTACGATGCGAACTCCCGCAGCGGGTATGACGAACGGGTAAAACTCACCATCGGCGGCCTCGACATCGACAGAAATTCCCGGGTGCTGGACATCGGGGCGGGGCCGGGCACCCTCGCGATCCCCCTCTCGCCGCTCGTCAGGGAAATTACAGCCGTAGAGCCGGGCGGGGGAATGGTTGAGATCCTCAGGGACCATATCCGGCGGGAGGGGATCACCAACATAACATGCGTAGAGAAGAAGTGGGAAGACGTCGATCTCTCCCTGGATCTCGACGGCCGGTACGATGCGGTTATCGCCTCCCTCTCCCTCACGATGCACGACATTCGGGAAGCGCTTGAGAAGATGGATGCGGCTTCCCGGAAGTACGTTTACCTTTTCTGGTTCGTGGACCCGCCGTTCTGGGAGAAGATGTACGAGGATCTCTGGATCCCGCTCCACGGCAGCCCCTGGTACCCGGGCCCGAAAGCCGACTGCCTCTTCAATGTCCTGTACCAGATGGGCATTTATGCAAATGTGGAGATGCTTCCGCTTGACAAGGAGTACCGTTTCGGGTCGGAAGAGGAGATGGCCGCATTTTTCAGGAAGCGGTTCAGCATAACCACCCGGGAACAGGAGATGGTGCTCGCCAGGTATCTCCTGCCGCTGGTCCGGCACGAGGGCGAAGAGATCGTGATCTCCGGGAGCTCGACGTTTGCGAAGATCTGGTGGGAGAAAAAAGAATAATGATACCGGCCGATATCAGTTCCCTACCCTTCGTATCCGGCCCATCGCTTCCTTAAGCCGGTCCATCGAGGCGGCATAGGAGATCCGGATCCAGCCCGGGGCATCGAACGCGCTCCCCGGTGTCACCGCGACATGCCCCTTCTCGAGCCACTTCGAGGCGATATCCATGTCATCGCCCGTAACCTTCACGAAGGCATAGAACGCACCGTCGGCGGGGGCTGTCTCGTAGCCCATGAGGTTCAGCTCGGAGATTACGTATTTCCTGCGCCGGTCGAACTCGGTGCGCATCTCTTCGACGCACCGCTGGTCGCCCCTGAGTGCAGCGACCGCGCCCCACATCGCAAATGTCGTCGCCTGGCTCACCGAGTGCTGCTGGACCTTTGACATCTCGTTGATGATCGCCTGGGGGGCGACCGCGTACCCGAGCCGCCACCCGGTCATCGCGTATGCTTTCGAGAACCCGTTGATGGTGATCGTCCGGTGCGCCATGTCGCCGATGGACGCAAGGGATATGTGTTCCTTCCCGTACACGAGTTTCTCGTAAATCTCGTCGGAGAGCGCGTAGAGGTCGCTGTCCTCGCAGAGATCTGCCACGAGCTTCATCGACGCAGCATCGAGGACCGCGCCGGAGGGGTTCGAGGGGGAGTTGACCACGATCATCTTGGTCTTCCCGGTCACCTTCTCGAGGAGCGAGTCGTCGAGCTGGAAGGTCTTCCTGCTGACCGCATGCTTCACGACCTTTCCGCCCGCGATCTGGACGCAGGGTTCGTAGGAGACCCATGCCGGGGTGAGGAGGATGGTCTCGTCCCCGGGGTTGAGGACGGCTTCCATAGCCTCGTAGATCGCGTCCTTCGCACCGCACGCGACGAGGACCTGGCCGGGCGTGCAGGGGAAGCGGTTATCCATGACGATCTTTTCGCTGATCGCCTTCGTCAGCTCGGGGATACCGTTGCTCGGGGCATAATGGGTCTCGCCCCGGTTCAGGGCATCGATGCAGGCATCTTTGATATGCTTCGGCGTATCGAAGTCAGGCTCGCCTATCGAGAGGCTGATGACATCGGTTCCCTCCCGCTGCATCTTCTTGGCCTTGTTGGAGATGGCGATGGTCGCAGACTCCACGACCCCGGCAATCTTTGCCGAGAGCGGCCTCATTTCAACCGCTGGACAAGCTTGATGGCGGATTCCACGGCCCGCTTCGCGTAATCGATCCGCTCGTTTGCCTCGAGCCGGGTCATGCCGGGGCCGGAGATGCCGAGGGTAACCGGCTTGCCGAACTCAAGCGAGAGGTCGATGATCTTCCGGGCCGCGTGCTGCACCACGATCTCGTCGTGCTGGGTCGAGCCCTCGATGACGCAGCCGATGGTGACGACCGCGTCTACTTTTCCGCCGGTGAGCATCTTCTTGATCGCGAGCGGCATGTCGTACGCGCCCGGGACATAGAGCGTCTCGGTAACTTCGGCGCCAAGGAACGCCGCGTGCTCCCTGCCTTCGATCTCCATCATGTATGTTATGTCGCGGTTGAACTCCGCGACCACGAATCCCAGTTTTACCGGTTTGGTATCACACATAGCTGATCATCTCTGCTGAATAGCTGATATATTTTTACGGCCCGCCTTTATCACCGGCGTGCCGGCCCGGCATCGCCGAACCCCTGCCGCTGGCCGGTCCCTGCATCCTTCACCAGCTCGTCCGGGCGGAGGACAAGACGGATTGCATTGACCGCGTGCTCCCGTGTGCGCTGCTCCGCGAGCCACGCAAGCTCCCGGTCGTCTTTTGCCTCGTCTTCGTGGACGAAGACCTCGATGATGTGGGTATTCGTCATGAGCTGGCACGTGATGAGTCCCTGCGACGCCTCGTGGGCGCACATCTTGTCCTTGTCCTTGCCCCCCGGCATGCCGAGCGCCATCACGATGTCGCACTTCCGCTGCTCGATGAGCCGCTTGCAGGCCACGGGGAGGTCTTTCATGCCGGGCACGGTGACCCGTTCGATCGCAACGCTGGCGTGTTTTTTCAGTTCGTCGACAGCGATGGCTCCCATGTTGACGCGCGAGAAGGTGGTGTCGGCGACGCCCACCCTCATCCGAGCACCCCGCAGGCCGCACCGACGCCGTCGTCAGGCATCGTATGGCCGAGCTTCTTCAGGGCGTACTGGGTCGCACCGAGGGTGGCGATAAGCTCGGGTGCGCCGACCGCGCCCATGCTGCCGATCCGGAAGATCTTCCCCTTCACATGGTCCTGGCCACCGGCGATGACGATGCCCATCTTCTTGACGATCCCCCGCATCTCGTCGTCCCTGACGCCTGCCGGGTACTCGATGGCGGTGACCGTCGAACTGTATGCGTGTTTCGCATCGGTCTTCGGGAAGAGGGAGAGGCCCCACGCCTTTGCGGCTGCCTGGACTGCTTTGCTCATCTTCCGGTGTCGTGCGATCCGGGCCGGGAGCCCTTCCTCCTCGATCATGAGGCAGGCTTCGCGGAGCGCGAGGAAGAGCGGGACTGCCGGTGTGTACGGCGTCTCCATCGGCGATCCCGAGGCGCTCTTCTTGTACGCGGGAAGGTCGAGGTAATACGGCGGGTTCTTCGTCATGCGTTCCCATGCCTTTCCGCTCACGGAGACCATTGCAAGCCCTGCCGGCGCGGCAAGGCACTTCTGCGATCCCGTGATCGCGATATCCACGCCCCACTTGTCGGATTCCACCACGTCGCCGCCAATGGACGTGATGGCGTCCATGATGAAGAGCGCGTCGTGCTTCCGGCAGAGCTTCCCGACCTCTTCTGCCGGGTTCCTGATCCCCGCCGAGGTCTCGTTGTGGACGAGGGTGACGACCTGCGCCCCCTGCTCGAGCCGGGCCGCGAGACCTTCGAGGTCGAGAGGTGTGCCCCAGTCAGATTTGATCTCGTGCGCTTTTCCGTACCGCTGGCTTATCTTCAGGAGGCGCTCGCCGAACTTGCCGTTCACGAGGCAGGCGATCTCCCTGTCCCTGCCGACGTTGGCGATCGCCGCTTCCATTCCGGCGGTTCCGGAGCCACTGATCACAAAGAGGTCGTTTGTCGTCCCGAACGTGGTCTTCAGTACCCGTACACAGTCTGCGTACGCGGCGCCGAACTCGGCGCTGCGGTGGTTGATTGCCTGACGCGACATCGCGAGCCTGACCCGTTCCGGTATCGGGACCGGGCCCGGCAGCATCAGGAGAAGTTCTTTTTCCATGTGGATCTGCTCATAGTATTTTAATAAAGACACAATATAAGTTTGGATAGAAGATGGCAGACGTAGCGATAATCTGTGGATCCGCATCGGACAGCGCGATTGCGGACAAGGCCAAGGCAGTCCTCGATTATTTCCGTATCACGTGGGACTACCAGGTGATCTCGGCCCACCGGGACCCGGAGAAGCTTGACGCCTACATCAAGGCAAGTTCCTGCAAGGTGTACATCGCCATCGCCGGCCTCTCTGCCGCGCTGCCCGGGGTCATAGCATCCAAGACCGAGAAACCGGTAATAGGCGTTCCCGTGAGCGGCACCCTCAACGGCATGGACTCGCTCCTCTCGATCGTCCAGATGCCAAAGGGCGTCCCGGTCGCCTGCGTGGGCATCGACAACGGCGAGAATGCAGCATACCTCGCGGTGCGGATGCTGAAGCTGCTGAAGCAGTAAATTCACGTACCTCTTCTCATTTTTTCAAAAGATCATAGTTCCGGATGATATGATGGCCTCCCCCTCTTGCGCCACCAGTCCCCCGGAGGGGGACAGGGCGCAGGGCGATGGCCCCGGTTACATCGTGCGTCTTCGGTGTCATTGAATTTTGAGATTTACCAATACTTCGTACGGATTCTGAGAACCTATCGTCGCGAGGGGCAGGGGGATGCTCTTCTTGGACCGCCTCGAAGAACCCTTACGGGATTCTTCTCATCTTCATGGTCCTCTTGGACCATTCAGACTCTCCCTCTTGGAAGGCATCAGTTCCCGTAGGGAAGTGGTGGCTGGAGAAGAACGGGTCGGCGTTCTTCGAAGGAGAAGGAGGGTCACCCTCACGATTGTCTTGTAAAAAATGCGGTGAAAAAAACAGGATTTTATTTCACCGATTTCCGATTTCTCTGTCTTTTTTTATTCCCCTTCCTCCCGTGCGGGCACACCCAGAGGCACAACCCGCAGACAGCGACTCCCGTCTCCTTCTCTTTCTCCCGGAAGTAGCGGTCGCATGCCGCCGCATCGAACCGCACTTCCCGCGGCTCGTCCTCCCGGAACGGCCGGCCGGTGAA
>DATKMN010000087.1:0-17796 GCA_035541835.1 Methanoregula sp.
GGAAGGTGGATGCGGTAACCTGCAGTTCCGGCACGGACGCAGGAGTGACCGGACGGAAGCCCTCCGCACGGACACCCGGCCCTTTTTTCCGGTTCCGGCAAGGTTTTCGAGCGATCATACCGGCTAAACCATAAGTTGATCCCCGCCGAAAAAAAATATTCTCTTAGTGCTCTGCAGGGGCGATCCAGTAAATGTTCCTCCCAGTGGCACTGAGAGGGATACCGTACACGAGGCTGCATTTTTTGAGCATCCCGAGCTTCATTGCTGCAAGACCTGCGGTGTACATGACCCGGTTGTCCACGTTGTGGATGGCTGCGGTCTTCACCGCCGACCCGACCGCTATGCCGAGGTCTGCGACCTTGAAGATGCAGTTCGGGCCCGTAAAGTCCGTTTTGTTCGACTTCGCCGCGGCGCCTGCTTTTGTCATCTCTTCGCAGCCCGCAAACCCGCACGACCCGCAGTTCAGGCCGACGGTCTTCTTGCCCTGGACACCGATGAGGACCGTGGCTTCGCTGTTCCTGACCTGGGCGCCATTGATCCGGAAGAAGACCATCCCGGTCTCTTGTGCGATCTGTTCCATCTTCTCCGCGAGTTTTTCCTGCTCCTTTCCGCTCACAACCGCGATCTCGATCGAGTCGATCCCGCAGGCTTTTGGCGCAGTCCGTGCTGCGAGCGCCATGAGTCCGGCGACACTTTTTATTGCATCAGTCTCTGCAGACATGTGGATTGTTGGGGCTCCGGGAATGAAAAAAAGGTAGGTTGCCGGAAGAAACAACAAAAAGAAATGAGGGGATTCACTCCAGTTTGCAGAGGATCCCGAGTGCCTCGGTCCCGGCCTTCACCGCGTTCATGAGGGTGAGGACGTTCTCCGGGTCCTTCTCGTTCTGTACCCGCTCGCAGAGCGAGAGGATCGTCTCGGCCAGTTCGTCGGCAAGCATCACGCCCTCGGCAGAGCCCTCTGCGTGGCAGCCGCAGGTATCGCCGTGGACATGCGCAGTGGCCTGTACGGGAGTTCCGGCTGCCGTTTCAGCGGCGGGTGCAGCGCCGCCCGTGTCCTTGTCGTCCTCCGCGCACACGACGCAGAGGGTCTTTCCCTTGACCTCGAAGAGAGGGCACCCGCAGATCCTGCAGGACTTCTCCAGCATCTTCCCCCCTTTCAGGAGGGCCTCGGCCATGATATCGTCTTCCTTGCGTGATGGCATAAAAGTCACCGTCTGTTTCAATATCGAACTTATATATGCCCGTTCTACGTATTAACTACAGGTACACAGACAGGTGATACCATGCCCCACCCTGAAAAGACCATGGAGAACTGTATCCTGATGCTGCAGCACATTCAGGAGGACAGCACAATCCCGAGAAACATCCGGCGCGTGGCTGACGAGACCCGGACGCTGCTTCTGAATAATACCAAGCCGATGGGCCTGCGCGCAGCCGAAGCCATATCCAAGATCGATGAGATCTCCAATGATCCCAATATGCCCATCCACGCGCGGACCCGGATCTGGGAGCTGGTATCGCAACTCGAGCAGATCCCCCTCGATTAAAAGATCCCACAACCACCCAACTTCTTCTCAACAGCCCGTCCCGGACTTCGGGCTCGGTTCATCGCATTGCGGCCGATACAGTTGCTGTTCTTTTCATCCGGCAATAAAAAAATCCATTCCCCGGAAGTGTCTTCGCGATAAAAAATACCGGTTCTCTGAAAAGCACATTTACGTCTTCTGTGAAGTCCGCGTCACGGGGTTTACGGGATTTTTATCCCGCAGGCCCCGGATGGACCGGCCCTGCCGCCTCCGGAGCGGGGTGGCGTTTCACGGGTACTGGGGGAGGGCGGTATCGGTGGGGACGGCGCCGGGCCGGTGGAAGACCAGCACATCGCCGTTGATATCGGTGAAGGTCAGGTGATTGGCATCCCCGGAAAAGGCGTTCGTGGTCTGGAGTGTCTGGAGGAACGCGTTCTCCTGGTCCGCAAGGCCGCGGCAGTACTGCTGCGTCGATACGATCTTGCCGACAGAGATCCCGTACCCGTATACTGTGGAGATGCCGGTCAGGGTGTACGGGGCGTTGTAGTTGTTGCAGCCGTCATATCCCTGGAAGCCGTCGGCATCGATCGTGAGCGAGATTTCTGCCGATGGCGTCACCGGAAGGGTACCTCCCGCATTCCCCATGGTCGTGACGACCCAGTTCCCGTAGAACGGTGCGATCTGGCCGACCGGCTGGGCGGTAACGACCGGCAACGGGACGGTCGTGGGCTGTGCGGTTACCGGGGGAGTTGCCTGCTGGCCCGCGCAGCCGGCGAGGGCGATGAGAAGCACGACAATCGCTGCGGGGAGAAGATGGTGCCAGTTCATACCCGTCCATTTTCCTTTTGGGTATTTAACGGTTCGGGGAGCCCACTGTTCCCGAAGGGAAGAGGGGGCTTTTAGAAGAACCCGGAGGTTCTTCGAACTTTTTGGCTTCTCACGGTTTTTTCGAAAATATGAAACCCCCTTGCGCCAACCCTGCCCCCGGTGGGGGCGGGGGCGCATGTGATTCCTCTGCATTACCGGGAAATCCCGATATGGTTATACAGCATTATCGCGACCGGCGCACCACAGCGGCGGGGCGAAGCCCCTGGAGCGCCATCAGGAGGCAAATTTTCTACAGAGCCCCTTTTACATCGTTTCAACGAATTCTGCCAAAGATTTTGGTACGGCGGAATGGCTTTCAGCTCTTCATTTTCCGAGACGGCTGCGAGGGTTTTCCTTTTACCCGTCGCCTCAGTCGCGTCACCCCGTCATAGAGCCTGAAGGCGGCCTTTGCGACCGTGACCTTGAACCGGAACCCCCGGCCTTCCATCGATTGCGCGACTTCCGCCAGGCGCTCGGGCACCGCAATCTTCTGCGGGCAGATCTTCTCGCACTTCCCGCACTGCATGCAGAGCCCGGCGTACGACTCCTTCCCGATGAGGCCGCCGTGACGGCCGAGGTACACGAACCCGATGTCCTTGTTCTGCGGGAAGAGGTTTTTGCTGTTATAGAGCGCGAAGCACTCCGGGATGTTGACACCGGCCGGGCAGGGCATGCAGTACCTGCACCCCGTGCACCCGACCTTCATGAGCCGCCGGTACGTGTCCCGCACCTCAGCGACCAGTGCGAGCTCGTCGCTTTTAAGGGAACCGGGCAGCGCCGTCTCCGCGGCCCGTATGTTTTCATCGATCTGCGCCTCGTCATTCATGCCCGAGAGTACGACCGTGACTTCCGGGTGGTCCCAGACCCAGCGGAGTCCCCATTCGGCCGGCGACCGCTTCGTTTTGGCCCGGTCCCAGATCTTCCGCACCTCGTCCGGCACCGGGCCGGCGAGGTTCCCCCCGCGGAGGGGCTCCATGACCATGACGGCGAGACCTTTTCCCGCCGCGTACCGGAGACCCTCAGTCCCCGCCTGCATCTGCTCGTCAAGATAGTTGTACTGGATCTGGCAGAACTCCCAGCCGTACGCGTCCACGATCTCCCTGAACGCGGGGAGGTCGCCGTGGAACGAGAAGCCCGCGTTCCGGATCTTCCCGCTCTTTTTCGCCGCGTCGAGGAACTCCTTGACGCCGAGCTTCTTCATCTTCTCCCAGCTCTCCCGTGCCAGGCTGTGGAGGAGGTAGAAGTCGATATGATCGGTCCTGAGTGTTTCAAGCTGGGTAGCGAGGATCCGGTCCATATCCTCCCGGCTCCGGACCGACCACGGCGGGAGCTTGGTCGCGATATTGACCTTTTCACGATATCCTCCGGAGAGCGCCTGTGCAAGGATCGGCTCGCTCCTGCCGAAATGGTAGAGCGGTGCCGTGTCCACGTAATTGATGCCGCGGTCAATCGCGGACCGGAGCTGGGCTATCGCGCGTTCTTCGTCGATGCCGCCGCTCCTCCGCTGCGGCAGCCGCATGAATCCGAAGCCAAGGATGGAGAGTTTCTCGCCGGTTTTCGGCACGGTTCGGTACAGCATGGGATCACCGTAAAGGACCGGTGTGGTCGTGGAGTATCCGGCTTTCGGTTTATTTATCTGTTGTGCGCAAATTCGGGAAAGAATGTCTACGCAGGAAATTTTCACTTTTAAAATCGGTCTTTAAGTAACGTGAATCCAATGGGTGAAAAGGCAAAATTCCGAAAAACTCAATTATTCAATACTGTCTTCCCTTACACCATAAAATACCACAAACCATTATGGCAAACGCAGTAATCCCTGCAAAGATTGGTACCGGCATCGGGTGGGTCGTTGCAGGTGCTGGCATTGCGTTGGAAGAAGTATTCCCAACTTCCGGGGGTGAAACAGGATCGGCAACCGGGATACCCGCCCCGTTATGTGACGCATAGTCTACAAATTTCATGTTTCGTACGCTACTCAGTGAGGCAATTTTCCCGAGATTATTGGTATCTACCCAGGCTTCGATACCATGTAATTCTTCTGACCGAGCATGGATTTTCGTCACCAATGTATCGAGAATGTGCGTGGACGAATTCGGATAAACCGAGATAGCAAGAAAAACCTGGTCTCCGACCGGATTCCCCGACGTATTGGAAATATTAAATCTGGCAACGGCCTGATCCGCAGGGACCAGGTGCCGGTCATTTATCAGCATTGTACGGTACTGGTCCAACGGCATCCCAATTTTCGGATAATTTGGATCAATCAACGGAAGAAGAGCCGTCGTGATTCTTTTTTGCAAAGGTGTCAAATTATTCTCATACCGGTCCAAGATGAGAAATGGATCTTCAGTAGTACCGGGAACAATCGTTGTATTCGCAGCGGGCGCCGGGATAGCCGGATACATCAAAACCGGGGATGAGTTTGAATTATTGATGGAGGCGGAAGTATTGTCTCCTGCACTAACCAGCTGGATGGAGAAAGAGAGAATTAAAAACAAAACTATGATATTCCGGTGTTCATTTCTGTTATTCCCCAGCATGGTTGCGATCCCGAATCAGATTACCCGACAGTTAATAAACGTTTTCAATCATTTAAAAATATGGCTGATTGTATTTTTTTGATTATTATGATGGTTCTGTTCTGTCTGGTTGCGGCATTCGCGTGAAGCGGGGGGGGAACGTTTGTGCGGCATCCGGCCCGGTCTGCCGCCCGCCGCTGTTGTATATCTGTTATGCTCCGGGCGATGCCGTGACCTTCATATAATATGCGGGAGATGGAGTCTTTCATGAGCGCGAACAACCGCTGGTCATTCCCCGACCTCGATACAACCATCGGCTGGTGCGAGGAACGCCACGGGCAGGGCATCCGGTGCACCGTGGCGTCGCTCGACGAATTCGCACGGAACCGGGACCATGCGGCTGCCGCGGTCCGGGCGGCGGTTGCTGCAGTACGGACACTTGCAGTCAGCCACCCCGACTGCTCGGTATCGCTCAAGCCCACGGCACTCGGCGTCCTCTTCGACCGCGAAGAGTACCGGCGTAACCTTGCCACCGTTGTGAACGAGGCACGAAAAAACGGCATCAGCATCGAGATCGATATGGAGGGGAGGGACCTCGTTGATGCGACGCTGCGCTCGGCAGGCGAGGTCGCCATGGAATACCCGGTCACCATCGCTCTCCAGGCGTATCTCGACCGGACGCTGGACGACTGTGATTTCTGTATCAGCCACGGGATCCGGATCCGGATCGTGAAAGGGGCGTACCTTGGGGACACCGGGGATTTTGCTGCCATACAGCAGAGGCTCAGGATGCTCATCTCCCGTATCGCGGGTTCAGGTGAGAATTTCAGTATCGGTACGCATGATACAGAAGTCCTTGCATGGATTACGGAAGAAGCGAGGATCCCCCGGCACCAGGTTGAGCTCGGATTCCTGAAAGGGCTGGCCGAGCAGACAAAACTCAGGCTCGCCACCGACGGCTGGGACGTATCCGAGTACGTCCCTTTCGGGCAGCAGGGCGGGACGGCGTACCGCAACCGGCGGGAGCGCTACCTGCAGCTGTTACAGGAAGCCGGGCGGGAACCAGCGCCGTGAGAATTCTCAAACGTTTTTCTTCCTTCAGGAGTATAACGTCAAATATCTGATACAGCGATGCTCAAATTTAAGGTCTGGATTTGGATGCCCCAAAACCCCCTTCTAAAACAAACTTCCGCCACAGGCAGGAAGTTTGTTTTGGCGTGAGAGCCAATTTTTTTAATATCAAGAGAATTCAATCTCCACAGCCGCCCCGATGCGGGGGACCATCGCTGAACCCGAACAGTTTTTTTAATTAATTTCCTTATTTATCAAATAGTTACTATCCCCGTCCAACCTCCCCCAACCTTAAAATACCCTCCCGGCCACTCTAGCACGGGAGTGGAAGCACAACGTGACACTGTACCGCTGCGATGTCTGCAATGTCTTTGAGTACGAGACTGCCCGCGGGAATTCATTGACGGGCATAAAGCCCGGGACCGAGCCGCAGGATTTCCCCGATACCTGGGAATGCCCCATCTGCTCTTCAGACAAGACCCACTTAAAACCGGTGCCGGGCCCCGCCTTTGCCGCAACCCACGAGATCCCCTGTCCCGAATGCGGCGCATCCATTTCCGTGTCCGTAACGCAGACACCCTCCGTCGCTCCGACCGGTTATCTCGCCCCCTGGGAGCGGTTCTCGGATACGACCGAGATCTACATGGCCGATATCCATACGATGGCATCGACCGGTGAATCGATCATCGAGCCGATGAGGACCACAAGACCGGTCATCTCATGGGACGACATCCTGATCAAGGGTGCGCAGCTCGCCCGTATCCCGAAGAACGGCGATGTCTCGGTCAATACCCGCACGGTCATCGGACCCCGGGCAACGTTCCCGCTTGTGATCGAGACTCCCGTGTACATCACCCACATGTCGTTTGGGGCGCTCTCGAAAGAGGTGAAGATCGCGCTCGCAAAAGGCAGTGCCTCCGCAAAGACAGCCATCGGGTCCGGAGAAGGGGGGATCCTTCCCGAAGAGCGGGAGAACGCGTACCGGTACATCTTCGAGTACGTCCCGAACCGGTACAGCGTCACCGAAGAGAACCTCAGGGCTGCCGACGCCATCGAGATCAAGATCGGACAGTCGGCCGAACCCGGTATGGGCGCCCGGCTCCCGGCCGAGAAAGTGACACCCGAGATAGCCCGGATCCGCGGGTACCCGGAGGGGACCGACATCCTGAGCCCTGCATCGTATCCCGATATTCGCGACCAGGACGAACTCCGGGAGAAGGTCCGTTGGCTCCGGGAGATATCCGGCGGCAGGCCCATCGGCATCAAGATTGCAGCAGGGGACATCGAGCCAGACCTCGAAGCCGCGATGTACGCCCGGCCGGACTTCATCACCATAGACGGGAGGCCGGGCGCGACCGGTGCAGCCCTCCGGTTCATCAAGGCCGCGACTTCGGTGCCAACGATCTTTGCGCTGTACCGGGCCCGTAAGTTCCTCGACCGACACAACGCAGGCGACATCTCGCTCGTCATCACCGGCGGCCTCCGGGTGTCTTCCGACTTTGCCAAGGCCCTTGCCCTCGGGGCAGACGCGGTGGCCATCGGGACTGCGGCCCTGATGGCGTGCGCCTGCCAGCAGTACCGTCTGTGCCACACCGGAAAATGCCCGGTCGGTGTGACTACCCAGACTGTCGCTCTGAGGGAGCGGCTGAAACCCGAGATCTCGGCAAAACGCCTCGGGAATTTCCTGAACGTATCGACGAGCGAACTTAAGGATTTTGCCCGGCTCACGGGAAACGATGACGTGCACGCGCTCGATCTGTCGTGCCTCTGCACGACAAATTCGGAGATCTCCGGCCATACCGGGATCCCGCACGTATAACCCGGGCCGGAACCGTGTCCCGCCACAGGGAAGGATAAGGAACAAAAACAATCCAACCGGGGAGAGAAGCGATGGAGAAGAAACCAGACGAAGAAGGGCCGGCCGGAAAGGTCGTGCATGAGCCGCCGAAGATAGAGGTCAGCAGGAACGGACCGTACCTGGTCACCGGAGGCGTGCCGCTCGCTGAAGGGATCATCGCGAATGACGAACAGGGGTATTCCCACCACTGGAGGAAAGGGCCGGTCTATCCCCTCCGGGAATCGTATGCCCTCTGCCGGTGCGGCAGGTCGGTCTCGAAGCCATTCTGCGACGGGTACCATGAGAAGACCGGCTTTGACGGGACCGAGACTGCATCCCGGGATCCCTATATCGCAAGGGCGGAGAAGATCGAGGGACCGGATCTGACCCTTACCGATTATCCCGATCTCTGTGCTTCGGCCAAGTTCTGCGACCGGGCGGGGGGTATCTGGAACCTGACCCGGCAGTCGGAAGACCCCGCGGCGCGGAAGATCGCGATAACGGAATCGGAAAACTGCCCTTCCGGAAGGCTCGTCACATGGGAGAAAGGGACGGGAACGGCGCTCGAACCGGAACTTCTCCGTTCTATCAGACTGGTGGAATACTCGGCCACCGGCATGCCGGGGCCCATCTGGGTCCGCGGGGGGATCCCGGTCATCTCCGCATCCGGTGAGGCCTACGAGGTCCGCAACCGGCAGACCCTCTGCCGGTGCGGCAGGTCGGAGAACAAGCCGTTCTGCGACAGCAGCCACCTTGACGCGGCCGAAAAAACGCCGGGAGAGTGAAGCGGGAGCCCGGGGAACATGCCGGTATTTTTACCCGTTCTTCCCGTTCTTAATCCGCCGCAGGAGAGCTTCCTTAAGTTTCTCCGGCTCCCGGATCGATTCCTGGATCTTCTTCTTCTCGTGGGGCCCGGGAAGGTAGAGCTCCTCGAACTCGGAATCGGTCCGGCAGATCTTTTTGGTCGTGGTTTGTTCTTTCTTTTTCATAGGTTATCCCTCATGAGTCAGGGTTTACTGGTTAGTGCAGGTTGTTCCGGGCCGGGTTGAGCTCTGCCCGGTAATACTGTTTTTTCTTGATCCAGACAAACCCGTCCCGTTTCGAGATGACTGCAACATCGACCGGTCCCCCTACCGTCTCTGCCTGGAGTGAGACCTTCCGCTTGAGGGACGTCAGGTTCACCAGCGACTCCGCCATCGCCGCCAGCTCGGTCCTCGGCAGCGAGATGACAACATCGATGATGGGGATCACGTTCGAGTTCCGGTAGTTGTTCAGGAATGTCGAGATCTGGTCGACCAGCTCATCGCTCTGCGGCTGGATCCGGTTCTTGAGGTTCGATTTCTCCTCGTCGCTGAGCGTTTCGATGCTGTCGATGATCGAGCGCGGGAATTCCTCGAAGATCCCGGCAAGGCTGCCCACGAGCGCATCGTACAGCCGGGGGTCCATCCCTGCCATGAAGATATCTACCATCTCGTGCTGGGCAAACGGGATGACATACCCCCCGTTTTCGAGTGTGATCTTCCGGTCCTCGATCTTCCGGAACTTCAGGATACCGGCGAGTCGCCCCTCGACAGAGTAGGTGACGATCGCAGGGAAGATCTCTGCCCTGCCAAAACCGGTGACCACGATCCCGGAGAAGTTCTGGGACGCAGGGTTGTGGGGGTCGCTCTTTTTCAGGAAATAGAGGACGGGCATTTCCGCGAGCTGCCCGCGGGCCTCACCGGGAATGGGGAGTTCTTCGAAAACGTCGGCGATTGCCTTTGCGGTCGTCTCCCGATACGTGGCGGCTAGCTCCGCAACGCGTGCATCGTCCGCACCCTCGATATACTCCGCGCTCGCGAGGAGGTCATGGGCCTCCGCGACTTTCTGTGCGACAAACAAGCCGATCTGTTCTTCGGATATCGCACCCTGCAGGCGCATCATTTCCGATGCCCCCTGCTGGAACATAAACCGGAACCCGAGATAGTACCCGTAAATTTCCGAGGTAAAGAACTGCCGTTCAATCTCCGGGGTGATCAGCTCCTGTTCCGTGGCGAGGAACCGGATGAGCCGGGACGCGTAATCGTCCAGCGCGGGGAGGGGTTCGTCACCGAGGCTTTCCTGGAACCGCGCCAGCAGCGGCTCCCACGGGATCCCGAGGAAGCTCGCGTTGTTGTAGATCATGAGCGAGACCGTATGGTCGCCCGGAAGACCGAAGATCTTGCTTGCGGAGGTGAAGACTTTCCGGGGGCTGTCGGCCGGCCCGGTCACGAGGCTGACTGCGCTGTCGGCAGCAAGCGCCACCGCCTCCTTGTTCATGATGACGATCTCTGCGGTCATGATTCGCTTCCTTCCCTTCTGTTTGAGATGTGCACAGGAACCTCCTGATCAGGCGTGGATGCTGGCATCCGGGACCTGCGTGGACGTGCCTTCCAGTTTCTCGATCGCGGCGAGGGCCTCCTTCCGGACGTCCTCATGGGTATCTGCAAGCAGCTCCCGGAGCGGCCCGATCGCCCGCGGGTCCCCGAGCTGCCCGAGCGACCTCGCGGCATGCGCACGGACGTCGTGCTTGGGGTCGCCGAGCAGCGGGATGAGGGGGTCGACTGCTTTTTTTATCCCCATCGACCCGAGGGCGGTGACCGCTGCCCGCCTGACCCACTTGTCGCCCGATTTCAGCATCGCGATCAGCGGGTCGGCTGCCCGCGGGTCGTTCAGCTCACCGAGAGACTTTGCCGCGAGGTACTGGACGGTCTCCGAGGGGTCCGAGAGCGCATCGATAAGGGGCCGGACTGCTGCCGGATCCCCGATTTCGCCGAGCGCTTCTGCAGCCCGTGTCCGCTCGAACTGCGTCCCGTTCCTGAGATAACGGATATATACCTGGACCTCGCTGCCCCTTGCTTTCATGTCGGAATAGATCGTTGTCAGGTCATTCTCAACGGACCCTCCGGCAGGGCCGTCGTTTTCGATCCGGTCTGCTCCCTTATCGTTCGCTTCCGCCACGTTCTCCAGCTCCGATGAAACCCAGTCCACTGTGGAAGTATATAATGGTAATCGCCCTCAGGCGGGTATACCGGTCATTCACCGGTCCCTCCGGATCGCTGATGGTTCGGATGCGCCCCGCAGCCCGGGGATACGTATTTGTAGAGGTTCCCCAGATGTTCACTGTAGCCATGCTGCCTATACTCCCGTTCACCATGACAGTCACCGCAGACGAAAAGCGACCGGGCGGATCGCCGGAGGGAACGGTCCTCGACCGGATCGTTGACCGGAATGCGGGGATGCTGATCGCGTCGGTCCAGGAGCTCGTCCGCATACCCAGTTTTGCCGGTGAACCGGAGACGGGCGCTCCGTTCGGCCCCGGCCCGCAAAAAGCTCTTCTCCGGGTGCTCGAAATTGCCGACCGCCTCGGGTTTTCCACGACAAATCTGGACAATTTTGCCGGCTTTGCGGAGTTCGGCAGCGGCAGCGAGTACATCATGGCCCTCGGGCACATCGACACCGTGCCGGAAGGCGGGGACTGGGCCTACCCGCCGTTTGGCGGGGAGATCCACGAAGAAAAGATCTACGGCCGCGGCGCTCTCGACGACAAGGGCCCGGCTCTCGCAGCCCTCTTCGGTGCACGGGCGGTCATGGAGAGCGGCCTCCCCCTCTCCCGGAGGGTGCGGGTCGTCTTCGGGGCCGACGAGGAGACCGGCGAAGAAGACGTCCGCCGGTACCTTTCCCGGGAACGCCCGCCGCTTACGGGTTTCACTCCCGACGCGGATTTCCCGGTAGTCTTTGCGGAGAAGGGAATACTCTGGGTCGCGCTCGAGAAGAAACTGGGCGCTCCGGCCCATGGCACATTCGTTTCGGCTATAACCGGCGGGACCGTGGCGAACATGGTGCCGGACACTGCCACAGCGGAGATCCGGACGGTCCACCCGGAGATCACATTGAAGCAGTGCGGGGCTGAGCCGCTTGCGAGCTGCTCCCTCGTCAGTACGACGCCGGGGGAGGGGGAGATCCACGTCCGCGCCCATGGCCTGAGTGCCCATGCTTCGAAACCGGAAGAGGGGAAAAATGCGATCCAGGAGCTGCTCGCGTTTCTCTCCGAACAGAAACTGAGCCCCGGTGGCATGACCGATGCCATCCGGTTCCTCTGCCGGGGCCTCGCAAAGGAGACCGATGGGAAATCGTTTGGCCTTGCCGCACGCGACGAGGTGTCGGGGGCGCTCACGCTCAACGCGGGCATGATCGAGACCCGCGGGGACCTCCTCGTCCTGACACTCGACATACGGTACCCGGTGACCGCCGTGACTGACCGCATCCTCGGGATCCTGCGGGAGAGGGCAAAAGAAGGCGGGTTTTCCGTGCGCGTAATCAAGCACCAGCCGCCGCTCCACCAGCCACGGGATTCACTTCCGGTGACAAAACTCCTGAAGGTCTACCGCGAAGCGACCGGAGACCAGTCGCCCCCGGTTGCGATCGGCGGGGGGACCTACGCCCGGCGGATGCCGAACATAGTGGCTTTCGGGCCATACCGGCCCGGTGTCCGGTACCCGATCCATGCCCGGGACGAATGCATCGCGATAGACGAGCTGGTCAAGCTCGCAAAGATCTATGCCCGGGCGATCCGGGAGATGGCGGAATAAGTGCGTGTTTTTCACCGTTGCCTTCTTCTGTGCCCGGGTCGTTTATCCTTTTTTCTGATGCCGGTGCCTGCGGGAAAGCGGGCAATGTCCGGCCCGCGGTCCGGCCGAAAATCTTATTCCGAGATCCTCCCCGCAATCCGCTCCGCGAAGAACCGGGCATCGCCCGGCCAGCGGGCCGTAATGAAGATCCCGTCCTCGACCACGAGCGGCTCGCGGATGCTCCGGCCGTGGATGAAATGCTCCGGGCCTCCCAGCGCCTGCGTCACCTCGTCCTCCACGTATTCCGGGTACGTCCGGTAGTAGTCGCCGAGCTTCCACGCGGTCAGGTAAAACGATGTCCGTTCGAGCACTTTTAAAAAAGCCGTTGCCCGGTGATCGTGAAGGATGCTCCGGCCTGTTGCCGGGTCGATGGTCCGGGCCGGGACGAGCACCCCGTGGCAGATAGCCGCGATGATCCTGCCCATCCGGTAAAATGCAAGGACTTTCTCCCTGAGGATTCTGCTCTCGAGGTACTGCCGCACCCCCTTCGCGTGGCCCCCGGGCAGGAGGACTGCATCGAACCGATCCGGTTCTATCTCGCTGTAGGTGATCGGGCGGCGGAACGACCCGTCCTCTTTCAGCTCCCGGTAGGCAGCAATTGCCCCGGGCCGGGCCCCGAGCCTCCCGAAGATGACGCCGGTCAGGAGCCGGGGATCGGTCTCGGCTGCCCGGCCCTCTTCCGTGGCAAAGACGACGCGGACTCCCGATCCCGTGAGGTACTTCCACGGGATGCTGACCTCGGTTGTATCGAAGTCACGGTCGGGGAGCGGGACGAGGACTGCCGGCATAAGCGTCCACCTCAGCCGTCCCTCTTACACGGGGACGGGATAAGGATGTCGGCGGGAGGGATTTTTGAAGAATGTTACAAATGCCTTATCAATCAAGAGCAAGAACAAAAAATTACGATAAGCTCCCAGGTGGGGAAATTCGAAGACTGTAGAGAAGACTTCAGTCTTCGACTGAGCGGCTTGAACCGTAAATTGATCACGGACGATGCAGCCTGGTGCTTGTCCGGATTCAACCCCCCTTCCTATACCGGGTCCCACTCGCTGTCCCTGTACTGGTTCTTAGCAAGCGTGTGCAGATCGAACATCTCGCCTGCCTCCTCTTTCGTGAGTATCCCTTTCTCGATCGCGAGCTCCCGTATGTGCCGGTGGGTCACCATCGATTCGTGGGCGATTTCCGCAGCCCTGAGGTACCCGATCTTCGGTGCGAGCAGGGTCGCGAGGATCGGGTTCATCCCGATGGTGGAGAGGAGGCGGTGCTCGTTTGCCACGATCCCGTCGATGCAGTGATCGGTGAAGACCGGGAGGTAGTGGGTTAAAAGCGAGATGGAGTCGAGGATGTTGTGGACGATTGCCGGCGTCATTACGTTCAGCTCGAACTGGCCGGCCTGGGCTGCGAGCGAGACGACCGTGTCGTTCCCGATTATCTGGAATGCGATCATATCGGCGCACTCTGCCATGACCGGGTTCACCTTGCCGGGCATGATCGACGACCCGGGCTGGACGGGAGGGAGGATGATCTCATCGAGGCCTGCGGTCGGCCCCGAGCTCATGAGCCGGAGGTCGTTTGCGATCCGGATCAGCTCGAGCGAGAGCTCGCGGAGCGAGCCAGAGAACGCTGCCATCTGCGCCCTGCTCTGGAGCGCCTCGAAACTGTTCCGGGCGGGGACGAGCCGGAGGCCCGTGAGGATCTTCAGTTCTGCGAGTACTGCATCCCGGTACCCCTCGGGTGCGTTTGCCCCGGTCCCGGTCGCCGTCCCGCCGATTGCTACCTCCAGGAGGCCCTCCCGGCGCTCCCGGATCCTGCCCGCGGCCCGGACGATGGCCGATGAATACGCGTTGAACTCGTCGCCGAGCGTGACCGGGATCGCATCCATCAGGTGCGTCCTCCCGGTCTTGGGCAGCCGGGCAAACTCCGTCCCCTTCTTCCGGAACGTTGCGGCGAGGACGTCGAGGACCGTATCGAGGCGCTGGGCGTCCCGGATGATCGCGATATGGGACGCGGTCGGGAACGTGTCGTTCGTCGACTGGGAAAGGTTCACGTGGTCGTTTGGGCTGCAGTAATCGTACTGCCCCCGGTCCTTCCCGAGGAGTTCGAGCGCCCGGTTCGCGATGACCTCGTTGACGTTCATGTTGAACGAGGTCCCTGCCCCCGCCTGGAAGATGTCGACGGGAAACTGGTCGGCAAATTTTCCTTCGAGTATCTCCTCTGCCGCCTTTACGATGGCATCGCCCCGCTGGCGGTCGAGGATGCCGAGTTCCATGTTGGCCCGGGCAGCGGCCATCTTGATGAGCGCGTAGGCGCTGATCAGCTCCGGCCGCTCCCGCCTCCCGCTCACCGGGAAGTTCTCGACCGCACGCAGGGTCTGGATCCCGTAGTACGCTTCCGACGGGACTTCGCGGACGCCAAGCGAGTCGCGCTCCTGCCGGGTCATCGGGTCCTCCTCCCCGGTTTCCGGTCTTTTGCTGCTTTTTTCTCCATCGCGTTTCACTTCCCTGCCTGTTCCTTCTCTTTTCTCATCTTCGAAAGCTCCATCCTTGCCTTCCCGATCGCCTTGTCCGGCGGGACATCCTTGGGGCAGACCTTCCGGCAGTTCGTGTGGAACCGGCACGCCCACCACCCGTCCGGCCGGTCGCCGGCAGCCAGCCGCCCTGCAGCCTGCTCATCACCCTCCCGCGGGTCGATCCGGAACCGCCAGAGTTTTGCAAGCGCGGCCGGGCCGAGGTACGCAGGATCCTGCCCGTTGACGGGGCAGGCGCCGAAGCAGGCGGCGCAGAGGATGCAGGTCGTGTACCGGTCGAGTTCCCGGACCGCTGCCGGGGTCATCGGCCGCTCCCGAACCGGGGCCGGGCCGGCGGGCCGGAAGACCGGGTCGATCGCACGGTACCGGTCGAAGAACCGGTCCATATCAACGATGAGGTCCTTGATGACCGGAAGGTTTGGCAGCGGCTCCACGATGACCTCGCTTTTGGGGTCCCACGGTTCGTCCATGCCGGCGGGACTGAAGTGCGAGAGCGGGACCTCCAGCGCTCCTCCGGTGAGGGCCGCGACCTGCGTCCTGCACGCGAGCCGCGGCACCCGGTTGATGAGCATCGCACAGGTGCCGCAGACCGCACCGCGGCACGAGTACCGGAACGCGAGCGAGTCGTCCAGGGTCTCCTGGATCCTGAAAAGGGCGGAGAGGACAGTCTCTCCCGGCGCTGGTTCGAGCCTGAACCGGTCATACCGCGGAAGGTCCATGCCGGGCCGGAACCGGTAGACAACAAACTGCATCAGTACACACGCTCCTCGGGCGTGAACATGCCAAGGATTACCGGGGAATACGAAACTGCCATTTCCCCGCCGGTATCAGCGGCGATGGTATGCTGCAGGAAGTGTTCGTCGTCCCGGGCCGGGAAGTCGAGCCGGGTGTGGGACCCCCGGCTCTCCTTCCTCGCGATTGCCCCGAGCGCAACGCTCTCGGCGACCGTAAGCATGTACTCCATACCAAAGTACCGGACGAGCGCGATGTTTGCCGCACGGCTTTTATCGGTAACGGAGACCCCGGCCATCCGGTCCCGGAGGGAGCGGATTGTACCGAGCCCTTCCTGCATCGGTTTCTCCTCGCGGAAGATCCCGAACTTCGTGTACATCGTCTCCCGCAGGGAATCGATGAGCGGGAAGAGCGGTTCGCCGCCGGTCCGGGCAAGAATTCCCGCTGTTTTCCTTTCAGCCGCTGCGACCGCAGATCCGACAGGTGCTGATGAAGGCATGGCGACGGATGGGACGTCACGGGCGATGGCGTCGGCTACGAGCCGTCCAAAGACCACGGTCTCGAGAAGTGAGTTGCCTCCCAGCCGGTTTGCCCCATGGACGCTCACGCAGGCGCACTCCCCTGCCGCGTACAGGCCGGGGAGGGACGACTGCCCGTCGATCCCGACATCGATCCCGCCCATCGAATAGTGCTGGCCCGGCTGGATCGGTATCGGATCATGGACCGGATCCACTCCCGCGAAATCCATCGCGAGCTGCCGTATCCCCGGCAGGCGCTCGCTGATGAGCTCTTCCCCGAGGTGCCTGAGGTCGAGGTGGACGCACGCCCCGGGGAATCCCCGCCCGGCCGCGATCTCCTGCTCGATGGCCCGGGCGATGACGTCCCGGGGCGCAAGGTCGAGGGACTGCGGGGCGTACCGGGCCATGAACCGCTCGCCGCTGCTGTTGAGCAGGACCCCGCCCTCGCCCCGTGCCGCCTCCGAGATGAGGATGCTCGTGCCGAAGAGGGTGGTTGGGTGGAACTGGACGAACTCCATGTCCTTGAGCCGGGCCCCGGCGCGGTACGCGATGGCCTGACCGTCTCCGGTATTGATGAGGGCGTTGGTCGACCGCGAGAAGATCCTGCCGAAACCACCGGTCGCCATCAGCACCGCCTTTGCGGCAAACCCGTGGACCTCCCCCGTCATGATCCCGAGCGCCGTGCACCCGGTGCACCGTCCCGCATCCGTAACCAGTGAAAGGACGTAGAACTCCTCGTACACCGGGACCCGGGCGGCGGTCACCTGCTCATAGAGGGTGTGGAGGACATTGTGCCCGGTGCGGTCTGCCGCGTAACAGGTCCGCGGGAACCCCGCGCCGCCGAACGGGCGCTGGGCGATCTTCCCGTCTTCCAGCCGGGACCAGACCGTCCCCATGTGCTCGAGCTCGATGACGGTCGCGGGCGCTTCCTGGCACATCCGGACAACGGCGTTCTGGTCAGCGAGGAAGTCAGAACCCTTGACCGTATCATACGCGTGCCGTTCCCAGCTGTCCGCAGACCCGCCCGGCCCGGCAACGTTCCCGAGCGCCGCATTCATGCCGCCCTGGGCAGCTACCGAGTGGGAACGGAGGGGATGGACCTTGGAGATCACGGCGCACTCAAACCCGGCACGCGAGAGCTGCAGCGCAGCCCGGAGGCCGGTGAGCCCCCCGCCGATGATCACGACTTCGTGCCCGTGCATGGTATCCCGGTTCTCTTTTTGCGTTCCCGCCATGGGGAGTCGTGTATCGCTGCATGGGTAATAAAGTAAACGCGGGAGTTTCGATCATGTTTGGCAGTCTTAAAACAGATCCATGCTACATCTTTTTTTTGCGTCGTAGAAAGCCGGACAAGCATGTTTTGCAGAAAAGAATGCTATCTGGTATCAATTAAACCATTTTTCAGATAAAATGCACGCTGATTCAAAAAACAACACATATAAACATCAATGTATAATAGACCATCTTACCGGACCGGTTCACCATAGTTTCCAGACCTGATGAACCGAGTCCTGCCCGAAGGCATGACATAATCACCGGCATATAGGATG
>DATKMN010000088.1:0-10748 GCA_035541835.1 Methanoregula sp.
TCTTCCGGAGTAAGGACGGGGGTTGAGACCCCCGTACCCCCAAATGCGATTAACGCCGCCGCAGTCGAAGGCTTATGTCTTCTCCACAGCCTTGCGGCTGTCCCCAGCGGGGCGCTGTCGAAGATTTCTGCGGAAATCTTCTCCAGCGACTTCGTCACTCCCCGCGGCGGATCAATTACTGGATGTTTTCGGGAGAAACTTCTGGCCCAGCCATGCTCGAAGTTCTTAAAAAACTTCTCGATTTCGTGGTTCTGATGACCCACTCAATCCTTATGAGATGCCCTGAGGCGGGGAAGACTCAGATATGCAAATCATTTTCACAATTTTTCCTGACTCCAGAACGATCCCAACAAATCATGCCGTTTTCCGAACAAACTAACCTAAAGCACCAAGTTTAGACCCGCAAATTGGTGATTAAAACGGAAACGAGTGCCAGGAAAAATAAGAGATTATCTGGAGACTACCGGTCCCTGAACTTCTCGACGACCCGGACATTATCGCCGCGGACGGTGATCGGGATCGGGACCACGCTCTCGTAGAGCTCGACGGTGATCTCTTCCTTGGCGGAGTCGACGCGCTTGACGACGGCCTTCTCGCCCTTGAACGGGCCGGCGATAAGCTCGACGATCGTGCCCTCCTCGATGCCGGAGACGACCGGCTTCGGGATCAGGAAGTGGCCGACCTCGGCAAGGCTCGTCTCGCCCTTGATCACGGCCCGTGCGTGGGCGACTTTCTCGACGAGCTGCTCGATCCGGTTGAGTTTCTCGGGGGTTTCGACGAGCACGTAGCCCTTCAGTTCGTTCGGGACGATGATCGCGGTGACCTTGACATCGGTTGCCTTCGTCTCGATCGCTTTCTGGATATTGTCGGCGACCGTCCGCTCCTGCTTGGAGGTCGTCTTGATCGCGAAGATCCGGTTCGTAAAAACCTCAGGTGCGGCTGGTGCTGCCGGGGCTGCCTGCGATCCGGGTGCGGGTGGTGCCTGTTCGGACATGGCGGTCATAAGTCCTAGAAGCCCAGGAGAGCTTTGTGGTCGAAGATCACGTAGATGATGAACCCGATGAGGCCGACGAGGAGGACACCGGCCGCCGCAACGATGGCGATCTTGGTGAACTCCTCCCGGGTGGGGGTGCGCGCGAGTTTCAGGACCCGGAGGTATTTACGAAAAAGTTCCTCGTGGATCACGCTGGCTTTGATATCCGGTTTTGAAATTTCCATGCTGACTCACTTGAGAAAATCGATCTCAAACTGTTTCTGTACTTTGGGGGTAAGCTTCTCATTCCGACCATATATTTGTGGCGACCGTACGCCCGTGACCACCAGGAGTGTCCGCATCTTGGTCTCCATCGCCGGGTCGATCTGCGCACCCCAGATGATCCGGGCGTTCGGGTCGACCCGGTTATAGACTTCCTGGACTACTCCCTCGGCCTCTTCCATGGTCATGTCCGGGCCGCCGACCACGTTGACGAGCGCGGCGGTCGCGCCGCTGATATCAACGTCGAGGAGCGGCGACCGGATCGCCTTCTTGACCGAGTCTGCGGCCTTGTCCTCGCTGTCGGACTCTCCCATCCCGATCATGGCCACGCCGCCGCGCTCCATCACGGTGCGCACATCGGCAAAGTCGAGGTTGACGAGGCCGGGCATCGTGATCAGCTCGGTGATCCCCTTGACCGCCCGCATCAGGACCTCGTCGGCGATCTTGAACGCCGCGTAGAGCGGGAGCTTGGGGACGACCTCGAGGAGCTTGTCATTGGGCACCACAATGACCGTGTCCGCCACATCCCGGAGGCGTTCGAGGCCGGCTTCTGCGTTCTCCATGCGGATGGCACCCTCTGCGGCGAACGGGAGGGTGACGACCGCGATCGTGAGCGCCCCCTCTTCCCGGGCAGCCTTGGCAACGACCGGCGCAACGCCGGTGCCGGTCCCGCCGCCGAGCCCGACCGTGATGAAGACCATGTCGCAGCCCGAGACCACTGCCCGGAGCTCCTGCTCGTTCTCGAGGGCCGCCTCTTCCCCGATCTGGGGGATGGAACCCGCGCCGAGGCCGCGTGTCCGCTGCCTGCCGACGAGAATGCGCTGGTCAGCCTTGGTCCGGATCAGGTGCTGGGCATCGGTGTTGATGGCGATGAGCTTCGCCCCGTGGATGCCTTCCTCCATCATGCGGGAGATGGTGTTCGACCCTCCGCCCCCGCAGCCGATGACCGCGATCTCGGTCTTGAGCTCGGCGAGGATCTGGTCAAGGTCTTCGTTATTCTGCGAGGGGACGGGTGCTTCGTCCCTCGCCTTGGTAAGTGCCTCTTCTACAATCGACCTCATGAAAAATTCTCCAATCCCGGGATGTGGATCCTGATTTCACTGCTGGACGACACCATGGCGGGCGTGATCTCCCTGCCGTCGATCACGACAGGTTTGCCCGACGACAGATCTTTGTAGAACGGTCCGGACGGTACTCCCAGTTCGCGCGCTTTGTGGGGATCGAATCGTACCTTTTTAATGATCAGGTGATCTCTCTCCAGTGCAGTGATCTCTTTCTTACGTATGATTTTTACGCACAATGTATTTAAATCATTTATGATGTGCGACGTATGCTCCCGCCAGGTCAGGAAGACCGGGAGGATACGGTTGTCCCGCGTCGTGAGGTGGATGACCGGCAGGGCCCCGAGTTCCCGGATCAGTGCCGGTTCGTCGGATTTCACCGTTTCTCCCAGCAGGACCGGGTCGACCGGGACCTGTTCCAGGGCCCCGTCGCCGCGGAGATCGTGGACATAGCAGCGGGCGCCGGGCGATTCCTGCCCGGCAAGCGACCGGGCAGAAAGGTACGCCTGCCACGAGAGGTGCCCGATCCCGGCGATCTCGCTCTCGGTAAGACGAAGGATCCCTTCCGTTTCGAGGATCCCGGCGATCCGGTCGAGATCCCCGCGTGGGAGGGCTTTCCGGTCGATATATGCGGCGACCGATCCGGTCCTGTCCGCCATCGCCCGGACCATCTCCCGGTCGAGACAGGCGATCTCACGCGTGTGGGCAATGTGGCCGAACGCCCCACGGGTCGAAAGCGCGATCTCTGTCTCCCGGGCCGCGTAGTGCGTGCCCCCGAAACCGATGAGCGGTACCGGGTGCTGCGGGGCTGCGGAGAGGACGCTTTCTGCGACCGCCTTTCCTGCGGCCGGATCGGTCCATTCGGCCTCCGTGCTCCCGATCTCCACGAAGAAGGAGGGGTGGGAGAGGCCGGTCGGCCCGTGGTGGGTCACCTCGTACGAGACCCGGTACCCTTCCGGGCAGTGCTTTGCCAGTGACCGGAGGGTCGCCTGCATCATCCCCGCGGCCGCGGGAGCAAGCGTACGGGGCGAGCCGCCGAGCTCCGCCTTCCCGAAGTTGCCGGTCACATGGACGGTAAGGACAGGGACGGGGTTCTCGCTCGCGTGCCGTGAGAGGAAGATCACGAGCTCTGCATCGATCGCGGCATCAACGTCCTCCGCGTGGATGAGCCGGCAGCCGGTTTCGAAGAACTCATACTCCCGCCCGGTCCCGCCCCATGCACGGGGGTCTTCGTCGAGCAGGCGTTCGATATGGTGCCGGATATTGAGGCCGGCCGCATCCTGCGCAGAGTTGACGAGAGCGACCTTCATCACTATCCTTATTGGCGCTGCTTTTTCAATAAGTCTCTCGTGGAGGGGGAGTAAACGCTATACGGGAGTATGTGATACAGTGTTAGCATGGACGCCAAGAAAGTCGAAAAGGTCTTCCTGGAAGAGGGTATCGACAAGGAGATAACCTGCCCGCAGGCCTTTCTGATTGCGGACAAGCACAAGATCACCAAGCAGGAGATCACCGCGTACTGCAATACCCACAAGATCAAGATACGGGCCTGCCAGCTCGGCTGCTTTAAATGAGTTTGTTCCTCACGGTCGTCCCGGTTACAGAGGCCGTGAAGGTGGCCAGGAGCATCGCGGTCCGGGCAGGGACGGAACAGGTCCCCCTCGCCGAATCGCCGGGCCGGATCCTTGCGCAGGATGTCCGTTCGGATGTCGATATTCCCGGGTTCACCCGGTCCGTGGTTGACGGGTATGCCGTGAGGGCTGCCGACACAACCGGATCGGGCGATGCAGCCCCCGCGATCCTCCCCCTCGCCGGCAGGGTCGCGATGGGTGCGGACACGGAGCGTGCCCTTGCCCCGGGAACGTGCGTCTACGTCCCCACCGGAGGTATCCTCCCGGCAGGCGCCGATGCCGTGATCATGATGGAGAATGCCGAGACCGCGGGACAGGACGTCCTGATCAGGAAGCCGGTCGCGTACGGGGAGAATGTCCTCCTTGCAGACGAGGATTTTTCGAAGGGGGAGGTGGTGCTCCGGTGCGGGAGGAGGATCTCGGCGCAGGACACCGGTGTCCTCGCCGCGGCCGGCTGCACGTCAGTCCCGGTCAGTAAGAAGCCGAGGATCGCGATCCTCTCGACCGGGAACGAGCTCGTCCCGGCGTCCGAAATCCCGGCACGGGGGCAGGTGCGGGACGTGAACTCGTTCGTAGTCGCAGCGTTTGTCCAGGGGCAGGGATGCATTCCGGTCCGGTACGGGATCGTCCGGGACGACCGGGCGGCCCTTGACTCCGCACTGAAGAAGGCGGCCGCGGAGTGCGACGCGGTGCTCATCTCCGGCGGGAGCTCGAAGGACGAGCGGGACATGGTCGCTGCGGTCATCGGCGGGGAGGGAACAGTGCTGGTCCACGGCGTCGCGATCGCCCCGGGCAAGCCCACGATTATCGGGAAATTCTCGGAAAAGCCGGTCATCGGCCTCCCGGGCCATCCCGCTGCGGCGATCGTCGTCCTCGTCGCGATCGGGAGCCGGCTCATCGCCGCAATGACCGGGGAGTCATCAAGCAGCGCCCGGACCACCGGCGCGGTCCTCTCCGAGAACATCCCTTCGGTCAGGGGAAGAGAGGACTATGTCCGGGTCGCAGTGAAGGACGGAGTCGCTACGCCGCTCTTCGGGAAATCCGGGCTCCTCAACACCCTTGTGCGGAGCACCGGGCTCGTCAGGATCCCGGCCGATTGCGAGGGGCTGGAGACCGGGACACGGGTAGAAGTGATCCTGTGGTGAAGCGGCATCCGGACGTAACCGCATTTTTTTAAAAAACTCCGCATCGCGAGCCGCCGTTCCGCCAAGACCGGCCGGTGTGAACAGCTCATTCGCTTCCGTGTTTCGATGGCTTTTCCGGAAACGTTCCGGAAACCCCGGCCTTCAGGGAGATTCCGGACCTCCCCGGGGGGTACGGGACCTGAAAGACCGGTGCGCAGCATCACGTGCCCTGGCAACAGCCTCTTCCGGTCCCGTGCAGGGGACGACCCCTTCGATGTCCCATGACCCCAGGCCGAAGACCGGGATTCCGGCCTTGAGCGCGATTGCTATCTCGGAAAGGGTGCCGTGTTTCCCGCCGACCGCGATCACGGCATCCGCCGACTGGACGACGATGACGTTCCGGGCGTGCCCGAGCCCCGTCCGTATGGTTATCGCGAGGTACCGGTTCCCGCCACCCGTTCCGGGAAGGATCCCGACCGTGATTCCGCCCTTCTCCCGTGCGCCGCGGCACGCCGCCTCCATGACACCGGAAAGGCCCCCGCATACGAGGACTGCGCCTTCCCCGGCAATCAGTTCCCCGATCTTCCGGGCAGTCCCGTACTCGCTTCCGGTACAGTCCCCGGCCCCGATCACGGCAATCTGCATGAGAGTACCTCTCAGCTGCCCGCCCGATAAATGAACCGCGGGCGGGACAGAGACGCGACCCGATGGGAACGGAAGGAATCCATGCCGGATCTGCTGGGACCGCCAGCCGGTTTTGTTCCGACACTTCCTTATACCGGTTCTTAAAGAACTGTGGCGTATGGGATACCTGCTGCACGGCGCGGTCATCGTCCTTGTCGTCTGCATCCTTACCGCGGGGTGTGTCCTGCAGCCCCTGCCGGAACCGAAGCACGCGGCCGCAACACCGGGGACCGGGCCCCGCCAGCCGGCGCTGCCGACCCTCCCGGTCCCCCCGACACCACCTGCCCCTGATACACCCGTTCAGTCCGGGAAAGGATTGTGAAACGGGGACGGGCTCTCCGGCCGGCAGGGGGGCTGAACGGAAAAATGAATTACTATATTTTTTAGGGTAGGACACAAAAGAGACTAAGTAATGGGGGACTCCTTTAGTGACGCAGACGGATTCGGTTTCGGTATTATGGGTTGACGATGAGCCCGCGGTTCTTGAAGTCTTTTTAAAACTCCTCAGCCGCGAGCCGGGGTTTGTCGTGGAGAGCTCCCCGACTGCCGAGGACGCCCTGGAGCTGCTGGATACCAGGTTCTTTGACGTCATTATCTCGGACTACGCCCTCCCGGGCCTGGACGGCGTCGGGCTCCTAAAAGAAGTCCGCAGCCGGGGGATACCGTCCGTCTTTATCATCGTCACGGGAAAGCGCCTCGCCCACATCGCGATCGACGCCCTGAACAGCGGGGCCGACTACTACCTCCAGAAGGGTGGCGACGCCGGCAAGGACATCGGCAAGCTCGTGGATTTCATCCGCACGAGCGTGGGGAAGAAGCAGGGCGAGCGTGCCCTTGCCGAGTGGGAACGGTTCTACGCGTCCTGCGTCGAGAGCCACACCGACGTCATCTGCCGTATCCTCCCCGACGGGAAATTTACGTTTGTCAACGACTTCTCGGTCGGGTTTTTCAAAAAATCCTATGACGAGATGCTCCAGAGCGACCTCTTCTCGTTCATCCCGGCAGCCGAACGCACCGAAGTGCTCAGCCGGCTGCAGAAACTGAGCCCGGCTTCTCCCGATGCCCTGATGGAGCACCACATAACCACCGCAGACGGCCAGTCCCGGCTCCTCCAGTGGAAGTACCATGGGATTTTCACCTCTTCCGGCGCCGTGTCGGAATACCAGGTCTCGGGGAGGGATACCGGGGGCCTCATCAAGGTCGGGCAGGAACCCACCCGTCCTTCGGTGAAAATTACAGAAGTCGTCAAGGAGGCCCCGGTGCCTGCACGGCCCGTCGTTTCACCGGTTTCGCCTCCTCCTCCGGCCGCAATACCCCGGGCAGCGGCGCAGGCACCAGCCGCTGCGGCCGGGCCGGCGACCGGACCGGAATCCAATGACTGGAAGATGATCGTCGAGACGGTAAATTCTCTCGATAACCCGGTCTTCGCCGTGAGCAGGACCGGCGTGGTTATCGCATGGAACAGCGCGCTCGAGGAACTGACCGGGGTACAGGCCGGGTCGATCGTGGGTAAAGGCGGGCGGGAGTACGCCGTACCGTTCTACGGGAAACCTGCGCCGATGCTCATCGACCACATCATCTCTCCTGCCGAAGTCTCGGGCGGGGGGACAAAAAAAGTCGGGGACACCTTCATCGGCGAGATGGAGCACGTGACCATCCGCGGCAAGCCGATGCTCCTTTGGGGAAAAGGCACAGCGGTGTACGATGCAAAGGGGGCGCTCATCGCGGCGATCGAAGTCCTGACGCTCGGCGAGCCCCAGGCAGCCGCTGCCTCCGGCCCGGGGGAAACCTATATCGGGGGATTGTCGAGCCTTACCCTGAAGGTATCGGGAGAAGGGATGAAGGGCGCGCTCGCCGGTGCGCTCGGGTCGTCGACCGGGGGGTACGGCATCTACGCCACCGACCGGCGCCTCTTCGTTATCCGGTGCCCGGACCTCGACATCGACAACCCGCAGGGGGTCCAGTTCGGGACCTTCATCATGGACGAACTCTTCGGCACCACGGTCGATACCCGGCCCCGGCTGGTGCAGGACCTCGAGAAGAACCAGGTCTTCGTTGCAAGGAAGGAGGACATCACCCGGATCGACACGAAACGGCCGGTCCTCCTCTCGGGGTATTTAACCGTAACCGTGAAGAACGGGGGCTCGTTCCGGGTCTACATCGACCACAAGAAGGCCTTCTCCCATGTCGAGAAGATCCTCCAGGCCTTCTACCCTGAGGTCATCAGGGCCGAGTGAATACAGCTGGTTTTCTTTTTCCCGCAACCGGTGCGGTGCCGGATTCCATACTGCCCCCGGCAGCATCGCTCCTCAGGGAGAAATCGGGTTGTTCCTGAAGGAGAAAAAAGAACTGGGATGTTTTTACTTTTTTAGCTCACACGGGTAAACTTGACCGGGATCTGGATCGTGGCATCGCTCGAACCGGTCTCTTTCCGGTCATCGGCGCAGAGGTAGTACTTCCCCTGGTCCTTGATGGTGACCGTCTTCTGCTGGGACGTGGTGACATCGTTGAACTGGACTATGGGGACGAGGCCGTTGTACGTCCAGACACTGTGCACGGTATCCCAGACCGGCTTGACCGAGATGATCTTGGTGTGGTCCTGCGTGTCGATGAAGAGGATATTGACGTTCACCGAGTTGTCCGCAGGCGGTGCGGCATAGACGGTGTACTTCTGGTCGGGATACAGGTAGTCAACGCCAAGCAGGTCCTGGACATCGACGCAGGAGTAATCGTTGAAGTGGACATTGATCTTCGTGCTGACCCCGCCGCTGCTCTGGGTCGCAGCCGGGGCGCTTGCGGGTGCAGACGGGGCCTGCGTGTTCTCAGCAGCGGCCGGCGCAGCCGGGGCGGCGGGCGCCTGTGTGGCCGGCGCCGGGGCGGACGGCGACGTGCATCCGGCAACGAGTACAAGGGCTGCAGCGAGCAGCGCGATCAGACAGATATAACCTCGGTATCTCATGGTTTCACATTATAGGGGCGATCCTTATATTGGTTGCGTTTTTTGCCCGGTTGCCAGAAAATCCATGCTTTTTGCACCGCCCCGGCCGGATCCGGGCCCGTGAAAAGGGATACGGTCTACTCATGTCCCGGATGGGGCAGATGTTTTAAAAAACTCGTCCTGCACCGGCGGCTTTCATGCCGGTTTTTAGAAAAACTACTTTGTCTGATAACGACCAACCTAAAGTCAGCATGCCCGGCCCTCCCGCCGGGCAAACGAGAGAGGGGTTTTGTGAAGGAAGTCACCGCAAACTTCGATGCGAAGGCGATCGAGCGTGAGGTGCAGGAGTACTGGCGCACCAACGATACCTACCGGATGGTCAAGGAACTGCGGGGGGCGGGAAAACCGTTCTTCTTTGTCGACGGGCCGCCCTACACCACGGGAACCATCCATCTCGGGACCGCGTGGAACAAGATCATCAAGGACAGTATCCTCCGGTACCACCGGATGAACGGCCGGAACGTCATCGACCGTGCGGGCTACGATATGCATGGCCTCCCGATCGAGGTGAAGGTCGAGCAGGCCCTCAACTTCAGCTCCAAGAAAGATATCGAGGCCTTCGGCATCGGGCCGTTCATCGCGAAGTGCCGGGAGTTTGCGGAACAGAACAAGCTCCTCATGGACCGCCAGTTCGAGAGCCTCGGGGTCTGGCTCGATTTTGCGGGCGCGTACCAGACCGTCAGGCCCGAATATATCGAGGCCGCATGGTGGACGCTCGCCCGGGCACAGGAGAAAGGCATGCTCGAACGGGGCCACCGGGTCGTCAACTGGTGCCCCCGGTGCGAGACGGCGATCGCGGACGCCGAAGTCGAGTACTGGGACGAGCGCGACCCCTCCATCTTCGTCAAGTTCCCCATCCGGGGCAGGCCCGGGGAGTTCCTCGTCATCTGGACGACGACCCCCTGGACGCTGCCCGCCAACGTCGCTGTCGCGGTGGCAAAGGACTTCACGTACGCAAAAGTCGCCGTAACAAAGGATGGCAGGGAAGAACTGCTCTGGATAGCCGAGCCCCTCGTCAGGACCGTGCTGAAGAAGGCGCGGTACAAGGACTTCAGAATTCTCGAAACCGCCGCCGGGGCAACCCTTGCGGGATGGGTCTACGAGTCGCCGCTCCGCGAACACGTACCCCTCCAGCAGGAGATCGAGCACAAGGTCGTGACCGCGGACTTCGTGGCCCTCGAAAATACCGGGATGGTGCACATCGCTCCCGGACACGGGTGGGACGACTTCGTCCTCGGCACGAAAGAGTGCCTGCCGATCGTGTGCCCGGTCGACGGCGCAGGAAAGTTCAGGGAAGAGACCGGGCGGTTTGCCGGGAAATTCGTCCGGGACGCCAATGACGAGGTCCTTGAAGTTCTGGGCGACCACCTCCTTGCAAAGGAGACGGTCGTGCACCGGTACGGCCACTGCTGGCGGTGCAAGACCCCGATCATCTTCCGGGCGACCTCCCAGTGGTTCCTCAAGGCGTCCGAGATGCGGGAACTGATGCTCTCCGAAGTAGCAAAAGTCGCATGGTATCCCGAATGGGCCGGGAGCGCCCGGTTCTATGACTGGATCAAGGAGGCGCGGGACTGGTGCATCTCGCGGCAGCGGTACTGGGGCATCCCGATCCCGGTCTGGGTCTGCGGGAAATGCGATACGTACCGGGTCATCGGCACGATCAGGGAGCTCGAAGAGGCGAGCGGGAAAGCGGTCCCCGACCCCCACCGGCCGTACGTCGACGAGCTTACGATCCCGTGCAGCTGCGGGGGCACGATGAAACGGGTCGGGGACATCTTCGATGTCTGGTTCGACTCCGCGGTCGCCTCGTGGGCGACTGTCGGGTTCCCGGGGAACACAAAGGAGTTCGAGAAACTCTGGCCCGCCGACTTCATCACCGAGGGCCAGGACCAGACCCGGGGCTGGTTCTATTCCCAGCTCGGCGCGAGCACGATTGCGTTTGGCAGGGCTCCGTACCGGAGCGTATGCATGCACGGGTTTGCCCTCGACGCGGAG
>DATKMN010000089.1:0-7663 GCA_035541835.1 Methanoregula sp.
TTTTCAATTCTCGTGCAATATCTTGTAAAACTCAATTTTAGTTTAACAAAAACTGATAGATCATGCTCTGGATGTACCTCACGAAAAGGTCAAACCCGCCGCTGTCAGCTCGTCATACTTAGTATTTTTGCCCCAACCCCCCCCTTACACCCCCGGCTGAGCGCACCGGTTCACCCGCTCGAGCGCGAGCGCTGCCTGGGTCGCAAACGCAGTGAGGAGGAGCGACTGCTCGTGGGTGATGACCCCGTCGGGCTCGGAGGGTTTTACCCCCATGACGCCGAGGACGCCGGAGGACGTGTAGACCGGGATGTACCGGATCCGGGACCCGTGCAGGGTGTCGGTATCGTAACCCGCAACGGCACTGTGCTGGAACGCCCAGGTCGCGACCGCGATGTCGTCCGCGTCGAGCCGGAGGCCCGGGCTTGCGGAGTGGAGCGCGAGCAGTTTCCCGTCCGGCAGGAGAAATGCGGTCTCCCACCCGAAGATCTCCGTGATGTGCTTGGTGACGGCGGCGACAATGGAATCGACGGATACGGCGACCGCGAGGTCCTGCGACAGCGCGTAGAGAGTGGAGGTCTCCTTCTCCCGTGCCTGCGCCGCGACCGCATGCTCGCGTGACCGGGTGACGAGCAGGCTGATCAGCCCGCCGATGATGATCATCCCCGCAAATGTGATGAGGTATTCCGTGTCCGCGACGCGCAAGGTGAAGTAGGGGCGGATGAGGAAGAAGTCGAAGGCGAGCACCCCGATGACGGCCGTGAAGATGGCGGGCCGGAGGCCCCGCCGGAACGCGATGACGACGACCGCGAGGAGGTAGAGCATGATCAGGTTCGCGGGGGAGATGAACGATTTTGCCAGCCATCCGATGCCGGTGACGATGGCGACCAGGACGAGGCTCGCGACATAGTCCTTCGGGGGAGCCGCCGGGAGGAGGGGCTCCAGGTTCAGCGGCTTTTGCGGGGCGTTGGCCTCGCTGCTGATGACATAGACATCGATCGTACCGCTGTTGTGGATGAGCTGGTCGACCACCGAGCCGAAGACAAACTCCTGCCACCGGGGCCGCAGGGTCTTGCCGATGATGATCCTTGTCACATTGTGCTTGCGGGCGTAATCGATCACGGTGCTTGCGACATTGAGCCCGAAGATGGTGGCCGCGGTTGCGCCCAGCTTCTCCGCGAGCTGGAGCGTCCGGGACACCTGCTCCTTGGCTTCCTTGGTGAGCCGGTGGTGGGAGGGCGTTTCCACGTAGATCGCGGCCCAGTTGGCGTTCATCCGGTCCGCCTGCCGCCGGGCAGTCCTGACCAGACGCTCCGAGAGGGGCCCCGGGCCTACGCAGACAAGCAGGCTCTCGCCAGCGGCCCACGGCCCCGGGATCGCCCGGGTCTGCATCCACGCGAGCATCTGGTCGTCGACCCGCTCGGCCGCACGCCGTAGGGCGAGTTCCCGGAGCGCATAGAGGTTCCCCTCGTTGAAGAACTGCTCGATCGCCCGTGCCGCCATATCCGGGACGTACACCTTCCCTTCCCGGAGCCGCTGGAGGAGCTCGGGGGGCGCAAGGTCGACGAGCTCGATCTCGTTTGCCTCGTC
The DNA here is from genome assembly GCA_035541835.1 of Methanoregula sp. Lineage (GTDB taxonomy): Archaea > Halobacteriota > Methanomicrobia > Methanomicrobiales > Methanospirillaceae > Methanoregula. The sequence goes on from DATKMN010000089.1 coordinate 1,588, forward strand.
GATGACCCGGTCCGGGATGGTCTCGCGCACGATCACTCCGGTGATCTGGGCGACGACGTCGTTGAGGCTGTCGACGTGCTGGATGTTCAGCGTCGTGTACACGTCGATCCCCGCATCGAGGATCTCCTCGACGTCCTGGTACCGCTTCGGGTGGCGCGAGCCCGGCGCATTGGTATGGGCGAGCTCGTCGACGAGCACGAGCTCGGGCCGGGCTGAAAGGATCGCGTCAAGGTCCATCTCCGGGATGGTCACGCCCCGGTATTCCACCATCTTCCGGGGGATGAGGGCGAGCCCGGGAAGGAGCGCGTCGGTCTCGGGCCGGCCGTGCGTCTCGACGTACCCTATCCGGACATCGATGCCCTCGCGCCGCCGGAGGTGCGCTGCCTGGAGCATCTCGTACGTCTTGCCGACGCCGGCGATGTACCCGAGGAAGATCTTGAGCTTGCCCCGGCTCTTCTGTCGCTCCTCGCCCTGGACGCGTGCAAGGAGGGTATCGGGATCGGGGCGGAAGTCGCGGGGTGCGGGCATGTTACCTCATTCCTGCGCCAATAAAGACGAGGACAATGTCTATGATCTTGATCCCGATGAACGGGGCAATAATCCCTCCGATCCCGTAGAGGAGGATATTCTTCCGGAGGGACTCTTCCGCGGTCATCGGGCGGTAGGCCACGCCGTGCAGGGCGAGGGGGATGAGCGCGACGATGATGAGCGCATTGAAGATGACCGCTGAGAGGATCGCGTTCTGGAGGCCGAGGATGTTCAGGACAGCAAGGGCCGGGTAGGTCGAGACGAACGCTGCGGGGATGATGAAGAAATACTTCGCGAGGTCGTTTGCTATGGAGAAGGTGGTGAGCGCCCCCCGGGTCATGAGGAGCTGTTTTCCGATCTCCACGATCTCGATGAGTTTTGTCGGGTTGCTCTCGAGGTCGATCATGTTCGCCGCTTCGCGGGCCGGCTGGGTCCCGGTGTTCATCGCAACGGCCACATCTGCCTGGGCAAGGGCCGGGGCATCGTTGGTCCCGTCACCGGTCATCGCGACCATCCGCCCGCCCGCCTGGTACTCCCGGATCATCCTGAGCTTGCTCTCCGGCGTCGCCTCCGCAAGGAAGTCGTCCACGCCCGCCTCGGCAGCGATCGTCGCCGCGGTGAGCCGGTTGTCACCGGTGATCATGATCGTCTTGATCCCCATCCGCCGGAGCTGGGCGAACCGCTCCTTGATCCCGCCTTTCACGATGTCTTTTAAGTTGATGACACCGAGCGCTTTCCCGTTCCGGGTCACCACGAGCGGCGTCCCCCCCGCACGGGCAACCGCGTCCACTTCCTCTTTTAACTGGTCCGAGACGGTATTGCCATGGTCACGGATGTGCGCGAACAGGGCGTCTACCGCCCCTTTCCGGATCTGTATATCGCCCTGGTCGACACCGCTCATCCGGGTATGGCTCGAGAACGGGATGAACTGCATCTCCGGGACCGTCTCGGACGCCCCCACAGTCCTGCCGCGGAGCCCGTACCTCTCCTTTGCAAGGACTACGATGCTCCGCCCCTCCGGGGTCTCGTCCGCAAGCGACGCGAGCTGGGCGTTCTCGGCAAGGTCCATGATGTCGGCCCCGTCGACCGGTTTCAGTTCGACGGCCTGCCGGTTCCCAAGCGTGATCGTCCCGGTCTTGTCGAGGAGGAGGACATCGATGTCCCCTGCGGCCTCGATGGCTCTCCCCGAGGTCGTGATGACATTGCGCCGGATGAGCCGGTCCATCCCGGCGATACCGATGGCGCTGAGCAGCCCGCCGATAGTCGTCGGGGCGAGGCAGACGAAGAGGGCGACGAGGACCGTGATGGTGACCGGGACACCTGCGCCCGCAGTGCTGACGCTGTAGCGCGAGAACGCCCAGAGCGAGGCACAGACCATGACAAAGACCGCAGTCAGCCCGATGAGGAGTATGTTGAGGGCGATCTCGTTGGGGGTCTTCTGCCGTTTTGCGCCTTCGATGAGGCCGATCATGTGGTCGAGGAACCCTTCGCCCGGGTTTGCGCTCGCCCGGATGATGAGCCAGTCGGAGAGGATGACCGTCCCCCCGGTGACCGCGCTCCGGTCGCCACCGGACTCGCGGATCACGGGCGCACTCTCCCCGGTGATAGCGCTTTCGTTGACGGAAGCGACGCCTTCGACGACCTCGCCGTCGACCGGGATCGTGTCCCCGGCTTTTACGTAATAGAGGTCCGACTTTCGCAGGGACGACGAGGAGACCAGCGTGAAGTCGGCCGTGGCGGGCTCTCTCCCTTTCACGACCTCGTACCCGAGGTAGAGTTTCTTTGCTTCGGTGTCGCGCCGCATCTTCCGCAGTGCCTCGGCCTGTGCCTTTCCCCTGCCCTCGGCGAGGGCTTCGGCAAAGTTTGCAAAGAGGACGGTGAACCAGAGCCAGGCGGCAATCGCGCCGATGAATCCTGCGGGTGCCTCGCCGTTCCCGCCCAGCGCTTCCACCCAGAGGACCGTGGTTACCACGCTGCCGATCTCGACGGCAAACATGACCACGTTGCGGTACAGGGTCCGGGGGTCGAGCTTGAGGAACGCGTCGATGAGGGCGCGCCGGTAGAGGGCGTACTGCCTCGCCGATGAGCTCCTGCTGCCGGCAGTGTCAGACATGGACGACACCCCGCGCGATCATGGTGAGGTATTCGGCGACCGGCCCGAGCGAGAGCGCAGGGAGGAAACTGAGCGCCCCGATGATGATCACGACAAAGACCACCCAGACGATGAAGAGCGGCCGGTGGTCCCGGAGCGTCCCGTCGCTTGCCGGGACAATCTTCTTCGCGACAAACGATCCCGCGAGGGCGAGCGTGATGAGGGCGACCGCATAGCGGCCGACAAACATGGCAAAGGCCGTCGCAAGGTTGTAGAATACGCTGTTGGCTGCAAGCCCGCCGAACGCACTGCCGTTATTCTGGGAGGCCGAGCTGAACGCATAGAGGATCTCCGAGAACCCGTGGGGCCCCGGGTTGAAAACGGCCGATGTCCCTGCGGTTGTCAGGACTGCGGCCGCGGTGAGCCCGAGGATGAGGAAGATCGGGATGAGGATGTGGACGGTGGTGAGGGCCATGTCGTACGGTTCGATCTTCTTGCCGTACAGCTCGGGCGTCCGCCCCACCATCAGGCCGGCAATGAACATCGCGAGGATGACGAAGATGAGCATGCAGTACAGCCCGGACCCGACACCTCCGTAGACGACCTCGCCGAGCTGGATGTCGAACATCTGGACGAGCCCGCCCAGGGGCATGAATGAGTCGTGCATCGAGTTGACCGCACCGCAGGAGGTAACGGTCGTGACGACGGACCAGAGGGCTGACTGCACGGGACCGAACCTCACCTCCTTTCCTTCCATGTTCCCCCCGGGCTGGAGGTGGGCTGGGTTCTGGTCGATCCCCAAAGGCGTGAATGCCGGGTTACCGTTCACCTCCGACCAGATGCAGATGCCCAGCAGCGGTACGAAGATCAGGGTCATGGCGATGAGGATCGCGATCCCTTTTCTCCCAGACCCGATCATCTTCCCGAATGTATAGCAGAGTGCTGTCGGGATGATGAGGATTGCAACAACTTCAAGAAGGTTGGCAAACGGCGTGGGGTTCTCAAACGGGTGGGCGGAGTTGGCATTGAAGAAACCGCCGCCGTTGGTGCCCAGCTGCTTGATGGCGATCTGCGAGGCGGCAGGACCGAGCGGGATCGACTGGGTGGTGACGAGGTGGCCGGTGCTGTCGTTGACCGGGTCGAGGAGCGGCACGGTCACCGGGCCGGAAAAGGTCTGGACAGTCCCCTGCGAGACGAGGAGGAGCGATATGACAACGCAGAGGGGGAGGAGGATCATGATGCTGCGGATAAGGAGGACCCAGAAGTTCCCAATCGTAGCCGCCGATCTCCTCGAGAAGCCATAGATGAACGCGATGAGGACTGCCATTCCCACGGCTGCCGACATGTAGTTCTGGACGGCAAGGCCGATCATCTGGGTCAGGTAACTGACGCCGGTCTCACCCGCATATGCCTGCCAGTTGGTATTCGTTGCAAAACTGACCGCAGTATTGAGGGAGAGGTCCCACGTCGCCGGACCCGCACCGGCCGGGTTCAGCGGGAGGAACTGCTGGACCATCTGGAGGACAAAGACAACGGCGATCCCGAGGACGGAGAAGACCATCATCGCCACGGAGAACATCTTCCAGTCCATTTCCTCGGCACCTCCGGGTCCCGCCGCAGAGAGGATCCACCGCTCGACCGGATCGAGAAGGGGCGTGATGAACGTCCGTTCCCCGGAGTACACCTTTGCCATCCAGCCGCCGACCGGGACGATAAGGGCAGCAAGGATCACAAAGAAGATTATCAGCTGGAGCCAGTCCGTCATCCTCAGGCCAAACACCAGCGGCGAGGAGACGTCCTGCGGACCAGGCGATGGCGGTACCGTTATACGGCCTGAACTCAGGTCGTCGAGCGCAAGGTTGAGTTGCAGGACATTGACCCGGGGTTCGCCCAGGATACCGGACTGCTGGCCCTGGGTCTGCTGTGCCACGAGAGCCGACACCACGCTCTCGCTCAGGTTCCGCTCCAGTGCGATCCGGTGGACCTGGTACTCCGCGGCAGCCACGCTGATGTCGGGATCGAGGCCGCTTCCCGAAGAGGTGACGAGATCGACGGGGATGGGCCGGGTATTGGACGGGTCGGCTGCGTGGAGGGCATCGACCCGGGCTTTTACCTCGTCAGGGAGGGCCGGGTTCAAAGGGCCGATATTCGATCCCGATGACACGCCGGCATTGTCCGGATACGGACCCGTCGCGGAGAGCCGGCCCCAGAAATACTCCGGCGATGTAAATGGCTGGCCGATGAGGGCTGAGCCGGCGACTTTTCCGTCGTGCAGGATCAGATCCCCGTTGGCCTGGACCGGGAAGACGAGTTGCGCAATTCCGGTGATGACGAGCGGGTAAATAATGCCGGTGATGAGCGTGATGAGTAAAAATACGATGATCGCCGGCCGAGCCTGTTTCCGGATCATGGATCCGATCCCCGAGAGTGCCATACGTGCAGATCTCCCTATGCCGATCCACTCCCTGACAGCTGCAAAGAGTGTTCGCAAGTACCAGCGTGCTGGCTGCTTGTATATATGGACATTGTTTTTTGGACTGTCCGGTCGGCCGGGAAACGGACCTGTACTGCTCACAGGCACGACGGAATTCAGATCTGAGGTGGAAGTACTCTTCCAAAAAACAAGTTATAAAATGCCCTGACGCGCGAACCTGCCGGAAAGGTTATCTGCCGGCCGGGACCGGAGTGGACAATATCCGGAAGAAAACGACTGAAGTCCGGTTTTGATCCTGACAGATAGTGTCAGGCAGGAATAAAATTATAAAAAAACACGGATCTCCGCGACCGGGAAAATTAAACCGTGTCCCCTGCCACTGCCGTCCGCGGCTTCCGGGCCTTTTTCGGCTTCGGCTTCCGCAGGGGGTTGCCATCAGGATCGGTGGCACCGTACCCGCCGGCTCCGTCTTCATCCAGTGGAACCGGGAGAGGGGAGCGGATATCCGGGGCAGCATCCCGTTTCGATATCACGCGTTCCGGCTTGTGGGTGAGGATAGCGGCAAGCACCTCATCGACCCCGGCGCCCGTCTGTGTCGACATGGCAGGGTAACCCTCTGCTTCCGTAATATCTGACTTGTTCGCAACGACGAGGAGCGGTACGTCGACCATCCCCTTCACCTCCGCAAGGAGGTTGAGCTGCACCCGCATCGGGAACCCGCAATGCCCGGACGGGTCGAGGATGAAGAGGACAAGGTCGGCAACGTTCATCATCGCTGCGAGCGCCTGACGCTCGATCTGGTTCCGCTCCTCAGCGGGGCGGTCGAGGATCCCGGGCGTGTCCACGAACTGGATCCGTTCCCGGCCGATATCCCGGTGGCCGACAATGATACCTTTGGTGGTGAACGGGTACGACGCGATCTGTGGCTCAGCCGAGGAGACCCGGCGGATGAACGATGACTTGCCCACATTCGGATATCCCGCGATCACGATGGTGAACGCGTCCTCTACATGGGGGAGCTT
>DATKMN010000090.1:0-13322 GCA_035541835.1 Methanoregula sp.
GTTCAGCCGGAGCGGCGTGACACCTTCGTAGAGGCCGTCAAGAAATACACTGGAACCTCCCGGATCGGAAGTAATGTACAGCGAGCCCGTCCCGGCCTGCGGGACCAGGATTGCGAACACGGCCGACTGCGTCCCCTGGTACACGTTCACTGTTGCCAGATAGTTCTGGTACCCGTCGAGTTCAACATCGACGGAATAGGAACCCGGAATAATGTCGCTGACCACCACCGGTGACAGCCCCCGGTAGTTACCATTGAAGTACACCGTTGCGCCCCTTGGCGAGGAATCGATCGAGACCGAACCGGTGTATGGCGGTGACGTCGTCGGGGTGTAAACCGGGTCGATGGCAGCGTAATAGGTCAGGGTCTGCCCCTCCGCGGGCATGGACAACGGACCGGAGTACGAGGTGAAGCCGGCTTTTTCCACGGTGAACGAATGGAAAGGCTGCGCCGTGACATAGACCGGGACTGTCAGTGAACCCCCGCTGGTAATCCCCTGGTAGTTCCCGTCAAAACTTACGGATGCGCCATCGACATTGCAACTGATCGTTATCCATCCCTGCCCACCGCCGATCTGGGCAGCAACCGGATGAACGGACAGGGCGAGGATGAGAACGAGGAAAAAAATCGCGGAACGGCTTTTCATTAAATTTCCCTTTCTTACTCTTCAGTTACGCACCTTCAAAAAACATTCCCGCTTGCCGGCGGACTGAAATCCTGACCAATGCCTGCCGGTTTAACAAACGTTGCGGTGATCTCTTCCCGGGGGTACGATATTCCCCGTACGCGCAGGGAATAGGAATTAAACGTAAAACTCAGGCAGACAAGGGGGAAAAAGAGGGCCATTACTTCTGACTGTTCAAAGTAGTGGGTGACAATCCCCGTTCCCCGCCGGAAGGACCCGGGCCCGGTTTCCAGTCCTTTACCGTACCGGAAATCGCCGGTGGAGAAGTCCCGGAAGATGAGCATCCCCTCTCCGCCAAGAACCCTGATTATCTCAGATACGGCACGGTTTCGTTCCTGCTCCCCGAGATGACCAACTATATGGACCGCTGACACCGCATCGAAGGAACCGTCCCGGAAAGGAAGAGATATTGCATCAGCCGTGGCAAGATCCTCTTCCACACCCGCGACCGAATGCTTCCTGCTTAAGGATACAGCGCAGGGCGAAAAATCAACGGCGGTTACCCTGAGTCCCTTCCTGACGAGGGACCGGGTGGTTTTCCCATTCCCGCACCCGAGTTCGAGAACGCGGGAACCGGCCGGAATTGCAGGAAGCTCGTGTGCAGATCTGCCCCAGATCGTCCCGCGGCGGGCATATTCCCTCTCCCATACCCCTTTGTCCGGCACCATGACGATTATCATGATCCGGAGGATTTCCGCAAGGATGAATGTGCCGTTTCTCCCAGCACATGCCGGTCGGTCGGTTTTTTCAGGCATAAACCGGATTTCTCCTCATTAAAAGGCGTTGCACAAACCAAAAAAATAATATAGTGTTCCTCTGAAATGTGATATGGGAAATAATGCCCAGGTACCGGGGAAATACCGTATTTCCAAAAAAAAAAGTATCCGGGCATCCGGCGGAATCATCGTGACCAATACACTGCTCCACACGGTCCGGAAAGCAGCGGCAGGAGGGGTAGTGCATACGTATGTGGTAGATATCGGTTCTGAGATCGAAATTCATGGGATCGGAGGCAACGGCGAGCTTACGGGCGACCCCTTCTTTTCGACACGACCGGTAAACTCCACGCGATTTTTCGAGGTAACCCTCGATGCCACCCGCGGCGATTCCTTCTCATCGATACGGGATATCCTTGTCCTTCCCGTCCATGCAGAACGGTCAGGCGGCTTTTCACTCTTTGGGTTCGCCCTCCTCAAAAGCAAATGGGTGATAACGGAGCGGCCGAAGACTGCTGAACCCGGTGGCAGGCAGTGGGCCTACACCGATGATTTTAATCTTCTCCTGGTTTCGAGCGGGGACACGGATCCCGGGACGATGGCAGGACTCATCTTCGAACGGATCGATTCCATTGCCCGGTCCATCCGATCCGGAACGCGGGCGCCATCCCATGCAGAGAACCGGCAGATTTATCGTGAAAGCATCTATTCATTCGTGGCCGATGAGCGGATACGCACAGAAGAGGAACGGCACACTCATGATGGGCGGACGGACCGGGGAGTCCTTCCCGGGATGCCGCACCACCGTTCAGCGGGAAATTCATCCATCCTCCCCGGGGCGGCCCTGCCTGAGATATCCGCTCCCGCCCTGAGGCTGGCAATTATCGAAGAGATCAATGATGCAAGCTGGCTCTTCGAGTAGCGGGCGGGATGCAAAAGGATCGGACCGTTTTGCACCCCAGGTCCCGCAGTACCGGAAACATGGAATACTTCTCTCCCGATCTTTACCATTTTACCGGTACTAAATCAACATTTTATTTCCGGTTGGAAATACCAAAGCACTCAAATAACCGGTGATTCCAATGTACAATAATCATACCGGCACACCGGCAAGCTGCAGGTATCACATTGGAACCGGCGATATCCCCTATGAAAGTCCCAGATGTTCCCCGGAGGCGGATCCATGACTGAAATCGTCTATCATGAGTATCAGCATACCGACAAGAACCATACGGACCATTCGTACCTCATCGATGTAGGTGAAGAGATCGAGATCCAGCAGATCATGGAATACCGGTGGAAGGTTTTTGACAGCGTCATTTTAAAACCCCCTCACCCGCAGACGCGGTATTTCGAGCTTATCATCAAGGAGTACCACGCAAACGGGGTCTCGACAATTGACGATCTCCACGTATATCCTGTCAAAGCCACGAGGTCCCCCGATATCAGGATTTTCCGGTTCCGGATCAAACACGGTGACTGGAAAATAACCGAGCGGATATACAAGAAAGAAAAAACAACTGAGATCCAGTGGATCTATACGGACGACTTCCACCTTTTTGCAATTACCCATGCCCATGAGCCCCCGGAAGAGATGGTGCCGCAGATTATCGAGAAGATCCACGAGATTGCCGGCTCGATCCGGACCGGATACCGGATCCATTCCCACATGGAAACCCAGCGGATGCGGAGGGAAGACTTCGATGCGGAGATGAACGGGCAGGCGGCAATCAGCATCAACAAGACCGCGATCCTCAAGCACCCGGAGTTCCAGCTCATCGCCGAGCTTGGTGAAGGCGACCGGAAGAAAATGCAGGATGAGATCCTCAACGATCTGGTTGCTATCGGTGCAACCCTCGATACGTTCGGCGGTTCCAACAAGATCACGGCAAAACTCGAGATCCCCGAAAAGACCGATATCGTCCGTCAGCTCGCACACATCGAGGAACTCAAAGACCTCGGCTGGCTCTTTGAATGAGTCAGCGGCAGAAATACTCCTCTTTTCCCGGGATATACAGTGCGGCGGAATACTCCTCGATAAAGTCCGATTCCACGAGGAGGTCGATATAGACCATCTTCCTTGCTATCTCTTCAGCTTCGGTACGCCGTTTCCTTGAAAGAAGAGCCATGCAGGCCCCCGCGAGTGACCCGTTTCCCATGTGGTGGTATTCCGCGTTGAAAAAATCAGGGATTATACCAAATGCCGTTACAGCCCGCATATCAGTATACTCCCCGAAGGCGCCGGCCAGGTAGACATGGCGTACGTCGGATGTGCGTATCCGGTATTTTTTCATGAGTACGCCGATGGCCCCGCAGGCAGCCGCCTTGGAGTCCATCAGGTAGGCCATATCCGCGCCGGTTATGACGATATCCCGCTCCGTTGCCGTCCGGGCCGCAGGTACGAGGACGTATTCCGGGCCATCCGGCCCGTCGCGGACACCGGGTTGTGCGGGAACGATCCTGCCGGTGAAATCGATGATGCCCGCGGAAACCATCGCGGACGCGGCATCGATGATACCCGAACCGCAGATACCTACCGGTCTTCCATCCCCGATTGTCCTGAAGGTAACGACACCCGTTCGGGGATCGATCCTCACGTGCTCGATCGCACCCTTCATGGCCCGCATGCCGGAAGAGATCCCCGCACCTTCGAAAGCCGGTCCGGATGCACAGGACGCGGAGACCAGCCATTCCGAATTCCCGAAGACCAGTTCGCCGTTCGTCCCGAGATCGATCATGAGGGAGTAGTCGGGGGACCGGTGCATACGCGATACAACAACATCCCCCACCGCATCCCCTCCGACAAACCTGCTGACGTTCGGGAGACAGTAGACATGCGCCCCGAAAGCAGCGGTAAGCCCCAGTTCCCCTGCACCAAGTACGACCGGTGACCGGGAAACAGCCGCATCAACCTGCTCAAGGATGGAGGGATCCATCCCCGCGAGGAGATAAACCATAACGGTGTTACCGGCAATACAGAGATCATTGATCCGCTGAGTTCCAATCCCCGCCTCCTCCGCGAGATGCGATATTACCGTATTGATACTTTCAATTGCGGCATTCCGGAGCCTTGTCTTCCCTTCAGGAGTCCCTGCAACCGCTATCCGGGTGATGAGCTCTTCCCCGTAGGTGATCTGCCTGTTCAGGGAGGAGCCACGGGCAAGGAGCTTCCCGTCAGCGAGATCAAAGAGCGCTCCCGCAATTGTTGTCGTGCCCAGGTCGATCGCGACCCCGAAATTTTCCGCAAGCGTGTCGCCTTCATCAACACCGATGATCTCGGGATAGCCCGCAGAGGTGCTGATCGTGACCGTATGCGGGGATACTCCGCTCGTAAGCAGATCGTGCTGCTCCCGGGTCATCCGCGGGCGCTGCCCGGAGTACCCTGTGAGCCTGAGAGACCGTTGCAGCGGGAATTGCAATGACCCGCCGGATTCAGTCAGGTACTTCGACACAGAAGGTTCGGGATCTCCGGCAGTCGCGACTGTATCGAGGAGAATCTGCGGCGAATCGATCCTGCTCTCCACCGGAATAATGAACTCGCAGTTGCCGGTAACGGTTGTCATGCAGGCAAGACGATATCCCCCCAGCAGCTCGGCCGGGGAAATCCCGCGGGAACCCTCAGACGGGACTGTTTCACAGCTTCCCCTGACGTGGATGACCCGGCATTTTCCGCACTCGCCTTTCCCCCCGCAGATACTCTCGAACCGTACCCCGGCTTCCCGTATTGCTGCGAGGACCGTTGAGCCTGCCGGAACGGTTGCGAGCCGGTTCATGGGCTGGAAAATGACGGTGACCGTGTCTGTCATAATGGTCTTGTCTTCTGATAGTTACGGGCGGGACGCAGGCCGGATCGCAAGTATCCCGGATCGCACGCCAACCGGTACTGTGGACAGCCTTTCATCCCAAAAACCCCGGGACTTTCGCTAACGCATATTTTCCTGCTCTTCCGGTGGCCACCGGCTCCTGAGAAACTGGGCAAGACCGCTCGAGTCCTTCGGGCCGACGAGGATCTTCCAGCCGGTAGTCTCTTCTGCCTCCCCGCTCAGCCGGGCGGCAAGGCCCGGAATGATCAGTGTCTTGTGGCTGACCATCTCCGGGACGCGGTTCTCGGTGAGGGAAGTCGCGATGGTCCCGGCATTGAAGTACCTTCCTGCCACCGCACTTTCTACGGAAAGGCCACCGGTATCGACGATAATGAGGTAGCAGTCGATGTTCGCTGCCTTGATGTCGGATTCGACGGTGAAATACGTGAGGGCATAGTTGGTGGTGATAAGGACCGGCGAATTCCGATCGGGTTTTCCGAATGTTTTCACTCCCGATTCGACCGATACCGGCTTCCGGGGGTCGGTATACAGGCTGAAACGCCAGATAAGCTGGGGAAGGATGACCCATCCGTCGAGGCTGTGCATGATGAGGATATCGGCATACCGGGAAAGGAGCATCGACGCGGTGACAGCCTCCTTCCACTTGAGGACGTCCTCGGAGATCTCCTCTCCCGCCCAGACTGCCATCGGAATACCGAGGAGAGGAAAACCGAAAAGGGGGTCGAAGTTCCTGCAGGCTTCAGTCCGGATGGCAGTAAAATTACCGACCGTAGCGGAAATCCCGGCATCCCCGGACGTTCCCGGATCAAGGACGAGATCTTCGACGCCATACTCGACCAGGGTCCGGACAAGCGAGCGCAGCGAGGAGAGACTGCCGGGCGCGGATGCAACGAGCGGGCAGCGGTACTGGAGTGCGAGTTCGGCCATCTGTTTCCAGTTCCCCGTATCTGCCGCATAGATGAGGGGACGCCGGTCCCTGCAGGCTGCAAGACCGGCCTCCATGACCCGGGGATCGGGGGCACAAAGGATAAGGGGGAGACTGCTCGCGCCGGCAATTTTCTTCACGGCATCCCGGAAGGTCACGGGATCTCCGGATGTGCAACGAACCGCAATAACGTTGAGTGCCAGGCTGCGGCCGATATAGTTGTAGGAAAAACCCGCGATCTTATGGACACGTTCGAGCAGCTCGGTCTCCCCCATCAGATCGTGGACATCGAGAGCGATCGGGGGCGGATGGTGGTAGGTGAACTCGTGCCGCTGGAGCACGTATTTTCCCCCGATGGTCACGCTGTTCCCCTCCGGGCCGAACGTGACGGCCCGGACCGGTGGCGCGAGGAGCCCGGTCAGCCGACTGAACGCGGTCTGGAACTCCGGAGTGAGGAGCGGGGGGCAGTCGGTCAGAACGATCTCGCCGTTGACCACCCGGGTTGCAAATGCCATGCAGTTTGCCTCCCGGCATTCGCGGCAGTTTGTCCCGGGGAGGAGCTTGTACACATCGATGGGACTGATCTCACGGATGCCCTTCCGTCTCTCCCCACCTGCCCTGACTTCGGTCACAGGCGGACCCCCACCCAGTCGCGGACTCCAGCAGGGTACTGGCTCCCGGGGGTACCGAGCCTGGCGGCCATGTCCCGAAGCGTCAGTACTGCTGCCGGGTGCATCATCATGTAAATGTCGATCCCGGCCAGGAGAAGCGTCAGGGCATTGATCGTCTCCCAGACCGGTCCCCGCAATTCGCGGGAACCGTACTCGGGGGCCATCTTCATCCAGGCTTCCCGGGCCCCCCACGCGTTTGTCGATGCTGAAATGACCGGGTGCTGGAGCTCGGAGTCGCCCATGAGCGCTGCGTACCGCGCCCGCTCGTGGATGGAAAACGAGTATTCGAGGCCGTACCCAAGCGCGACGGTGGTCAGGTCCATAGCGATGGATTCCGGCGGGAGATACTCGTACAGGCGCCGGTTCAGCTCTTTTGCACTGTTCAGATCAAGGCCGGTGAAGGCAAGGACCGCGTGGCCATGCCGTTCCGCGGCGCGTGCCACCGGTTCCAGGGTCTTTGCCTCTGCCATTTCAAGAGTGACCGAATTGAGGAGGAGGCGTTCGCCCTCAGCCATTGCCGCAATCTCAGAAAAAACGAGAGAATCTTTCCTGGGATCCCCGCAGCCTCCAATGATGAGCGGGACATCAACGGCCTGGAGGACATCCTCTACGGTCTTTGCTGCTTCTCTTGGCGTGGTATTCCGGAAGAGCGGATCGGTGCTGGTGAGGTGGACCGTCACGAGGTCCGCCCCGAATTTCCTGACATTCATCCGCGCCCACTCAGCCGGGTCCCCCATCACTTCACTGACATTCTCCTTGAGCACCCGGGGCAGCTGCACTTCCATGTCGAAAACATCGAGTGCGATTGCCGGAGTTTTGTTCGCGTCTCCGGAAAAGGCAGAATACGCCGGAGTGGTTGCGCCGCCGATTGCAACCGACCGGCACCGGCTCCCACCGGAACTCTTCGTCGCCCCGAGTACGACCTCCCGTACCTTCGCCGGATAGGCTACATCCGATCGGACATACTCCTCTGCATACAGCTCAACCGGTTTGACCCTCGCGGGTGAGGCATTGTTCCGTACAGGAGCGGAGGGAACCGATCCCATCGGGATGAAGAGCTCGAGATCGCCCACGTCCATAGTAAAGTTCTGGAGCTCGATCTGATGGACGCCCTTGAGAAGTTCGAGAATCTGCGGCGCCAGGATTTTGATCGCCTCGTTTTCGGATCGCTCCTTCCGCTCGTTTCCGGTCATGGGGAACTCCCCCGTTCCTGGCCCGGATCAACCGGCTGAATGATGACCTTTTCCGCGGTAATCCGTGCATTCTTAAGTATCACCCGGAAGCCGGCCACGTTCAGCGGGATATCACCAGCTGAAAATACGGCATTCAGGGGGACTTCCTTCCCTGCGGATTCATCTCCGGCCGCCCACCGGGCAACAACCGGGTGCCCGTGATCCTGGAGGAACACCTTCAGCTCCGGGACCGTCCCGACATCCTTTTCGGTTGCAATTCCTTCATAGACGGGCCCCGGAATGAAACCCTTGAGTTTTTCTTTTGTCTCCGAAGGCATCCAGACAACCCGGTCGTAACCGCCATCGGCGTATAGAAATTTTTTTGACCGCATGTACTCTATGGAAATCCCGTGGAAACCGTCCACCTGCCTGCCCCCGGCCGTGGAATCGGCCATCGTCGAAAATGCAAGGCCATTGACCGATACGTCCCGGAAACCACGAAGGACAATCCCGAAGCCGTCGACTTCCGGAATATAAAACGCGATCCCCTCAAAACAGCCACAGGAAGTATGAGGATACCCGAACGCGGTGTAGAGGTGGACGCGGTTCACCTCGCCCATGGATCTCTTCTTTGCACTTTCGTTTATGCCGGAATATTCCCCTTTTTCGGGGTCGATGCACTCCCCTTTTTCAATGGCAAAGATCGGCCCCTTGGGATCGATCCCGGCGGCAGCACGACCGTCGAACCAGCTGATAGCACCGCAGTTGGCATACCGCTGAGGGGTTATGACACAGACATGGGTCGGGGCAAAAGACTGGCAGAGGGCACACCCGTAGAATGTATCGACTTCTTCGTCAGAGAGCCCGCGTGCCCGGGCGTCGCGGGCCTCGTACGCGGCCATCGCTTCTTCGTACAGCGGGTGGATCTTCACCGGGTCGGTGATGAACGTAACCTGGATCCTCTCGATGAAAGGGAGCTCGGTCTTGAGCAGGCCGACAAGAACCTGGCCGATAAACCGGAGAGAAGTAATTCCCTTCTTGAACGACTTCTTCGAAAGCCGGATCCAGATATCGTACCGCTGGTTGAGGTGCATGTACCCCTCGATATAATTGGAGTACTCGTGAATCCGGCGCTCGATCACTCCTTCGAGATCTTTTTCAAGACGGGAACCTGCGATATCAACAAGGATCCCGATGGGGTACGACTTTCCTTCAGCCATAGCAGAGATATCCGGCCCGATGACTGAGATTTCGCCATCCTTCACTTCTTCCAAAGCGCGGACCCGGACGAGTTCGAACTTCTCCATGACCGACGGCCCGCCGAGCTCGACCTGCATATCGTTTTTCCGGACGCGCTCCCCTTCATGCACGAGGCCGACTTCGACAGGAATGGTGTCAAACATGGTATCCATAAAAAACCTTAGTCTCCGAGGTTCTCCACGATGCCGCGGAGGTTCACCGACCAGTCCTTGATGGTGCTGTTCGGGAACGACCAGCTTGCATTGGGCTGGTATACGCAATCGAGGGTCATGGTCTTGAGACCGGGAGCGAAATGCTTGAGCCCGGAGAGGATTGTCCATTCCATGGAATACGGGAGGCCGACAAAGATCGCGAGATCGTACGTGTCTTTCCCGTCAAGGCCTTTCCATCCCGTATCGGTAAGACGGTTCGCGATATCGACGGCCGGCATAATGGCTGCAGGAGCAAAACCGCGGTTCATAAACTCATTGTTCGTGCTTGCAGAAACAACAACCGGGATCTTCGCCTTCCTCGCAAGCTCGATGATGTAATCGATGAGTTTTTTCCCCTCGACTTCGTACTCGATGATCCCCCTGCCTGCGATGATGATCGGGCGCTTTGCCCTCCTGATCATCGCGTCGGCGATATCCGGCTTGATGATAAGGGAGGCTTTCTTGGGGCCCGGGATCTCAGCCGTCTGCCAGGACTCATTGAGCGGCATGGTTCACACCTTCGTTTTCCGGACCATCCGGGCAAGCAGGGTCGGGTCGGGGATTCCCGATTCTTTCCAGTCGGCATCCTTCAGGATCTGTTCGATCTCGGTTCTCATGGTTACCGGGATATCGGCCCGGGTCCGGACAAGCCGGTGCAGATCGGAGGGCATTCCACCAATAAGCCGCCGGTGGAGGTCAATATAGTTGCTCAGCTTGATGGCCCTCCCCTTGCTGGTATCGTTCGGACGCAGGGTCAGCTTCGCCACCATCACCATCGCCTCCTCCTTTGTTTCGGCGGCGAAGAAGAGGTGTTCGGGCACCGGCCCTCCATACACGCGCTCGCCGGTCCTCGCATCGTACGTGTACCAGTCTTCGTCAATATCGGCCCGGCCAAGGAGCATGCGCCGGTACTTGGTGCCATGTGGTCCGACCACCACCGGAATGCCAAGACGCCAGAACCCCGCCGCGATGGACGCTGCTTTCTGTGACATCGCGCCCCACGCAACACCGACAGCGCCGACCCGGTTGTGCACATAGTCGGCGATCTCCTCGTAATTTCCGCGCAGCGGTCGTTTTGCAAAAATACTTGCGATCTTGACCGCGGCACCTGCGATATGGGCGTTTGCCACGCAGGAACCTACGTTGAGGATCCCTCCGGCCTCGAATGCACCGGAGTACCGCTCATAGGCGGTCTTTCCTTCCTCGTCGCGATACATCCCGGCGGACATGGCCGAGCACCCGGAAGTGCAGACGATGTACCGCCGTTTTGCAAACTCCATCGCCATCTCGGCAACCTCGCGGCCGCCTTTCGGGAAGTTCGCGCATCCGACAAACGCGACCACACCCGGGATCTCGCCAAGGACAATCGGCCCGCCCACTTCGCGGATTTCGATGTCCCGGATTGCACCGCGCCCTGTCCGGATCCGGAAATTCTCCCCGCGGGTCGTCTTTCCGGCTGCGGCGACGATGAGTGAGTGCACGGCGATCTTCTGAGGGCAGGCTGATTCGCAGCGGCCGCATCCGATGCAATCGTCATAGAGACCACTGAGAGCGGAAAGCGCGCCGGCTGCAGCCGCCTTCATCGCCTGCGGAACTGCAAGGTCATTCGG
Source organism: Methanoregula sp. (assembly GCA_035541835.1). Classification (GTDB taxonomy): domain Archaea; phylum Halobacteriota; class Methanomicrobia; order Methanomicrobiales; family Methanospirillaceae; genus Methanoregula. The sequence goes on from DATKMN010000090.1 coordinate 11,054, forward strand.
GCATGCACGCCGGCAGAAGACACACTGGGTACACTTCTTTGCCACCTCGGCGATCTCGGCTTCCGAAGGCATGTTCTTGAATTTTTTCCGTGAGGGCGCAACCTGGACCGCCGTTCTTGAGGCTACCTCCCCGACTTTCGCAGGATCGAGTATGAGAGCCCCCGGGATTTTCCCGCTTACGAGATCCGCAACAATGGCATCCGCGGGATCAAGGGTCCGGTCAGGGAGCCCCAGGCAGTTCTTCTCACTGGTCGCGATGAGGGGGGCGTGAACCGCGGAAGCTTCCTGGAGGGTGTCAGTCCGGATGCACTGTTCGTCGACAACGATGACATCCGGCACCCCGGACCTGATGTACCGGAGCTGCCATGAGATGGGCCCGATTATTTTTGCCGACGGCGAGTACCGGGTAGTGTCAAGCGCCGTGCAGCAGATACCGGTAACTTCGACCCCGGGAAGGAGATTATGGTCCCGGAGATAATCGATTATGCCCGCAGACGGGGGTACATTGTGACCGATTACCAGGATTACGGGTTTTGCCGTGTCTACGGTTCCGAGGCCGAGGTCGGCAAGCGGGGATTCCGGATCCGCTTTCGGGAAACCAAGTGCCGAGACCTGGGCAATATCAGCAACCTCCATGCCGACCAGGTCGATCATCCCCGCATGGAGCACCTTGGATTCGAAGTCGAGGTTATTCCCTTCCTGGCCGGTGTGGGTGACCGCGAGGAGACTTGTGACCTGGCTTTCGCAGTAATCAAGTACCTGTTCAAGATCCCCGAGGACCGCAGGTCTGATCCCGCAGACAAGGCGGATCAGAGGAGCCTCGATCCCGACATCTATCCCACCAACATCGATGGGATGGTCATGCCCGAACTGTCCGGTAAGCCAGGTGAGAAGCTCCCGGGCATGGCTGGTGTGGGTGGCAGCACCGATACAGGCTGCTATAAGGACAGTCCGGGATTGCTGTGCTGGCATCGAGATCCCGCAGGCCCCCCGCTTGCTGCCGGTAAGATCGCATTTTCCGTACGTGCAGAGGCAGCAGAGATCGCAGAAGGGCAGGTAAAACGGTTTGTACCGCTTCAGGAGCACCATATCCCAGGAACGGAACGTAGTGAGGGAGGGAAACGGTGTCGGGCCCATAGGCTCTGCCCAGTTGTCGGCGGTTATAGACCCTACGGAAATGCTCAGGTCCCGGAAACGGGCAAGATCGGAGGTCAGTTCCCTGATGGTTACATTTACTCCTTTCCTGCTCATCTGGAAAACACCACCGTAAAATATTATCTATAGATTGAGGGATGTGCGACTTAAGGCTTGCGAACATCACACCGGTTTTCCGTTTTTACCCTGTCTTTTTTCAGGCTGACAGGTGTTGAAATTCAGGCAATGAAATTCCCGGGAATATTTCCGGCATAATTTTCAGGATTGGCCGTGCCCATCCGGCCTGACCTCAAAGAAAATACTGACCCCCCGGTCATTCTTCTGAATACAGGTCAGCCCGAGCATTCAGGTATCGATGGGAACCCTTTCCCGGTATCCCCATGAAAAAGCGATCAATGATCCCCAATCACCGTTTCCATCATCCCCGCGACCGATCGATACGCGTCCGAATCTTCCGGGATCTCGAGCAGCGAACGGCCCGCGAGAACGTAGTCTGCGACAACCGGATCGTACGTTACCTTACCGAGATAGGGAAGCCCGGTCTCGGCCGAAGCACGTTCGTGGAGCCCTTCGGGGAACCCGTATCCCCCGACAAGATAGAAACGGTCAAATCGTATCCCGACTTCGCTGATGATACGGTGGGCACGTTTTACATGGGCGAACGACTTGCTTGACGGCCCCATGACATCGAGGATGACATCCACGCTGCCCGCGATCTTCCGGTTGAGATGTTCGAGACCCCCGGGAGAGTCGATGAGGATATACCGGTACTGTCTGGTGATTATCGAAAGGGCGCTTTTCAGCGCGGAGTCGGGGAGGCAGTAGCAACCCTCGATCCACTTTGTCCCTACCGAGAGAAGGTCGAAATCGGTGCTCTCGTAGAGTCCCTCCTCCCAGATCCGGTTCTCGATCCTCTTCGAAGGGGCGACTCCCACGGTAGTCCCGCCCCGGGCTATGAACGTCTCCGAAAGAAGCTCGGCGATGGTCTTCTTCCCTGCCATTTCGAGGTCTGCACCTACCATCTCGGCCAGGTTCTGGTCCGGGTCAGCATCAACGAGAAGAACCGGCGTCTCACCCGATGCGATAAGATACCGTGCAGCCAGAGCAACGAAAC
>DATKMN010000091.1:0-8658 GCA_035541835.1 Methanoregula sp.
CGCAAAAAAGAACGGCGATTCGGTCGGCGGGATCGCGGAGATCACCGCCCGCGGCTGCCCGGCGGGACTGGGCGACCCGGTTTTCGGGAAACTCGACGCCCTCATCGCCAGCGCGATGATGGGGATCGGTGCGGTCAAAGGCGTGGAGATCGGCGACGGGTTTGCGGTCGCGGAAACCTTCGGCAGCGAGAACAACGACCAGATGGACGGTGCCGGTTTCATGAGCAACCACGCGGGGGGCGTCCTCGGGGGGATCTCAACGGGGCGGGATATCGTTGTCCGGATCGCGGTCAAGCCGACGCCCTCGATAGCGAAGGTCCAGCAGACGCAGGACGTGTGCGGGAACCCGGCAGAGATCGCGATCAGGGGCCGGCACGACCCCTGCATCGTCCCGCGGATCATCCCCGTTGCGGAAGCGATGATGGCGCTCGTGCTCGCGGACTGCGTAATCGGGGACCGGATGTACGGGCAGCGGCGGAAACGGTGAGGAGAGCCGGGGATTTCGGAATTCTTTTGCAGGCCGCACGTCTTCATTCACGATGTCTGCCGCCGCCCCCGACGGGGCGCCCCCGCGGCGGCCTCAATTACCCTCAATCCATCACTGGTAATTTGCCCCGCCGTGCCGCAGAGCGGCCCTGAGGCGGGGAGTCCTCACACCATTACAGAGATCTTTATTGGAAAAAATCGGGCACTTGCAAAAAAAATTCTTCCTTATTATCTCGGGCTCTTCCCCGTAACCACCGGGTTGTCCTTGTACGCGACCCACTCGGTGAACGACCCTTCGTAGATCCTGACGTTGGGATACCCGAGGTACCACCGGAAAAGGATGAACTCGTTGGTCGCCTCGCGGCCGGTCCCGCAGGAGCAGATGACCTTCTTGTCGGGTGTTGCCCCGACAGCCCTGACCAGAGATTCCAGCTGGTCCACGGGTTTTAAGAACTTCTTGTTCTTGTCGTCCATAAGGCTCTTCCACGGCAGGCTTATCGCGCCGGGTATATGGCCCGGTTTAATCCAGGGCCCCTGCCCTTCGTAGAAGGCTGCGGGGCGGGCATCGAGGAGCACGGTGCCTGGCTGGTCCTTGATCTTCTTAAACTCGTCGTACCCGATGAAGAACTCGTCGTGGAGCTTCACCGTGAACTTCGAGGGTTTCGTGACGCCGTACTCGCGGGTGAGCGGGCGCTTCTCCTCCTTCCACTTCTCCCAGCCGCCGTCGAGGACATACACGTTCTTGTGCCCGTACCGGACGAGCGTGTACGCGACCATCGTCTGCTCGAGGCCATCGCCGATGAAGGTGGCGCAGGTGCTTAAGGGGCCGCCGCTCGAGTACACGACAATGGGCTTTGCCGGGTCCAGACCGAGGGTCCTGAAAAGGATCTGGGCCGCTTCGGCCGGGATCCACCGGGTCGGGATCGCCGCCTCGTGGATCCGGAACAGGCCTTCATGCCAGTACACGGCACCGGGGATGTGGTCCTGGATGTACTCGTGGATGTTGGGCTGGCAGTCAAGGATCATCAGGTCCTTGTCGTTCAGGTGCTGTTCCAGCCATTCGGTGGAGACCCATTTTACGGTCCCGTCGCCTTTCCCGTAGGGATAACTCATAGCCATGGTCACTTCGCTCCCGGGGCCCGGCATGATGATCGGGCCCGTATGGAGCGCACTATGGCCGGGGGAGCATTTAAGATTTGTGACGATCGTGACTTCGCATGACGTATTCATCGTGTGAGGATTTCATTCAACAAAACAGGCAAATTTTTTATCGGATTTGCCTGCGGGTTCTTTCGTGATTATCGCACCTGCGAAAGCCCCCAGGGCCGGGGGAGGTGCCATCAGGCATTCGCAAGGGGGGGCGTTGTTTTTTTATAAAAATTCCAAAACAGCCGTAAAAACCGGTTAAGAAAAAATTCCCGGTTACTCCAATTCCTCGGGCTCAACAACCGCTGCAATCGCGGCCGGGTGCTGGTGGCTGGTCATCCGCCCGATCAGCGACAGGATCGCCGGCATGATGAAGATCGCGCCCATGAGCGAGAACCCGACGGCAATGAGGGTGGTCACCCCGAAATTGCTGATGATGGGGAAGGTCGCGAGGCAGAGCGCGGAGAACCCGAAGAAGGTGGCGAGGCCCGAGACCGTGATCGCCGTCCCGATCTTCTGGACGCTCTCCTGGATCGCGGCGAGGGGGTCGTGGAGGCGCTCCTCTTCTTCCGCGTACCGCTCCATCACGAGGATGGTGTACTCGGCCGCCACCCCGATGGTCATCGACCCGAGCGTTGCGGTGAGCGGGGTGTATGCGATCCCGAGGGCGAACATCGCGACCGAGTTCCACCCGATGATGGCGATGATCGGGACGAGCGGGGAGACCGCGTGGAGGTGCCGGTACACCAGCACGAGGTAGAGGAAGATTAAGAGGAACCCGAGGAAGGTCATCGTCTCCTTGGAAGACGTCAGGTCGTGCATGAGGGTGGTGAAGAGGTCGAAGCTCCCGGTCGGCTGGACCAAAAACCCGATCGGGGGTTCGAGGAACGCGATATCTTTGGTCATCTGTTCCTTGAGCGACTCCTGCTGCTCGGACTCGAGTTTCAGGGTGCCGAAGTTGATGACCCCGTTCATCGAGCCGCTCACGTACGGGTCCCTAACCGTGGCCGGCAGCTTCGCGAGGATCCCGTTGAGCTGGCTCTGGGTCTCGGGCATCGAGCCGTTGTTGTACGCCATCACGTACGTGACGAGGCTCGTCGCCCGGGTCAGTTCGCTGTGGTGCGAGAGCTCATAGTCCTGGAACTTCTTCTCCCAGACGAGCGCGTCGAGGTCCGTCACGCTCTGGCCCTGCAGGTAGATGGTCGCCGAATCCGTTGACCCGATCACCCGCGCCACCTTGTCCATCTCGATCTTGGCCGGCATGTCGCTTGGGACAAACGCGTTCTCGCTCGTCTCGATGGCAATGACAGCGTCGAGCTGGAACCCGATGACCGCGATGAGGGCGGCGATGAGCAGGATCGGGACCGGGTTTTTCGCGATCTTGACCGAGGTCTCGGTCAGGAACTGGCCGTACGACCAGCCCTTCTTCGCAGGGGCGGCAGCCGGACCCCGGGGCATTCCCGCGTCGTCAAGGTACGCACACGCATCCGTCCCCACGGCATAGCACTCCGTCGGCTTCTGCGGCTTCGGGCGGTACCTGAGGAGCAGGGCTAAGGTCGGCATGCCGACCAGCGCGACGGCATAACTGCTCATGACCCCGATGATAGAGACGAGGCCGAAGGACCGGATCATCGGCACCGGCGAGATGAACATCGCGAGGAAGCCCATGCAGGTCGCAAGCATCGCGTACAGGACGGCCGGGCCGGTGCGCGTCACGGTCATCGTCACTGCCTGCTCAAGGGTCCCTTTCCGGGACTCCTCGTCGAACCGGGCATGGAACTGGATCGCGTAATCGATCCCGAGGCCGATGAGGACCGGGAACGCGCCGATCACCGCCATGTTCAGCCTGATGCCGGCAAGGCCCATCATCCCCAGCGAGGTTACGAGGCCCCCGCCTACGAGGAAGACCGGCATGAACCGGTACCGGACGTACGCAAAGAGGATCCCCATCACCACGATCATGAGGATCATCGCGGCCCCGATGAGGATGCCCATGTTCTGCTGGAGCCCGTTGCTCATCTCCTTGCTGAACGCCGGGCTCCCCGTGACCGTGACCGTGGTCCCGGCCGGCGGGTTGGACGAGGCTACGATCGACTTGACGTCGTTGAGCGCGGAGGTCTTGGCGGTGTCGGAGAGGCCCTGGCTGAGCTGGATCTGGACGAGCGAGAGGATATTGGAAGGAACGGCGGTGGACCGGACCTCGGGCGGGATGCTTTCCACGGTCGCATCGATCTGGGTGCGGGACTGCGGGAGCCGGTTGCCGTTTGCGTTTTTGAGGATATCGACGATACTTGAGACGGACCGGATATTCTGCTGCTGCCGGATATCGGTCTCCAGCCGGTCCATGTACGAGAGGACGTCCGGGTTGAGGGGGTCATTGGTCTCGACGATGAGGATCAGGGTATCGGACTGGAAGGTGTCGATATATTTGTTGTAGAGTACCCCCTTGGCCGAGTCGGAGTTGAGGTAGGTCGAAGCCCCGGTCTCCATCGTGATCGTCGTCATCCCGTAGAGCGAGATGCAGAAGACGACTGCGACGAGGACGGCAATCTGCTTCGGGTACCGGTTGATCGCCCGCGCGATATGGGTGAAAAGTTCGTCGATCATGGATCTCGCGTTTCGGTTTATCCGAAAAAGTTGCCGGGATTCTGGTATCTGGCCATTGGTCAGGAATTTTATATCCGGGATACCTGCGGTCTCCCCGTCGGATCAAATTATTCTTTTTTCCGGAAATGCAGGAACAGGTACGCGATCCCGATGATGGCAGCGGCGATGACGGCAAGGTAGACCGGGTTTGAGAGGACCGAGCTGACTCCCGAAGCCGGCACGATGTTCACCGGCACCTTCATGGTATCGGAGATGTACGTGTTGTCGAGCGCGTCCCGGTACCGGATCTCCGAATCGAGCCCGTACTGCTTGAGGGTCGCCCCGCGGTCGACCGAGATATCGTACGATGCGACTGCGCTCTCACCCGGCTTAAGGTCGCCGAGGTACGAGATATCGTCGTTGCTCGTGAAGGGATCGACCGCACTGATCCGGGCCTGGGCGCTGTAGACCGTGCTGTTGCCGGTATTCTGGTACGTGACCTTTATGACCTGCTTGTTCCCCGGGTTCATCCGGGCCGCGGCCGATACGATGGCAAAATCGACCTTCCCGCCGACCGGTACGCCGACCGTGTCGCTCTTCGAAGTCACGAAATCGCCCTCGTTGTTCTGGTACACGACAACGACATCCACCGGGTACGTCTGCTGCTGGGCATCCGGCGAGACCATCACCTTGTACCGGGCGGAGACGATGCTCCCGGGAGCAAAGTCGCCGATGTACACGCTGCTGTCCGTGGGTTGGATCGGGCTGCTCCCGCTGGGCAGGATCTCGACGACCGACTTCTGGCCGGAGTCTGAGCCGGTATTCCGGATCTTCATGTCGATGTACCCTTCCGTCCCGACGTTCAGGTGGTCGGGAGTTGCCGAGAGGACATCGACCGTGATCACGGGTTTTATCCGGATGGGGACGTCAATGGTCCCGTTGACCGTCTTGTACAGGTACTGTATGGTGTCGACCCCGTACTGGTCGGCTTCGTACAGGTAGGTATAGTTGTATGACAGCCGGAGCGTGTAGTTCCCGCCGGCCGCTTCAGCATTCACCTTGGCAGTGAAAGGGGCGACGGCGCTGCCTGCCCCGGCAAGATCGCCGAGCAGCTGGGGATCCGATTTTATCACCACGGGTGCGTTCCCCGGTGCGAGGGAGACGGTGAGGAACTTGGCGGTATTCGGCTGGTCGGTCCGGTCTACGATGCCGGAGTTCACAAACTTGAATTCGTTCAGCCCGGTGTTCTGGATGGTCACGGGCAGCGTGACGTCGTCGCCCGGGCTGAATTCATTCGTTCCCGATATATAGGCCGAGAGATCGGGGCTCCCGGCCATATACTTGGTACCGGCAGTTGCAGGAGCGATCATTACTGCACCGGCAAGAATGATCAGACACAGCAGGTTACTCACATGTTCCATGAATTATGCCTCAGATGTTTTCCCAGAGCAGAACCGGTTGCACCGCATCTCAATATACAGATGATTCGCGCAAACGATTCGGGAATTCTCCTATGATCATGGTCAAAATATCATTTATAGGTTATCTCTTTAGGTTACCATTAAATGTGACAATCAATGGTAACCAATAAATGGCTTTGAGGATAAGTGCTTATGAAATAACCCGGAGCTTCCGAATGGTCGACCAGTACAGCACCGAACTGCTCCAGATCCGGGAGCTGCTCAGACAGGCACCCCACGGAATGAGCGTCACCGAGATCGCGCGCACGCTCAAAAAGAACATGCATTCGGTGGGAAGGTACCTCGATATCCTCCATGTCTCGGGGCAGGTGGAGATGCGGACGTACGGGAAGGCGAAGGTTTATTCGCTCTCCTCACGGATCCCGATCGATTCCATCCTGGGTTTCTCCGGCGACCTGGTCATCGTGCTGGATACGGAGCTCCGCGTGGTCCGGATCAACGACCAGCTCCTCGAGCTGATCGGGCAGAAACGGGAAGAGGTGATCGGGAAAAACCTCTCGTACCTCCCCTTCTCCGACCGGTGCACGGAAGAGATCATCGAGAACATAAAAACCTCGCTGAAGGGAGAGGCACCGGACCGGGAGCTGGTGATATCCGGGGGCCGGGACCGCTGGTTCCGGCAGAAGAACATCCCGACCGTCTTTGAGGACGGAAGGACCGGCACGACGGTACTGCTCGAGGACATCACGGACCAGAAGAGCGCTGAGGACGCCCTCCGGGAAAGCGAGGAGCGGTTCCGGCTCATGGCGGAGAACGTGAGGGACGGCATCCTGATCAAGGAGGGCGGGAGGATAAGCTACGCAAACCGGCGCGTGGAAGAGATCTTCGGGTACACCCGGAAGGAACTCGTGGAGAAGTCCCCGGCTGATTTCGTGGCCCCCGAGGACCGGGAGCGGCTTGAGAAGACCATCGACGATTTCACGAGCGACCGCATCGTCCCCTCGGACCTCGCGTTCTGGTTCATCCGCAGGGACGGGTCCCGGAGGTACATCTATTCAAGGGTATCCTCGCTCAGTCTCGAACGGGGAGCGATCGTGTATGTCGTCATCACCGACATGACGGACTGGAAACTCGCACAGGACGCCCTCGAAAACCAGCTCCGGCTCCTCCAGCACCTCATCAATACCTTCCCGAGCCCGACGTATTATGTCGACACCGGAGGAAAATTCCTTGGCTGCAACGCCGCATTTGCTGCGATCTCCGGGAAACCTTCCGGTTCGATCATCGGGAAGACACCCGAAGAGTCGGTCAGCCCGGAGACCGCAGGGTTCCTTGCACGGCACGACCGGGAACTCCTGACCGATCCCGGGAGGGTAACGTATTCCGGGAAAGTCAGATATGCCGATGGCACCGTCCACGCGATCACGATGCAGAAATCGACCTTCACCGCGACCGATGGTTCCCTTGCCGGGATCGTTGCCATGATCATTTCTGACGAGCATATCCGGAAGGATTGACCGTTCCTCAATACTTATGTACTAGGAATCACCGTACAATTACTTGATGAAACCGGACTCAATCTTCATCGCAATCGGACTTATCGCCATCTTCTGCATCATTACCGCCGGGTGCGTCGCCCCGCCCAAGGGGACGTCCGGCCAGACCAATACGTATTATACGGGAAGCAATGCCGGAGTGAATGAAACCCCGACCCCCGACAACCTGGTCACGGCTGCAACCCCCTTCGTGACGGAAACCCAGCAGACGACAGCGGCAAGTTTCGTCTCCTCAGCGACAACTCCCGTCCCCCAGGACCAGTCGTGCATCATCAGCTCGACCAGTTTATTCGAAAATAACGTATCGGCGGTTTCTTTTGACCTGAAGAACCCCCCCATGTACATCACCTATTCCGTAAAACCCTTCAATATCACCGTCAACCGGGCCTTTGATTCGCGCCAGGGCGGCGGAAAAACCGTGACCCTTACCTATTCCGATTATTCCCCGTCGAGCTGGTTCGAGGTCACGGTCAGGAACAAGACCACCGGGGAGATTTACCTCGACGACGGCTTTGGCAGGAACAAGGGATTCGGGATTTACACCAACGCCACGTTCAAGGTCCTGAATGCGGACGATCTTCTCATCGAGTTCCGTTCAAACAACATCACCGCAAATGCCAGCATCTGGGTCAAACCCATCGGAAACATCGACGACCCGCAGAACAAGACCTACGCGCAGTGCAAATACTGGAGCAATGCTCCGCAGAATTTCCTGTACACTCCAACGCAGACTACAGTCCCGACATGGACGCCGGAAAATCAGATTGCGAATAATAATAACTAAAAACCAATCCTTTTTTTCCCGACCCTTTTTCCGTACCTGAGTTGACGGTGAGTTATTTAAGTGAGGAAATCGATTTTAGTAGGGCATAACGCCGATTCCAAGAGTCCCGGTAGGGTAGTGGACATCCTAAAAGATTGCGGATCTTTTGACCCGGGTTCAAGTCCCGGCCGGGGCGTTTTCCTTTTATCATCTCAAAATCCGATAGCGTGTGCTTCTGAATTATTTCTGGGATTGAGTAAAAATACGCACAACCATCATACCTCAATACCGGAATTTAGGCAAGACCGAATTCTCATCCGAAGATGCTGTTGAATGAAATAGCCGCTTTCGCTCAATTATCTATCAGAGAACCTGTGCCCATACAAGGAATGTATAGGCACAACCTACAACGACCAACATACCGATTACGCCAAAATCCCGGCCATGGAAGAGAAATTCCCGTAAACGGGTTCTTTTTCCGGTCCGGTAACCACGGATATCTATCGTCAATCCCAGAACAGTTGCCCGCGACAATGCGTTGGATACGAGCGGGACGACAACCGGGGCAACGCTGCGTACTTTCCCGAGAAGCCCGGACCCGGGGTTGTATCCACGCGCCAGTTGGGCTTCATGGATTCTGATGCCTTCTATCTGGAGCGTTGGGATGAACCTGAGTGCCACAAGAAACATAAGGGTATAG
>DATKMN010000092.1:0-23061 GCA_035541835.1 Methanoregula sp.
CCCGAATATAGAAGAGATCCGGTCTGTTCTTATGGTCAATGGCAACTGGTCTGAGGCGGACTTTTCTCATGCACAGTCGGCACTCAAAAACCATCCCTGCACCATCGACAGCAAGTCAATCGATCTGGAAGGAATGCATGCATTCCTTTCGAGGAACCGGAGCCTGCTCCTGAATCTCATAGAAAATCCTCTCGTAATAGAAGATGATAGTTTCACTCCGCTTCTACGGGCAGTATTCCACCTCGCGGATGAATTAACCGCCCGTGATCGTCTCACAGGTCTGCCGGAATCCGACTATAATCACCTTTCCGCTGATATAAGCCGGGCATACGCGGTTCTGATAGGGGACTGGATCCTATATGTGAGATACCTGAAAGATAATTATCCCTATTTGTTCTCGCTCGCTATGCGGACAAATCCGTTTGATTTAAACGCATCTCCAATAGTTCAATAAATTAAAACTTTTCTCGTTTCCCCCAGTATCCCGCTTTTTAGGAGATCAAATCCTGTCCATCAGAAAGATCCCTGTTTGTCTGCGAGCCTTTGGACAAATGACATTTTTTTGCTCTGGAAAAAATGGGTCTCAGACCATGACGATATACGCGATGAGCGAGAGCAAAAATGCAAGAAGAAGCATTGCAAGAGAGAGCGGTGCAACGAAGACAAGCATTGCATTCACGGTACTCGCGAGCTGGGATATCCTGTTCGAACCGAAAACGACGATATGCTCACATTGCGCCGTACTTGCAGCGGCCTCAGAAGTGGACAGGTTCCCGATGGCGTCCCGAAGAGCCTGAATGACGTGGGGAAGCACATCTTCGACAGTTACATGCATCCCGACGGGGTTCTTGCCGGTAATCGTATTAACCACATGGGAATCAGTTGTCATAACTTCTGCGTGATCGACATACTTCAGGATCTGTTCGAGCAGAACCTCACGAAAACCTGCGGCCATGTTGTTCCCATCGATAAGGATGTAACCGGTTTTCTGCTGATCCACTTCCGTTACCAGGACCTGAATACCGAGGTCCCCGAAACCCTGTTCCCGGCTGTATGGCAGCGTCTGGTGGGATACGCCGACCCGGAACGGAAATAACGGCGCTGTGCGGCAGATGTCCATTGCATCGTGGGAGGCATCCTGATATTCTTTCGCCGTGAGTGTAGCCAGAAGGACCGGGGATGACAGATCCGTCATACAGTTATGTGCATCAACAACTGCGACATGCGGGAACCAGCGGTGTCCCTCTGCCATGATGGTTGCTCCTATGGAAAAATCAAGGTCTTCTGTTCTCTGGGGAGAACGGGTGGTTACGAGAAGGACTGAGTCTCCGAACCGCTGGAATAGTACCTGGGCGGTTCCTACCTGGACCCTTCCCGACTTCGTTGCAAGCGACGAATACCCGAGGTTTTTCCGCGATCTCTGCAGGGCGTCTATTACCTTGTTGATTTCACTTTCCGACACGAGATTGAAATCATGGGTCGCACATCCATGGGCGACAAGGGTCTCATCCTCAAAATTATCGTGGATGACTTTGGGCAGGTTACCTCCTCCGATCTCGCCCATAGGGCCGGGGTGGAGATTCGGCACAGTGAAAATAACCGGTTTTCCTTTCTGCCTGCGGAAGAAGAAACTGACCTGCGGAACATATACTTCCTCTCCTAGCTCCCGGAAAAAATCCTCCATTCCTTTCGAACCGTCAGTCATGTGAGCGATAAAGGCGTTGATGAATGCGAGGCCGCGAACCTTGAAGGCCCGCTGGAGCGGTCGTTCTATCATCCAGATCAGGATTGCAAATCCGAGACCAAACACGAGATGAAGGACCAGGGCGAAAAGGCCGAACGCGGGGGAAAACAACAACATCCCGGTGACCACCCCCACACCGCTTTGGGTCAGGGCGGGAAGGAGCATACGGGAGATGCGGAAATCAGCAATTGCGACGAGAACAAAAAGGCGCAACCCGAAGACGAACCCAAGGGAAATCGCGTAGAACAGTGGGATGAGCTTGACGGAGAAAGCGAGTGCCGCAAGCGTTATGATAACTCCAAACACCGTGCATGCGAGTGCAAGCAGACCTGACCGGTTCCAGGTCATCGTTTTCCCACTATGCTCGATCATCGGCTTCGTCAGCAGGAGGGCTGCAACAGCCGGTATGGTAAAGGCGATTGTTCCTGAGAATAAAAATTTCTCGGGAAGAAACAGGTAGTTGCTCAGGATTTGTGGAACAGAGAATGCAAGCGTGTTCGTGAAGGGAAGGCTCAGCCAGGCTTTTGCATTCGCGCCATCAATCAGAAGGCCGAGAAGGATTATCAAAAAGAGAGAGCGTTTCCATGACGGCGCGGTAAAAATATACCGGGTCAGTTGCCCGAGCCTGACGTCGCTTCCCTGAGCCATTTATGAAAACCCGCCGAGAACGAGTTCATGACGATCGGAAGTCGATCGGATTTCTGATGTTCTGAAGGTTATCGGACGGGAATAGAACGGGGCATTCAGGGTGAGGCTTTCATATTCCCCGCCTTCGCCCGCAAGATTTATCCGGCGGGTGCCGGCAACCTTCTTGAGCCGGTCGATAAGGACGGCATTAATATGCGCTCCAAGGAAGCTTGCATCGAGACCTTCCGCAGCCGTTACGATAATGATAGCATCCATTCTGTCTGAGACCTCCCTGAGCAGGAGTTCGGTGTCCATATGCCAGAGTGGGGTGAAGAGCCGGATCCCGAGCTTTTCGGTGATTGCCCTCACCCGGTCTGCCTGATATACTGATGCAACAGCACCGGCGATAATCCCTTCAACTTCGAGCTCACCCAGGCCGGATTCGAGGTCGATCAGCTCCTCCTCCTTGCGTCCGTGAGTACGAATCTCAACATAATCCATACCTGCAACGTTTGCGATATGCTGGACTGCATCGAGATTGGCCGAATGGAACATGTAAGAATCCCGGTTCTCCGGACGGGCCGTGACAAGGTAGCGTACATCCATACCCTCGTCGATTGCCTTCTGGACAGAGAGGATCGAATCTTTCCCTCCGGAAGTGAGTGCTGCCCAGCTCATATGGTGTCCTTCCCTCTCATCATGTCCTGCAGATGCCCGAAATGTTTCTCGTACCGCGCTTTCATGGATGTCCAGTCGGCAAGGTGAGTCTGGCAACCTACATGTTCGACAACAAATGATGCGGCAACGGTTCCGACTTTACAGCACACTAATTTCGGATACTCGCGGACAAATGCGGAGAGGAACCCGGCCCGGTACGCGTCTCCGGCACCTGTCGGATCAACCAGCGTTACCGGAACAGCCGGTATAGACTGCTCCTTTCCCCCTTCGTACAGAGTGCTCCCGTCTCCACTCATGGTGAAAACTGCGGTGTCGACACTCCTGATCAGGGCCTCTTTGGTCAGGTTCAGGGTCCGGCACATATGGGCGACCTCGTGTTGGTTGGCGAAGAGAACGTCTGCATTACCAATGATAGATTCAAGTTGTTCTTTCGTGTAATAGAAGACATCCTGGCCCGGGTCGAACGAAACAAATTCACCTTTCTCCGCCACCCGGCAGTTAAATTCCGGATCTGCCGTGGCCAGGTGCACCAGGGGAAGTGCCGGAGCTGCGGCGCTTTCGAACGCTTTCGATGCCCCCCATTCAAAAAATGTCATCTGGTCGCCGTTTTCGTCTGTAAACATAAACGCGGTGGGGGTGTGGGCCTCGGGCACTGAGAAAAACTGCTGGTTCACCCCGAGCCCCTTCATCCACCGGTCATACTCGCTGCCAGGAAAATCCCCGCCTACACACGATATAAGGGTCGCGGACTCGCCGAGACTCGCGATTCCGGCGGCGATGTTTGCGGCGCCGCCGCCAAAATATACCTGCCGGTCCGTAATATGGGTCGAACTGTTCTTCTCCGGCAAGTGCGGGACCCGGGAAATGTGATCGATTGCAGTATGGCCGACAACATAGATCATAGTTCCTGCACTTCCAGAACTTTCAATGGCACGTCCCGCAGGGCCTTCCCGATAACTGATTTTGCAATCCGTTCTGCATGCTCCTTGGATTCTGCCCTGAAGACTTTCATCTCGAGTACCAGTCCCACGAGAGCGGTGTCGGCGACTACAATAGCACTCGAAAGCATCTCTTCACAATAGGGACAGGAGAGAAAACCCGCCTCGACTTCCACGTATTTTGCCGCCGGGTTCAGCCGTTTTCCCGCTTCGCTGATGGCGATCCCAATGGCATCGTCAAGGGACTTCACGTCCCGTAAAAACCATGCGGATTCGATTACCACATTATAGTCAGGCATTTTCGTTCACTCTCACCAGATGTCTCGGTGGACATGATCGCCGATCGGCATGCGGGGCGTCAGGGTCCCGGAAGGGCGCCCGGCTCCGACCGCGAGGAGTGCGATGGGACGTATGTGTTGCGGGAGGTCCAGGATCTCCCTGACCCCCGCTTCATCAAAAGCCCCCGTCCAGCAGGAATGAAGATTCCGTGCATGGGCCGCGAGCATCATGTAGGTACAGGCTATTGTTGCATCCTCGACAGCATAGAGTATTCCCCGTTCCCCATACCGCGACATCGACCGGATATAGTTTGCGCACACAACAAAAATTACTGCCGCTCTCTCGACATGGTTCTGGCTGAAGGCAGCTTCGGCAAGTGCCGCCCGTACCTCTTCATCCGCTACCAATACTACATCCCAGGCTTCGAGGTTGCCGGCACTTGGCGCAGTGCTCGCACAGGTGAGTATGTAATCCAAATCCTCATTGCCGGCCCCCCCCTCGTCGTAATCACGTACCGAAGTACGGCTCGTCAGAAACCCGAGAAAATCAGAGGATTCCATGTTCGGCAAGGACCTGCCATGCTTCCTGTGCAGAAGTTGTGGATGCACTGATCGCAGCAGCAATCTTTTCTGACGCCTGTTCCGGCTGGTTACTCTCGAGGAGCGAAATCGCTTCATTGAGGTGGTTTATCGCCTTGGAGAAATCCGCCTGCCCCGTGCTACGGAGGGCAAACTGGAGCTCGCTCCGTACTGTCTCCATGGTCATGAGGAGCATCCTGCGGCCACCGCCGCGTTCCTGTGCAGAAAATCCGGTTAGCGCCAGGCAGAGCTGCGATACCATAATCAGCTCGGATTTGGCGCGTTCACCAAACTGATAGCTCTTCACTGCAGTTGCAAGATCCATACTCACCATGGATGTTGGTGATAAAATATAGTTATCATTCGCGGGAATCTGCAGGATGGAAGGTGCTTTTTAAAAACCGGGGGATCGGGCAAATCCCCGGACCCATCTCGGCGGATGCAAAAAAAGCTGCCGGTTAACGGGCAGACTTTGCCTTTGCGCCAAGGGCTGAGACCTTCGCCCTGCGCATGTGGCGGCGGATCATCGGGTTTGCAGTTGATTCGTTCATACCTGAGCCACCGGAGCGATCCCCGCCGCGCCGGCCGCCTCCGCGACCGCCGCGCCGGCCACCGCCTCCCCGTCCCCGGTTTTCTTCGGCCATTTTGTCGATCTGCTTGACGTTTGCGCCGGCCTTGAACCGCTGGTTTGGTCCGGGGGTCTTGTGTTCTCCTTCTTTCTTGGGGACAAGTCTTATCTGCCCCTTGACGCCTTTTACCTGAGCCCAGATGGTGGTGCCTGTTTTACCCATGGTTAAACTCCTTATCTAATTCTGCCGCCCCGCTCATAAATGTTCGGGCCTTCCGGATAGTTTTTTACAGAGACTCTGCTTAGTGAACCTTTCGCGAAACCACGGCATCGATCTCTTTTTTCAGGACACCGCTCACGATTTTGCCGTCCACCGAACCCCTGACTTCTGCCATGACCAGTCCCATCAGGGGCCCGAGCGCCGCTTTTCCTTTTTCCTGGACAAAATCCATCCGGGTGGCGATGATCTTTCGAACAATTATTTCAAGTTCATCGACAGAGACCGGGGGGACGAGACTGGACAGGGCTACCTCCAGGGTCATCCCTGATGCTACGGCCCGGAGGAGATCCGGAATCGCTTCCTTCGCAGCGAGTCCGTCCTCGACTGCATGCCAGATGCCGAGATAGTCACCATCGGCAAGCGAACCGATTTCAGCCCCTTCTCTCCTGAGTTCTGTAACTGTAGAGAGGAGTGTGAATGCTGCAAGTTTCGGTTTTATACCTTCAGCAATTGCGCGATCGAACAGGGGAAGTTTCTCTGACGACACGAGCTGCGCCGCATACGCCGGTTCAATCCCGTACGTCGCTGCATACCGTGCGGCTTTCACGTTAAGAAGTTCCGGCAGGGTAATCGATTTCCATAAATCACTATCGATCAGGACGGGAACTACATCGGTCTCCGGATACATCCTCGCCGCACCGGGAAGGGGGCGCATATAAGCACTGCTCCCGCCTTCGAGCATCTTGCGGGTCTCTTCGGGAACCGGCGATCCGGAAAGCGCGATCCCGGCCCGAATGACTACCTGACTGAGAGCGCATTGTGCCTGTTTTCCCGTAGATCCGGCTACGAGAACGACGCAATCCACCGGTGAAGCTCCCATTGCAGTCCTCACTGCATCGACTTCCTCCTGTGCTACTCCATATGCCGGAAGTTCATCGGTATGGAAGATTCCCCCAACCCCGCATTTTTTTGCGTAATCCGACATCTCGCTCCCGAGACGGCGGCCGGCCTGGATCTCTCTCCCGACGATCCCGGCGAAACCTTTCAGAAGAATGGCATGGATATGATTTGCTTTCTTCAGCACCGACGATTTCGTTCCGGAAAACAATACGGTCACGTCCTGTGAATCACCGGAGTTCACAGACGCCCCTCTTTTAATGAGTTCAGCTCCGATCGAAAGAAGATTCTTCTGCCTCAGAACTTCCCGGCGGACGACCTCGGCGATGAGCTCAAGCTCCTGAACGCCTTTTATTTCAACACGGGCCCCTCCGGCAATCGAGATATTCACATCCTGTCGTATAGTCCCGATTCCCCTCTTTACGCAGCCGGTTGACCTCAGGACCATTCCTATGTATTCTGCCACCTGCTGCACCTCCTCCGGAGTATGCATGCAGGGATCCGTCGTGATCTCGATAAGGGGGATTCCCAGGCGATCAAGGGAAAAAACCTCATCTTTCACTCGCTGAGCAGCTTCCTCCTCAAGGCAGAGTGTCTCTATCCGACCACCGTTGGGAAGTGATCCATTTATTGCGACGAGCGCAGTTCGCTGGAACCCGCTGGTGTTCGAACCGTCGATGACGAGTTTTCGCATCGTATGTACCTGCGGAACGGGCATCATTCCAAAAATTTTCCCGACAGAGAGACAAATCAGAAGTGCCTCAGGATTCAGGGGAGCCGGGGGTTCCTCGTCATTTTCGACCAGGCACGTGGAGTCATATGTGTAGTATTCGAATTTCCGCACCTGCTTCATCTCTTCCTGCGCTGCCCTGTCAATCTCTCCCATCTCGCTTTCAGTTGCCCGGAGATACCGGAAGAACGAACCGGAATGTTCGGATACCTCCCGGAGGGTTGTCGGACAGCGGCAGAAGAGTTTCTCTCTGGTGTTGAGCTGCTGGTGGATCTCGATACCGGCCGTCAGTCCAGCAACCTTATAATCCATGGGCGCTCCTCCCGGTACATTCTCCCTTGAGGTTCTTCTGCAGCAGTGCTTCGGCCCGCTCGCGGTTCGGCTCGTTTCCCATCACCCACATCATCTTCACCAGAGCTGTTTCCGGGAGCATATCCGCCCCTTCTATGACACCGGCTTCGAGCAGATCGCGGCCGGTATCATAGACACGGTCGCACACTCTCCCGTTGAGACACTGAGTGGTCATCATTACGATGGTCCCGGAATCGATCAATTTGCGAAGCTCTGGTATCAGCAGGGTGCTGATATGCCCCAGACCGGTCCCGGCAATCACGAGGCCATGATACCCCGCATAAACCCTGATCGTCTCAGGAGGCATCCCCGGGTAGAATGTCAGGAGGCCACAACGATCGTCAAGGCGGTCCCGGAGTGCCGGTTTACAGCGACCCCTCTCCACGGCATCAGCTTCAAGTTTTACTTCGAGCGACGGATATCTGACTGTACCGAGTGGCGGTATACCGATACTCCGGAACGCATCACGACGCGAGGAATGCATTTTCCGCACCCGTGTCCCCCGGTGAATCGAGCAGAAATCATCATTCGTGGTTGCATGCATCACGACAACGACTTCCCCGAGGTTGCTGGTAGCCACCTTTGCTGCGCATACGGCATTCATCGTGTTGTCGCTTGATGGCCGGTCGGCCGATCGCTGGGATCCGACAAGCACGATCGGTACGGGAGTATCTACCATAAAACTGAGTGCAGCCGCGCTGTACGCCATCGTGTCGGTTCCATGGGTAACGATTACCCCGCTCACTCCGCGGCAGATCTCTTCGTAGACTGCCCTGGCCAGCTCGATCCAGATACCCGGGGTCATATTCTCGGAGAGGATTGTGTAGAGTGATTTTGTAGTGTACGTCCCCACCTTTGCCAGTTCGGGAATTGCGCCCAGAATTGCGGCGGCATCGGACTGGCTTGTGACTGACCCTGTCCGGTAATCGATCCGGCTTGCGATCGTTCCGCCTGTAGATACGATCGAGAGTTCGGGGAGATCCCTCTTCTGGACCATCTCCGGCCTCTTTACCGGTTCAGGGAGAGGTCTCGCGACAAAGGAGCAGGCTGCCGGAGGGATACCGATATTATACCCGGAATCGAGTTTGACGACAGCCATCCCGTCGCGGTCGGTAATGAACGTCCCTTTTCTCGTTTCCCCGCCGAAGCTGCATTCGACGGTATCACCGGAGCGGATTCCGTCCGTTATGCTACCAGCCTCCTCGCTTCCATTATAAGGTCGTCCTTTGCCCGGGACAGTTTTGCAAGTTTTGCGTCGACGAGCGCCGAATCGGAATCCAGCTGCTTCTTCCTCTCGTCAAGAGCAATCTTTATCGCAAGTGGTGCAGGCCCGCCCGTCGCTTTCCGGAGGGCTATCGAGTACTTTACTTCGAGCACCTCATCGATATTCTCCTGGGTCAGTCCCTTGTCCATGAGTGAAAGAGCCGGATCAATTTCCTTTGCAGCTTCTTCCAGCGTTGCAAGGGAGAGGCTCCCTTTCTGGACAGCCCTCCCCACGATCGAGTGGGCTGTCCTGAACGGGAGACCGTACGATCGCACGAATGTGTCGGCGAGCTCAGTAGCTGTTGAGAACCCTTTTCCTGCCTCTTCGTTCATCCGTCCGGTGTCGAACGTCGCACTCGAGAGCATATCAACGAGGAGCCTGAGGCTCTCTTTTGCGTCCCGCATTCCCCTCCATATATTGGGTGTGAGTTCCTGAAGGTCGCGGTTGTAGCTCATCGGGAGCCCCTTCACGGTCACAAGAGCCCCGGTGAGTGCCCCGAATACCGATCCGGACTTGGCGCGCATGATCTCAGCGGTGTCCGGGTTCTTCTTCTGCGGCATGATTGAGGATGTCGAACAGAACGCATCGTCGAGGCTGACAAACCTGACAAACGAAGTGCTCCAGACGATCAACTCTTCGCAGAGTCGGCTCGTGTTTGCCATCATGATGCTCAGATCTGCAAGGGTTTCGAGAGCAAAATCCCTCGTGGCAACAGCGTCCATGGTGTTCGAAACGAGACCATCAAAGCCCAGGAGAGCTGCAGTGTATTCACGGTTGATTGGGTAACCGGTGGATGCAAAGGCCGCTGCTCCGAGCGGTGACTGGTTGACGCGCGTGTATGCTTCTTTCAGCCTGTCGAAATCACGGGAAAAAGCCTGCTCGTACGCGAGGAGGTGGTGAGCCAGAACCGTCGGCTGGGCATGCTGGAGGTGTGTAAACCCTGGCATTACGGTCTCGATGTGTTGTTCCGCAAGGGCGACGAGAACTTCACGGACCTTCATGAGCGCGCCCATCTGTTTAAGCAAATCCTCCCGCAACTTGATCCGGATACAGGTTGCGACTTCGTCGTTGCGGGACCTGCCCATGTGCATACGGCCGCCCACTTCCGGGCCGATCCCTTCGGTAAGAAGGGTCTCGATCCCTGCGTGAACGTCTTCGAAACGATCATCGAAAACCTCGTCTGGTACGCCTTCGTCGAAAAGTTCAAGCAGTGCAGGAAGGAGTTTCCTGGTAATATCCCTCCCGATGATCTTCTGCTTGTCGAGCATCAGAACATGGGCTATATCCACGAGGACGTCCGCATCGGCGATGCACCGGTCTGCACGCATGGACGAGAGGAACTTCATCATCTCGCCGGTTCTCTCTCCGGAGAGGCGTCCCAGCCTCACAACATCGGTTCGCATCCGTTTCCCACCTGATGTATTCCAGTATTTATTGATTATTCACAGATTAAAGCCACGCCTTGCGGGCTGCTAGTTCGATCGCCCGCTGGACGGACTCCCTGGGAATGATGGTCGCGACCGGTACATGGACGAGCTGTTCAATAACACTGGAGACGATTGGTGCGCAAACGATGGCAATTGCCCCCTCCCTTTCGGCCCTGACCGCGGCAACAATAGCGTCTTCAATGGTATGGACGGGATATTCCCGGACCCTTCTCCGTTGTCCATCGATGTCCGTGACCCGCTCCTCCACGCTCTCCAGGACCTGTCGGGCGGCGATCAGGCCGATAAATTCCTCCTCACCGATGTGATACAATATCCGAAGGGCGCGGATTATCTCCCTCAGAGTCGAGAGGTTCGGGGATCGTTTTCCATGAAGGATTTTATAGAGTGAACTCTGGGCAATTCCACTCTTCTCTGACAACTCCCTTACACTGATGCGAAGGTCGTGACGGAGGATCTCGTTGAGCGTCGAGACGAAGTCTTCGTCCGATATGAGAGCTGCGCGCATGATCCGGTCAATCGGGTCTGTCTGTACCATATAAGAGACACAATTGGGATAAATAAATGAAATATTTTCCTTTATTGTATCAACTTGGTTTTCCTTCCATAGCCAGCAATTTCGTTTCAGCCGGTATTGTTCATGGACATTTATGTAAATTTTTATCCTTTTTGTACACTTTTTTTAAGAAATAAGGACAATAATACACAAAATAGTGTTATATCGTGCACTTTTTTATTGTCTATCATGTAACTGGTTACCCATGAAACCAGTGAAAATAATGGCACTAGCGCTTATTGCAGTGGCCTTTGCACTTCTGATCGCCGGCTGCACACAACCTGCCTCCGCACCTTCCCCGGGTTCGAATTCATCTGCGACTTCCCCCGCCGGTGGAACAGTGGGAATTCTTTACACTCAGGGAGTCGGCCCTATGCCTGGCCTCCTTGCTACGAACCAGATTGACGGCTATATCTCATGGCAACCGGTTGCGGAAGCTGGTGTTGAGAGTGGTGTCGGGCAGATTGCCACATATTCAAAGGATCTGCCTCCCGCTGGTAAATGGAGCGACCACCCGCAGAACGTTTTCATTGTCCGAAACGATTTTGAGGCTGCAAACCCCGACTTCGTGAACGCATTCAGCGCTCTCAACCTCGCTTCAAGCCAGTATATTACTGATCATCCGCAGGAATCGGCAGGGATTATCGCTGACTGGCTTGCGGGGAAACAAAACTTCACGTACGGGAATGTGAGTGTCTCATCGGTTACGGCAGTCAGCAATTCGCTCCCGACTATCAAATTCACTACCGAACCTTCCGATTCATGGAAATCGAGCATGAGCGACTTTGTGGATGCGCAGATCGCCATCGGCTCGGTGAACGGGTTCCTGAAAAACAGTTCGGCTGACCGGAACACGCTGTTATACAACTTTGCGCCGTACCAGGGTGCGGAGTCCATCGTCGCCAGGAAAAGCATCACAACTCCTGCCGCCGTGAAAGACCCGGTCACGGTCGGGTACCTGCTGGCAGTCGATCACTCGGCCCTCTTCGTTGCAGTCAAGGACTGGCAATACTTCAACGATACTTACGGAATCGCGCTGAAGCCGCAGGATGCCACCAAGGCAAAACCCGATGTGGCCGACTTCATGGTAAACGGCCAGAAGATTGCCGAAGTGCACCTTGTGTCCGCTTCGGCAGGGCCGGCGCTCATGCAGCTCGCGGGGACCAATGCAATCCAGATGTCCTATGTAGGTGCACCACCCGCAATTGCGGCCATTGACCAGGGGACCCCGATCAGGATTGCATACCCGATCGATAACCTCGGGTCCGGTCTCGTAGTAACCAAAGGCGCACCGGCCCAGGACTGGCAGAGCTTCGCTGCGTGGGCCAAGCAGCGATCCGAGGCCGGAAAGCCCCTGGTCATCGCGGCACCCGGCAAGGGCTCGATCCAGGATGTCATGCTCCGGTACGCCCTCAAGGACAGCGGAATTACGACCACTGAAGTAAAAACTTAAGTTCGCACCACATCCATTATCATAGAGAACGATGACAAGACGCCTCGGCCTGATACTGCCCCTCCTTCTCATCTTCGGATGGGAGGCCGCGGCAATTGTCATCAACAACCCCTTTTTCCTCCCGCGTCTCGAGACAGTCATTCCGGTGCTTCTCAACCCTTTCAGTTCGGACTATACACTCGGCACGGGAAGCCTTTTCGACAACGCGGTGGTAAGCATCCAGCGGGTCACCATCGGTTTTGGCATTGCAGCGGCAGTCGCGATCCCTCTGGGCATAGGCATGGGAAGATCGTCGAGGATCAATGATTTCTTCGATACTACAGTAGAGCTGCTACGGCCTGTGCCACCTCTCGCGTGGGTTCCGCTCGCGCTCGCGTGGTTCAAGCTCGGGATCGCGTCCATCGTATTCATCATATTCATTGGCTCGATCTTCCCTATCCTTCTCAACACCATTGACGGTGTCCGCGGCGTCAAGAAGACCTGGATCGAAGTAGGTACGACCCTTGGGGCGTGTGAACGTCAGGTTCTTACGAAGGTTATCGTTCCCGGGGCAGCCCCGACTATCTGGACCGGTCTCCGGGTTGGGTTCGGGATTGCATGGATGTGCGTGGTTGCCGCGGAAATCCTTCCCGGGCCGACATCCGGTCTCGGGTATCTTATCATGTATGCGTATAACCTCGGACAGATGAACGTAATAATCGCCGGCATGATTACGATCGGATTGATCGGACTTGCGATCGATCTGCTCTTCAAGACAATCGAACGGCGTCTCTTCAGCTGGCGGGGGCTCGACCGATGACCCTGACCCTGCGCGACGTCTCCCGGGTGTTTACCACAGAAAAAGGGGAGACAATCGAAGCGCTCTCCAATGTCTCCCTTGAGATCAGTGACCAGGAGTTTATCTGTATCCTCGGCCCTTCGGGTTGCGGGAAGACAACCCTCCTTCGTATCATTGCCGGCCTCGAGTCTGCGAGCTCGGGAACGATATCGATCAATGGGACCGGGATCACAAAACCGAGCCCCCGTATGGCGATGATCTTCCAGGAATATTCCTTGTATCCCTGGCGAAATGTCCTGGAGAATGTCGGTCTCGGCCTCGAACTCAGGGGGGTGAAGAAGACCGAGCGGGAAGTCCACGCACAAAAATTTTTGGAACTCGTGGGCCTGAGAGGGTTCGAGCACAGTTTCCCGCACGAATTGTCGGGCGGGATGCGGCAGCGGGTCGCTGTCGCACGGGCGCTTGCCATCGATCCCTCCATCCTCCTTATGGACGAGCCGTTCGGAGCGCTCGATGCCCAGACGAGGAACCGTATGCAACACGAGCTGCTCGATATCTGGGAGAAGACCAAGAAGACCGTTCTTTTCGTCACCCACAGTGTCGATGAGGCCGTATTCCTCGCGGATCGTATCGTTGTCCTGACCCGAAGGCCGGGAACGGTCCGGGAGATTATCACGATACCCCAGGAACGGCCCCGCATCCGGACAAGCGAGGAGTTCGTCCGGATCCGGCGGCATCTGCTGGATAGTATTAATGAGGAATCGGCTGGAGCCAGTAAGGTTTAATACGCTCAATCTCCATTTTATAAAAGCAGTTTGTGAAGCGTTTTGGCTAGAGTCATCCGGATGTTCCGGTCGATTCTGCACGCTTTTAAGCAATATCTTACAGGAGTAGGACGCGATGGTCAGAAAACCGGCAAAGATGTACAGGAACATCTCGAAAAAAGCCTATACCCGGCGCGAGTATATGGGCGGTGTTCCCGGTAATAAGATCGTACAGTTCGAGATGGGCAATCTTTCTCAGGAGTTCCCGACGGAGGTTGACCTGATCGTAGATGAGGCCTGTCAGATCCGGCACAGTGCCCTTGAGGCAGCCCGCATCACCGCCAACCGCCGCCTCATGAAAGATGTCGGCAGGTCGAATTTCCATTTCAAGGTCAGGGTATTTCCCCACCATGTCCTCCGCGAGAACAAGCAGGCAACCGGTGCGGGGGCGGACCGTGTCTCCGAAGGAATGCGTCTTGCCTTCGGTAAGGCAGTAGGCACTGCCGCACGGGTTGAGGCAAACCAGAAGATCATGACCGTCTTTTCCACGCCCCAGTACCTGGAAAA
The DNA here is from genome assembly GCA_035541835.1 of Methanoregula sp. GTDB lineage: Archaea > Halobacteriota > Methanomicrobia > Methanomicrobiales > Methanospirillaceae > Methanoregula. The sequence continues at coordinate 14,438 of DATKMN010000092.1, forward strand.
GATCAAGGATGCACTCCGTCACAGCGGGCACAAGCTCCCGACACCGTCCCACCTGAAAGTGAGCGAGATCAAGGTCAGCGGCAGGATCGTCGCCGCTCCCAAGCTTGTCGGTGAGAAGGTCGTAGCGGCCCCGGTTGTTGCAGAAGAAGAAGCGGCAGCAGCTGAACCGGCAAAAGGAGCAGCTCCGGCAAAGGGCGGTAAGGAAGCCGCCAAGGGAGCAGCCCCCGCAAAAGGCGGCAAGGAAGCCGTACCTGCAAAGGCCGAAGAGAAGAAGGGTGCCGCACCCGCAAAGGGCGGCCACAAGAAATAATTTTTCCGTTTTCCTGCCGGGGTTGTCTTTCCCGGTTCCTGCTTTTTCGTGTCCCCTGGATTCTCTCTCGCACCCGATTATCTATAATACTGCCTGTTGACCAGTATTGATGAATGCAGACGCCAGCTTCCCGACACATCAATGAGGCTCTCGCAGACGCAACGTTTCACGCCTACCGAAAAGCCGTGATTCAGTTGCCACCCGATGTCCTGCGGGCGATAGGAAGGGCCGAAGATGCCGAAACCGATCTGGTAGCCCGCGGGGAGTACGCGAATATCCGGAAGAATATCGACATTGCCCAGCGCCTCGCGATCCCGCTCTGCCAGGATACGGGGATACCTGTAGTCTACCTTGCAATTCCCCCGGCCATCCCGCTGACAACCGGGATCTGCGATGCTGTCGCACAGGGTATCCGCCGCGCAACCACTGAGATCCCACTCCGCCCGAACGTGGTACACCCCCTGACGCGGAAGAATACCGGCGACAACACCGGGGAGAATATTCCGGCAATCCACATAAGGCCGGGAGAACGGTTCACTGTGACGGTACTCCCAAAAGGGGCGGGCGCGGAGAACGTTTCGAGGATCGGGATGCTCCTCCCTTCTCATGCCGCCGATATCGAACGGTTCGTGGTAGAGACCGTCCTCATCGCCGGGAGCAGGCCATGTCCGCCGCTTTTCCTCGGTATTGGAATAGGAGGGACGTTCGATCTCGCGCCGGCTCTTGCCAAAGAAGCACTTCTCCTGCCGGTCGATCAGATGGATCCGTTCGAACAGAGGCTCAGCGATGCGGTCAACAAACTCGGGATAGGGCCGATGGGCCTCGGGGGCAGCACAACTGCCCTGGCAGTCAAGGTTAAAACCGCTGCATGCCACACGGCATCGCTTCCTGTAGCCGTCAATGTCCAGTGCTGGGCGAACCGGCACGCGACGGTCGAGGTCAGGATATGATGGACAGGTGCGCGCTGCTCAGGACACCGCTCGGTGACGAAGTCCTTGATCTTCATGCCGGGGACCGGGTCGAATTATCCGGCATGGTCTATACGGCCCGCGACGAGGCGCACCTGAGGATGATGGAAGAAGGGATCCCTTTCGATCCCCGGGGAGCAGCGATATACCATTGCGGCCCGGTCATCCATGACAACCGGGTCATCGCTGCCGGACCCACGACATCGGCACGCATGAATGAGCTCTCCGGCTTCCTGCTCGATCGCGGCGTCCGTGCCCTCATCGGCAAGGGCGGGATGGGGACGACCGTTCGCGAACAGCTCAGGGGGAGGGGTGTTTATCTTGCCTTTACGGGGGGGTGTGCGGCGCTCGCCTCCGGGCACATGACGCTTCGGGGCGTTTTTTTCGAGGACCTCGGGATGGCCGAAGCTATCTGGGCGATCGAGCTCGATTGCCTCCCCCTCGTGGTCGCCATCGATGCCCATGGGAACGATATCTTTGCGGCCGCAAGGGAACGGGCAGAACGGGAATTTGCGCGGTATTCCTGCAGCGATGAAGCCAGCCGCGGGCAGTGCACAAAGGAGTAGGTTTTTTTCTCCTTCACGGCAACACTATACAGCAGACAGGACCACGACATGAAACTCGCCATCGACGAGAACCGGTGCAAGGGATGCAACCTTTGTACAAAAGTATGCCCGTACCGGATCTTCCGTGAGGGAAAGAAACCCAACCGAAAAGGGATCGTGGTCCCCGAACTCGACCGTCCCGAACGCTGCACCAACTGCCGTCTCCGGCACCTGTACGGCAGGACGCTTTGCGGCGTCTGCCAGCTCACCTGCCCGGACCAGGCGATCACCTGGATCGACGAAGAGCCCTATGAGCCGCACAAGGTGGCGATTGAATATTGACCCGGACTGAGTTCTGGCAGGGGAATACTGCCTGCGCAGAAGGAGCGCTTGCAGCGGGATGCCGCTTTTTCGGCGGGTACCCGATTACCCCGTCTACGGAAATTGCCGAACACATGGCTTTGAAGCTTCCGAAGAAAAACGGGGTCTTCATACAGATGGAGGACGAGATCGCAGGGATCGCGTCGGTCATCGGGGCATCGTGGACAGGTGCCCGGGCAATGACTGCGACGAGCGGCCCGGGATTTTCCCTGATGATGGAGAACATCGGGTACGCTGCGATGACCGAGACACCCTGCGTCATCGTCAATGTCCAGCGCGGGGGCCCCTCCACCGGCCAGCCCACGATGGGCGCACAGGGTGACATGATGCAGTGCAGGTTTGGTTCTCACGGCGACTACAGCATCATCGCGCTCTGTCCTGCTACGGTCCAGGAAATGTTCGAGCTCACTGCAAAAGCGTTCAACCTTGCCGATACGTACCGGACACCGGTCTTCCTCATGGCCGATGAGATCGTCGGCCATATGAGGGAGAAGATCATTATCCCCGATTCGGTCGACCGTGCGGTTCGGAAAGAACTCCTGAAAGGTACTCCGCCGTTCAGGGCAGGCGCCGACAAAATTCCAGGGTTCCCGCAGTTTGGGAAAGGTTATGGCGTTCACGTGACCGGGCTCACCCATGATGAGCGGGGTTACCCGTGCGCGACGAACCCCAAGTTGCACGCGTCCCTCGTCCAGCGGCTGGTTGACAAAATTGAACAGGCGCGGGATCGGATTGCAGATTACGAGATCGTCAATCCGGGTGCGGAGCAGGTGTTCGTTGCCTACGGCGCACCCGTCCGCACTGTGCTCCAGGTGCTCCACGATCATCCTGGCGGGGATATCGGGTTCCTCCGGCTGCGTACGGTCTGGCCGTTCCCCGAAAAAGCCCTCGCAGAGTTTTCAAATGCCCGGCGTTTCCTCGTTCCCGAGCTGAACCTCGGCCAGATAGCCAGAGAGATGGAACGACACCTGGATGTCCCGGTCGTGAGTATTCCCAAGCTCGGGGGCGATCTCCACACTCCTCCCGAGCTGGTTGAGGCACAGGAGGCAGGGCGGTGAGTTTCGAAGAGTGGTACCGGCAGGACCGGCTCCCCCATATCTACTGTGCCGGATGCGGCAACGGTACGATCATCAACTGCACGCTGGCTGCAGTGGACCAGATGGGATGGAAGAAAGAGGAGACGGTATTCGTCTCCGGTATCGGCTGCTCCTCACGCGCTCCCGGCTACATCGTCACGGACTCCCTCCACACGACCCACGGCCGCGCGATCGCGTTTGCGACGGGTGTCAAGATGGCGAACCCCGGTCTCAACGTCGTCGTCTTCACCGGTGACGGCGACCTTGCCGCGATCGGCGGGAACCACTTCATCCATGCATGCCGGCGGAACATCGATATAACGGTCATCTGCATGAACAACCAGATATACGGAATGACCGGGGGGCAGGGGAGCCCCACGTCTCCCAAGGGCTGTCTCACCTCGACGACACCGTACGGGTGTGCCGAGACGCCGTTTGACCTCTGCGAGCTCGCCATTGCTGCCGGTGCGAATTATGTCTCCCGGTGGACTTCGTACCATGTCAAGGAACTCGAGAAAGCGGTCAAGACAGGCCTCGAGACCCCGGGATTCTCGTTCATCGAAGCGATGGTGCAGTGCCCGACCGCGTACGGCCGCAGGAACAAGTTCCGCCAGGTGGCAGATCACGTGGAATATCTCCGGGTGCATTCCCTCCTCAAGGTGAAATACGATCGCCTGGTTGAGGAAGGCGCAGATGTACCATCCGACATGTTCATTGTCGGGGAACTCGCCCGCCGGAATCGTCCCGCCATGGGGGTGAAACCATGAGGCACGAGGTCAGGTTCTCCGGTTTCGGTGGCCAGGGAATCATCCTTTCGGCAGTCATTCTCGGACGAGCTGCGGTCATGTACGACGCCAAGTTTGCAGTCCAGACCCAGGTGTACGGTCCCGAGGCCCGGGGGGGCGCCTCGATGAGTGCCGTCATCATTGACGACGATCCCATCCTCTTCCCCAAGGTCGTAAACCCGGAGATCTTCGTGATAATGTCGCAGGAAGGTTTCGAGAAGTACGGGGCGGATGCCCCGGAATCAGCAGTAATGCTCGTTGATTCAACCCTCGTCCATTCCCGGCCGAGGTGCGCCTGCATCGAGATCCCTGCGACTCAGGAGGCGCGACAGACACTCGGGAAAGATATCGTGGCAAACATCGTGATGCTTGGAGCGCTCGTCGCCTCGACGCACGTGGTGAGCGAAGCGGCGCTGGAAAAGGCGATCCTCGACTCCGTCCCGAAAGGCACCGAGGCACTCAATCTGAAGGCGATGAAGCTCGGTATCGGGCTGGCAGGAACAAGAGCATGAAACTAAGGGAATACGAAGCAAAAAAGGTACTGCAGGATTCTGGAATTCCCATCCCGTGCGGGGTTCTCATCAGGTCAGCAGGGGAACTTCCAGCCCACCTCGGTGAGCTCGGCGCCAAGATCGTCCTGAAAGCGCAGGTCGATGTAGGCGGAAGGGGAAAAGCAGGCGGCATCCTGATGGCAGACCCGGGGACAGCGGTCGCCACCGCAGAGGAGTTGTTCGCAAAAACGATCAAGGGCCTGCCGGTAAAGGAGGTCCTCGCCGAACAGCGCCTCGAGATCCTGCACGAGTATTACCTCTCGATCACAATCGATCGCTCCAGCAGGCAGCCGCTCATCCTCTTCACGGAAGCCGGAGGCGTGGATATCGAAGTCACCGCACAAACGAACCCGGCGGCAATCCGCAAGGCGATCGTGAACCCGCTTCTTCGGGACATCCCGCCATTCCTGCTCCGCGAGCTTATTGGTACAGCGCCCAAAGAGATCGCACCCGTAATCAACCGGCTATGGCGCATATTCAGCGAAAAGGACGCCCTCCTCGCAGAGATCAACCCTCTCGTCACCACGCCGCAGGGGATCTTCGCGGCCGATGCGAAGATCATTGTCGACGACAATGCGCTCGGGCGCCAGGGGATCGCCATCAATCGCGACCTCTCCGAGCGCGAACGGGAGGCAGAAAAGCACGGCTTCTCCTACGTGGAACTCAATGGCTCCATCGGGGTTATCGGCAACGGGGCAGGTCTCACGATGGCGACCCTCGACCTCATCGAATTTTACGGCGGGAAAGCCGCGAACTTTCTCGATGTCGGCGGAGGAGCGGAGAGTGAACGTGTGATGAACGCGGTTCGGCTCGTCGCGAGCGTTCCGTCAGTCAAAGTCATCGTCGTCAACCTGCTGGGCGGGATAACCAAATGCGATGAAGTGGCAAAAGGGATCGTCGCCGCCGGGATATCCCAGCGGGTAATTGTCCGGCTCGCGGGCACCAACGAGGAGGAAGGGAGAAAGATCCTCTCCGGGAAAGGGTACGAGATGCTCGATACCATGGACCTTGTCGTGAAGAAGGCTGTTGAGGTGACCTCATGATCTATGGTGACAAAAAAACCGGGATCGTTGTCCAGGGCGCCACCGGCAAACAGGGAGAGTTCCACATCGGGCTCATGAACGCCTACGCGAAGGATGTCGGAGGCCGGGGGGTAGTGGCAGGGGTTACTCCCGGCAAGGGTGGGCAGCAGGTTCACGGAGTCCCGGTATACAATTCCGTGAAACAGGCAATGCGCGATCATGACATCGGTGCCGGCGTAATCTTCGTCCCGGCAGGGGCGGCAGCGGACGCCATAATGGAAGAAGCAGATGCCGGAATCGGCACGATTGTCTGTATCACGGAGCATATACCGGTCCATGACACCATGAAGGCGATTTCCTACTCCCGGATACAGGGCAGCGCCGTCATCGGTCCGAACTGCCCGGGCCTCCTCTCTCCTGGCGAAGTGAAGATGGGTATCATGCCCGCCGGGCTCTTTACCCGCGGACACGTTGGCGTCATCTCCCGGAGCGGCACGCTCACGTACGAGGTCGTCGACGAGTTGACCCGGGCCGGCATCGGTCAGAGCACCGTGGTCGGTATCGGAGGCGATCCGGTCATCGGTCAGACCTTTGTGGACGTCCTCGCCAGGTTCGAAAAAGACCCGCAGACAAAGGCTGTCGTCCTCATTGGGGAAGTCGGCGGGAACCTTGAGGAAGAAGGGGCGACCTCTTCCGATCTCCCGATCGTCTCCTACATTGCCGGAGTCTCGGCACCTCCTGATAAGCGGATGGGACATGCCGGTGCTATTGTCGAGGGTGGAGAAGGTGATGCCCGCTCGAAGATCGCGCGCCTCCGGAAACACGGTGTGCCGGTCGCATCTCGCGTCTCGGAGATCCCGGAAATGGTACGGGGCCTTTTCAGGAACTTCTGTTAATTTTTTCCGATTCCGGAGGGACGTTTTCCCGGGAAAAATTCCGTGTGGCCGGACCACTACCTTCACCTTTATCCTCTTTTCTTCCCAACCGATAGGAAGCAAACCCATGTCCGCTTCCCAGTACTTTCCCATCCCTCCCGGGATGCTTGCCCTCGCGTCCGAAACGGTCAGCCGGCGCGTCTCCCGGCTCCCGTTCCTCCGGAGCGGGGTTAATGTTACCGGGGAACTTATGGGAGTGGCCATGGAATGCCTCAACGCGGAGTTCACGAAATCGCTCCCCTTCACTACCCCCCGGGATGCGCCCGCAGGCTCCATGGAAGGCCTCGACCGGCAACTCGAAGAGCGCATGAGGGTTTCTGGGAAGACCGTGGTCCCGGTCATCGCTGAGGTTCTCATTGCGGCCGGGATAGCTGAACCTGCTGAGATCCTCGACCGGCTGCTCCACCGGCCCCGGAAAGGGATCCGGCTTTGCAAGCCATGGACCTGGGACGGGGGATCCGGATCGGGGCCGGGGGTAAAACTCCCGGCCGGAGGAGAGGAACGGGAACCGCTGTCCTGGATGAGCCTCTGCCCGGTCTGCAAAACCGGGATCCTTAACAAGGTCATGGGAAAACAGCTCTTCGGCATCCCCCGGACCGATTTCATCATCGAATGCACCCATTGCGGCGCCAAGTTCATCCCGGTCGGCGCCCAGTACCGGCTCGTCTCAATCGCAACCATCCGCGATCCGCTCTGGAAGAAGCACCTGGACAAGACATATCATCCGGATACCTGGGCAGGCCTTGCGCGCGGCAACATGCCCGGTGGAAAAACTGCCGTCGTCCGGGCAGCCCCAAAAATACCGGCACTTCCCGGTAGAGGTCCAGGTACGGGGCCCGTCCAGCTGAAAAAGTCGGGTGACGGGTCGCTTGCGGTCCCGGTCGGTCAGGGCACCCTTTTCTTCAGGCCAGTACTCCTGAAATTCAGCGGGGGGGCAAGAGATGATGCTTTCGCCCGGTCGCAGAAGCTCCTCGCCGACGTCCTCGCCGTACCGGCATTTTCCCATCTCCGGGAACGGGTGCTGGCGGGTTATTCCCGGTACCTTCCACTCCCGCTCGGTCTCTTCCTCTCCCAGCTCAAAGAACGGCACGATCCGTTTTACCGGGAGTTCCTCAACCCCTTCGGCGACGATCGCTACTGCAGTTTCCGGATGGCAGCACCTGCAGGTGCGGACAGGAACGGGGTTATCATCGTTACCGTAGGCACCGGGCCGTACCAGGTGATCAGTTCGCCGGACCCGTTCGGCAGCGTGATCAACAACCGGCTCGGCCGCGTTACTCCCGATGACTGCCTGCTGAACGGCGATTCCGTAAAATGCCGGGTCAACGCGCTCCTCTGCAGTTGCAGGAATGAAGCCATGCTCTACCTGTACGCTGCCGGTGGAGAGGATGAGCGGTCGCGGATTGCGGGAGCTCTCGAAGATCTGATATCTCCTGACAGGAAGTAAAACCGGGGCCACTACAGTCCCGGTTCTGATCAGAGAATTTTTCATATCGTAAAAGAACATTGTACCTATCGACTCTCGATATCGCCTTCCGGAGCAGCGTACATGAAATGCCCTCACTGCGGGATGAACATACGGGATAACACGGTCGTCTGCGGCTATTGCGGCGAGAACGTAGGTGACCGTCCGGAAAAAGGAGCGGCACGGGCGGGAAGTCCGAAGGCTGCGCCGCACGAGACGGTACCAAAGGCAGGGAAAGCGGTGTTGCCTGCAGGCGAGGACGAGCAGGAAGAGGAGGAAGGGGGTCTCTCCGCGGTCCTCAAGCCCGGTGAGAAGGTGCTCATCGGTTCCCTCAATATTTCGGTCAAGAAGTTCTTCTTTCACGCGTATCTCACCAACCAGAGGATCTTCCTGATCGATACGCAGGAAAAGAAACTCAAGGTCACCGCAAAGGATATCCCGCGGGAAACGATTGCCGACAGCATCGTGGAATATTCCGAAAATGCCGACCCGGTACTGGTGCTTTCAGTAAAATCCGCCGATGACGATGTCAAGACCATGAAGCTGGTCTTTGCCCAGAACGGTATCGACCGGAGCGGGGAGATCG
>DATKMN010000093.1:0-4137 GCA_035541835.1 Methanoregula sp.
GAGTCCAAGGCAAAGAAGTGGCTCGGGTTCGTTGCCGAGCAGTCCGGAGAACCGCTGGCATCCATAGAAGACATAATCTACAACAAGTACGGCGCTTTTTACCCGATCTTCGAAGATATCGTCATCGACCCTGACACGACCTTAAAGAAACTGGGGCTCTCGAAGAAGGCCACCGAGGTCCTCCTCAAGGTCGCACAGGAAAGCGTGAAGGTCCCGAGCGTCGAAGTGACCGGCCACCTTATCCTCACCTCGACGCAACCGGACGGCATCTCGGTGATAAAAAACGCCCTCAAGAAAGCGAACGAGTCGAAGAGCGCAGGGGCGGAGATCGAGATCCTCTACCTCGGCGCACCGACGTACCGGATCAAGGTGACCGCACCCGACTACAAGAAAGCCGAGAAGGCGATCGAGAAGGCGGCCGGAGCGGCGATTGCGGTCGTCGAGAAGACGGGCGGTGAAGGCAAGCTCGTCAAGAAACCGAAGTCCGGGAAGAGCCAATGAGCGGCCGGATACGCCGGTGCCCGGAAGACCATACCTATACTCTTTCTCCCACCTGTCCGAAGTGCGGGGGGCCCACGGCAAATGCCCACCCGGCCCGTTTCTCGATCGAGGACCGGTACGGGAAATACCGGAGGATGGCCCGGCATGATTGAGGACATCTCGGTCCGGTTCTTCGATTCCTTCAGGGACCGCCGGCTGGTCGACCCCATCATGATCGAAGGGCTCCCCGGCATAGGCCAGGTAGGCAAGCTCGTCGCGGAGTATATGATCCACATCCTCGGCGCCGAGAAGGTAGGGGAGATCCACTCGCTCTATTTTCCCCCGCAGGTGATCATCGATGAAAACGGCACGGTCCGCCTCCCCCGGAACGAGATCTGGTATTACGGAGCAGACAACCGCAGCCTCATCTTCCTGGTAGGGGACTACCAGAGCACCTCCGGCGAGGGGCACTATATCCTTGCTGACCAGTACATCGACATCGCCGAAAATCTCAAGGTGAAGCGTATTTACACCCTCGGCGGGTTCGGTGTCGGCAGGCTCGTCGCCGAACCCCGGGTCGTGGGCGCAGTGAACCGGGGAGAGCTCCGGGCCGGGATCGAGGCCGCAGGCGTGACCTTTGAACGGGACCAGCAGGGGAGCGGGATAGTCGGTGCAGCGGGCCTCATCCTCGGGCTTGCAGCGCTCCGGAACATCGATGCCGTCTGCCTGATGGGCGAGACGAGCGGGTACCTCGTGGACCCGCTGAGCGCGACAAGCGTCCTTGCGGTCCTCTCGAAACTGATCGACGTCCCGGTCGACCCCACCCAGCTCAACGACCGTGCAGCCGAGATGGAGAAGGCCATCGAAGGACTCGCGGAGAGCGAACGGATGCAGCGGGAAGAGGAACTGACGTATATCGGGTAACATCTACCGGGTTGCTTCGGTGAAGGCATTCAAAGAAAAATCTCAAAAAAGGATTATCCGTTTTTTTAATTTGGTCCGGGCTCCCGCTCACCACTCCACCCGAAACCCCCGGAACTCTCCGGTGGCCGGGCCGGGGGTGACGATTATCTCGTCGACCCTGATCACCCGTTCGCCAACCGCACGGGCAAGCCGGAGGAAATCCGCAAGGGAGGCCCCGGAACTCTCGGCGACCATCATCACGGTGCCGTCCGGCATATTCTTCACCCAGCCGTGCACTCCGGTAGCCTGGGCGCACATCTGGACGAAGGAGCGGTACCCGACCCCCTGGACCCTGCCCCGTGCTACTGCGGTTATGCGTTCCACAGTACGGATCAGGGCAGTTGCCGGAATTAAACCTTGCTATATGGGATGAACCGCACACGGGAATCTTCCGGATGACTACACCCCCGGGGGCCATCCCGGGTTTCTCCCGGCCTAGAACCCTATCATGTACCCGTAGCGCGAGTACACGTCCCGGATCAGCTCGCCCGCCTTCGGGTTGGCCCAGTCGTGCATCCACTCCGAGACAAGCGATTCGACCGTAATCGGGATCACCCCGGCCTGGAGCATCCGCTTTATGCCGAACCGGTGGGCATCACGGGTAGAATCGCCCGCCGCGTCCATGAGCCCGTACACCTCGTACCCTTCCCGTATCGCGTGGATTGCAGTGTAGGCAAAGCACATGCTCGTCCAGAGCCCGGAGATGACCATCTTCTTCCTTCCCGAAGCTTTCGCAGCGTTCCAGGTCGCTTCATCCTCAAAGGCATCGAAGCTCAGCACTTTCCGGGAGTATGCCTCCTGGCCCGGGAAGAGCCTCGTTACTTCTTCCATGAACGGGCCGTTGCTCTTCGGGTTGATGGTCGACAACACGACCGGGATTTTAAGAATACCTGCCGCTTTCGCTGCGCAGTACGCAGCGTTCCGGATGATCGTCTTGTCGCCGGACGCGACCCCCTTGAACATCGTTGACTGGTAGTCGACGAGCACGAGCAAGCTGTTTTTGTCGGTCAGCAGTTCCAGGCAGCCTTTTGGTGAGTGTTCCATTGGTATCCCTCCGTTTCACCCGTCCAGTCCCGCTCCGCGGATATGAATGTTACGCCCATGCTGATCCCTCTTCTTATATTCCGCAACATCCAAATCAGTCTGGTATCCATGTTTGCGAACGCAGACCTCCACATCCACTCGCCGTACTCGATGGCAGTATCCGGGGCCATGCAGCCGGAGAAACTCCTTGCGGCCTGCGTGACAAAAGGCCTCCAGGTTCTCGGCACCGGGGATGCCCTCCAGCCTGACTGGCAGAAGGGGTGGGAGCCGTTCCTTGAAAACGAGGCCGGTATCGTAGTGGTCCCGACAACCGAGATCGAAGACCGGAAGCGGGTGCACCACCTCATCCTTGCCGAAGAACTGGCACAGTTCGACCAGCTCCGGGAGACCTTTGCCGGGAAGACCAAGAGTTTTCTGACAAGCGGCAGGCCCCACCTCTACCTCAGCGGGGAGGAGATCGCGGCTGCGGCCCACGAGGCCGGGGCGCTTATCGGCCCGGCCCACGCCTTTACCCCGTGGACAGCGCTGTATGCGTACTTCGACCGGGTCTCAGACTGTTATGGCAGCGAGCGGATCGATTTCCTCGAACTCGGCCTCTCCGCGGACAGCTCCTATGGCGCAGCGATCCCGGACCTCGCGGACGTCCCGTTCCTTACCAACTCCGATGCGCACAGCCCGGCACCGGAGAAGATCGGACGGGAGTTTAACCGGCTGGAGCTGAAAGAAAATACCGTGAAGGAGGTGCTTGCATGCGTGAAACGGGGCGGCATCGCGATGAACGCGGGGTTTTTCCCGGAGGAAGGGAAGTACAACCGCACCGCCTGCACCCGGTGCTTCGAGCAGTACTCGTACGAGGATGCGGTGAAATTCCGGTGGCGGTGCCCGGAGGACGGCGGGATCATCAAGAAGGGCGTCTCGGACCGGGCAAAGGAGCTCTCTTCCGGGGGGACACCCACGTCACGGCCCCCCTACCTTCATATCATCTCCCTTGGCCAGATCATCCAGACGGTTGAAGGGGCATCGTCCCCTCATACGAAGAAGTGCAGGTCGATCTATGAATCGTTCATCTCTTCGTTCGGGAACGAGATCGCAGTTCTTGTCGATGCACCGGTCCCGGAGATCCGTTCGGTCAACAAAAAGGTCGGCGATGCGATCGGGGCACTTCGGAGCGGTGACGTTACCCTCCACCCGGGCGGGGGCGGGAAGTACGGGACGTTCTCGCTTGTGTGAGATTGTTTGATGATCCGAAAAAAACCAGAGTGGAATCCGGATTTTATTGCAAAAAACCGGATTTACGAGGGTTCCCAGCCTCAGGGCCTCTCCGAGGACTGACGAAGGAAGTCAAGAAGAACCATCAGGTTCTTCGCTGCACGGCGGGGCAAATTGCCGGTTTTGTGAATTGACAGGTAACCGACTGCCGCGGGGAGCGACGAGTCGCTGGAGAAGGTGACGAAGTCGCCTGAGAAGATTTCCCAAAGGAAATCTTGGACTGCGCCCCATCGAGGGTAGCCGAAAGCTGTTGAGAAGGTCAACCTTCGAGGCGGCGGCGTTCATCATTATTAATGACAATAACCGGCTGGCACGCAGTGGCACGGAGCTGTATTAATTCAGCTGTATTATCTGGCAGTCTGATAGCAGGGATTTATCTTG
>DATKMN010000094.1:0-10087 GCA_035541835.1 Methanoregula sp.
TCATTTCCGCATGGACGCTCCGGCACCGTTCGTAGTTCGATCCGGAGGGGATGTTGTGGTCTTTCCTCCAGCAGGTCTTCAGTTCGGTACAGTCCATCTGCTTTCGTGGTGCCCCGGTGTACCCGGTCGAGACGATGGTATTGTATTCGTCCACGATGATCGCGCCGAAGTTGCGCCGGAGGCAGGTGCCCTGCCGTGCGCACCGGGCAGCGAGGTCGAGGAAGTACTGGTGACGGTCGGTCCTCATCACCTAGTGTTTGGCATGCCTCAATATTAATACGGCACGATTTTCCGGCTGGTGATCCGGGCATGCCCCGGGTTCCGCGGTGTGCCCGGTGCGTCTGCGCGATCACCCTCATTCTCTCATGGAACCGGGTGATATACGATGAAAATACCGGTAATCGCTGCAAGCTGGAGAGCGACAAAGACCGGTACGAGGGCGAACCGCGGGTTACGGATCTTGTGCCGGAAGACGACCATGCCGGCGCACGCCCCGAAGGGACCTACGGCAGATGCCGCGATGAGCCGGCGTTCGGGCACGCGCCAACGGCTGAATACGGCTGCGATTTTGTCAGCCCCATAGAGGAGGAAGGAACCGCCGTTCACGAGCGCAAGAACGGCAGCAATCGTGAGGAACAGCGCATTCATGCGTACGTACTCATGTACCCGCGGAATAAAGAATCCTCGCCGGTGACCTGCGGGATACTGCCTTCGAACGATCGCGCGGACCAGCGGGGAATAAAAACGATATAGATCTGTTGTGCCCCTGAATCGCGAGACAATTATTTCCGGGTGCCGGTCCTGGTAATCCGCTTTTCCGGCTTGATCGGCCCCGGCTTGTTGGTATGGGTCGGAAGCTCGTCTCCATGGGGGTGGGAATGGGTATCATGCCGCGGGGGGAGTGCAGGGTGGTGCTGGGGATGGTGGGGAGGCAGGGGCTTCAGTCCCCGTATCATGAACGATGACGGGTGATGGGGCTTGTGAGGGTGGCTGTGGTCCTCCGGGTGGTGCAGGGCGTCTTCGAGCTGCCGGTCGCGGTCATGGCTGGCGAGCTCCCCGATATGAGTGCCGGTATGGGATTCGTGGTGGTGCGCTGCCGGTCTCCGGGTAAGTCGTGGTGACATGGGGAGTAGTCCCGCTCTTCCCACATAAAAGATTCGGTATCCGTAGAATCCCGCGAAGCGGGATTCGAGGACGAGAAGAACCCATCAGGGTTCTTCGAGTTCCGAAGGCGGCATCGCCTCCCATCGTATCCGCAAAGTCCTGATGGACTTTTTCCGATTCCGTAGAATCCCGCGAAGCGGGATCCGGGGACGAGAAGAACCCATCAGGGTTCTTCGGGTTCCCGAGGTCGGTTATTTCCGGTCCGGCCGGGATGCGGATCAGGTAGCGGGCGCCCGTTCGAGGACCAGCCGGAACCTCCCTTTCTTCGCATCCGGGCGTTCTGCCATTGCGCCGGAAATCCAGCGGGCGATTGCCCGTAATACCGTAAGCGTCCTCTCCGTAGAAAAACTCCCTCCGGCATGTACGTACTCGCCCTCGCTGTCGGGTTGGATCAGGGGACTGATCGTCCATCGCCCGCAGATATCGATCGCGATCGAGAGACCGTGGGTAAACCCGGAACTGGTGAGGCGAAGTTCCTCCGGTAAACAGTCAACGACAATCTTCTGTTCCGCTCCAACCCTCTGCACCTCTTCGCTTACATAGGTTGCAAGGTCTCGGATATTCAGGAGCAGATCCGCATCTTCCGGCGCCAGCATGTACAAATCCCCGTGAATTAGTCTGTTGATCCGGTTTCATGCTGTCTATCCCTATATATGTTATCCGGCAGGGCCGTTCCGTTACCAGCCCGGCGCTGTAACCAGCTTCTTCCTGTAACGAGCCCGGTCCTTCACGGGTTCCGGAGATGATTACAGTTTATCCGACCGGTCCGGAGCAGAGAACTATCATGGATACTATACCGGGTTAGCGGTTCCGACACGTTCATCATCTTTTCCGGTGAACCGAATAAAAAGCGGAAAAAACCTGCGGAAAACAACCGTTACCAATCATATTCTCCTGTCAGAGGAAAACGACCATGGCTCCCGATCCAACAGTACCCCCCAGTCCTGTCCGGAGCGGTGGATCCGATCCCATACGGGACTTTTTCCGGCGCCCGGTCTTTCTGAGCCTCACCATCGGCATACCGTTCTGCATCTTCAAGCTGCTCTTTGGCCTGACGGCGATAAAAACCGGGAACGGTGGCATCGGGCCCGGCCTTGCGATTATCGGATGGGGGATAGTGATCTGGGCAGGTGCGGACGTCATCCTGAATACCGGAAGGATCGTTCTCGACCTCCTCAACCGCCCTGCATGGTTCGAGTACTGCACAATCGCAGAGGCGGGAAGGATCTTCCACCGGCCAAACGCCTTCCTTGCCCTCGACACGCTCCTCACGTTCTCTATCATATGCGCAATGCTCTGGTCCGGCTGGATAGCCCGGCTCGATACCGTGGGATCGTATCTCTGGTATTCAGCAACGACGCTGAACCTGATCAGCCTCTCCCTCGTCTCCCTTTATACCGAGTTCCGGGTCTCGTGATCAGCAGCGTTCGTCTGGCGAAAAGGACTTTCGTAAAGACACGCAGGTTCTTATACTTTCGCACCCTGTTTACTAGCACAGTTGTAAGACTGTGAGTAACAACCATGTATGGATCAAATAATTTTGGTGGCAGCAGAGGGCCCAGAGATTTCGGCCCCCGCGAAATGACGAAAGTGACCTGTTCAGACTGTGGAAAGGAATGCGAAGTTCCGTTCAAGCCCACAGAAGGCAGGCCGGTATACTGCAGGGATTGTCTCCCGAAGCACAGAAAACCCCGGTTCTAAGATCCCCGGTTTTTCATTTATCTCTCTTTTTTGCCGGATTCCCGGTGTTCCCGCAAATTCCCCGCTACGGAACCGTGTCCATAAAAAAAATACCTTCCCGGCATTTACTCCTGAAAACCGGACGGCCGGACCTCTCGCACGGCAGGTCAGCTGGTGATGCCCGGCCCTTTGAGTGTCCGGTTGAAGAACCTGACCATCTCTCCAAAGGCGTCGTTTGCGACATCGCTTCCGTTCAGTGAGCCGTTGACGATCATGAAGCCATGGGGTTCCCCCTCGTACACTTTCAGTTCATAGTATTTTTTTGCCTGTGCCAGGGCCGTGGAATACTTGTAGATATCCGTAACCGGGCTTGCCATATCCGCGCTCCCGTGGATCATGAGCATCGGGACCGCGAGCGAGCCGAGGTGGTCGATTGGCCTTGTCTCGTTGGCAAAACCTGCATTGTACGGGAACCCGTACCATGCCACACCTGCCCTGAACGCCGGCATCTGCGGCAGGAAGAGCATCGTGTATCTCCCCCCGGCGCAGAATCCGGTTAGCCCGAGCCGGGCAGGGTCCACATCAGGACGGGACTCCAGGTACGCGACGCCGGCGGTGATGAGCGAACCCACGTCTTCGTCAGGAGGAGATGCGTTGAAGGTCTGCCACTCCGGGGCAATCACGACATATCCGTCCGCGGCAAACCGGTCGACAAGAGTCCGGTACCCGGGTTCGAGGCCGTTGAACGAGTGGATCAGCACTATCCCCGGATAGGTCCCCGGTGACGATGGGGCCGCAATGTAGGCCGGGTATGCGAGATTCATGGCGGTAATCGTAATATCAGATCCCGTGGCAGCCGTGCCGGCCTGACCAGCGGGTGGCTGCGCGTTCGCAGCCGGTCCTGATACCGATCCTGACGAGCATCCTGCAGAAGCTAAAAGCGCAGCAAGGATGACGGGAACTGCGGAGATTACCAACTTCTTCATCATACGTCTCCCTCACAACTTTCTCACAAACTCCCCTGCCGGCAGGTCCTTCAGCCCGGCAGAGCTCCGGCGACTCTAACCCGGGCCGCATATATGAAGATTTTCCCGGCCCGGCGTGTCCCGGCCGGATTACCGGTCGGGCCCTGTCAGCATGCGGCTGCCCGATTACGGATCCCCTCCGGGTCCCCTGTGATGCACGGCAGCCTCCGCACCGGGTAAATCCGCTCATGGAAGATCGGTACTGCCCAGGCTGTTACGGTACCTGCCCGCGGACATCTGTAATGGACATTTTTAAGGCATCCTGCTGCGAACTACTTTTATGCGCGCGTTCCCGGCTGCCTCGTCACGTCGTTGCACGATGTCCGGGATCGCTTTTTTTACGGACAGGTGCCGGGAAGCATGAAGATCCTGATCATCGATAATGGTATTCCCGGCGCTGCGGGATCGCAGAGTCTCGATACGCTCCTGTCCGGTGAATCGTTCGGGATGGTCCGTGCCACCCGCCTTTCCGAAGCCCTTGATATCCTTTCCCGAGATTCGTTCGATCTCGTACTCCTCGATATGGATGTTCCCGAAAACCGGAACAACGCCGCCCTCCGTACGATCCGGACGCGTGCTCCCGATATCCCGGTGGTCCTCATCACTTCCGGCCAGGAAGAGGCCGGTGCCCTACGGTTACTGAAAGAAGGGGCAACCGACTACCTTGTCCGGGAGGATCTGAACAGCAGGTACCTCTTCCGTACGCTCCGGTACGCCATCGAGCGGCACCAGCTCGATCGCCGGGCGGACCGGACACAGGACCGGCTCGGGATGATGGTGGCCGACGGTTCGACACGGCTCGAGGAGGCGAACACCCGGCTCAAGAAGGAGAACGAGACCCGGCGGAAACGCGAACGTGAGCTGAAGCGGTCGAACCGGCTCCTCAGGGTCCTTACGGAATGCAACCAGGCGCTCTCGCACGCGAAGAACGAGCAGGAACTCCTTACCTGGATCTGCGAAGTGATGGTCTTCACCGGGGGCTATTCCTATTCGTGGATTGGCATCCTCGATCCGGAGAAAAACCCGCCGGTACTGCTTCCGGTCGCGGATGCCGGGTTCGCCAACGGCACCCTCGGGCAGGCCCTCATCGTCCGTGAGGACACTGTGAAGGGGACGGGTCCCGGCGTCACGAGTGCCCGGACAAACAAGTTTTCCGTCCTCCGGAACATCCGGCGGGACCGGCGCTTCCGGGCAATGGCTGCCGAAGCAAAGGAGATGGGATATGGTTCGGCGATCGGCCTGCCGCTCCTCAGGGACCGGGAGCAGGGCCCGGAGGGGGCCCTCCTCCTTTATTCCCCGTCGCCTTCCGCGTTCGACAGCGAGGAGAGGAAGATCCTCACCCGGCTTGCCGAGGATGTCTCCTTCGGGATCCAGGCGATGCGGACCCGGGAAGCGCATGCGATCGCCGAAGAAACGCTCCACGAATCGGAGATGTTCTACCGCACGCTGATCAACACCCTTCCGGTCGGAATCGCAGTTGTCGACACTGATGAAAAGCTTGCATTTCTCTCGCCAAAAACCAGCGAGATGCTGCACCTGCCCTCGCTCGAAGAGGGGCTCGGGACTGCATTCTCCCGGTACCTGCGGGCGCAGCCGGCCGAAGCGACCGTGAAGAACTTCCGGCAGCTCCAGAAGAAGGGTGGCGCGGGTGCGCCGGCCGAATGCAGCGTGACGCGGTCCGACGGCTCGGGGTTCTGGGCCGAGCTCCGGTCGGCCTCGCTCCGGAACAGTGCTGAGGAAGTTATCGGGACTCTTGTCGTTACCCAGGACATCACCGACCGGAAAGTGGCGGCGGAGAAGCTCCGGAAGGCCTACAGCGAACTCGAGGAGCGGGTCGAGGAACGGACTGCCGACCTTTACCATGCAAACCTCGAACTCCAGAAGGAGATGACCCGCCGGGAACAGCTGATGGCAGCACTGCGCGATTCGGAGTTATCCCTCCGGGACAACCAGCGCCTTCTCGACGCCGCAGAAAAACTTGCCCATATCGGGAGCTGGGAGTGGGACATTGGCTCCGAGACGCTCCGGTGGTCAGACGAGCATTTCCGGATCTACGGGTACGAACCTTCTGCTGTCAGCCCGACCCGTGCGCTCTACCTCTCCGCAATCGTTTCGGGCGACCGGAAAAAAGTCACCGAACTGGAGAAGGCAGTCCTCGACGGGAGAGGGGAATATGACGTGGTGTTCAGGATCGCCCGGCCGGATGGTGTCATACGATTCGTCCATAACCGTGGGGAAGTGAAGCGGGATGCCAGTGGAAAACCTGTTGGAATACGGGGGTCTGCCCAGGACATCACCGAGCGCCGGCTTGCAGAGGAGGAGCTCGCCCGGCTCGCGACCATTGTCGCGCAGTCGGACGATGCGATCATCGGGATGAACCCCGATACCACCATCTTCAGCTGGAATGCAGGTGCGGAGAAGATCTTCGGCTATACTGCGGAGGAGGCGTCCGGGCAGGGTATCGGGGCAGTCGTTTCCCCCAAGCGCAATACCAAGATCAACCACAACCTCGGCATGATCCTTGCCGGCGAACCGCTCCGGACGTTCGAGTCCCTCTGCCGGAAGAAGGACGGCAGCCATTTCTACGCATCGCTTACGATCTCACCGGTCCGGGATGAACACGATGCGATCACCGCCATCATCTTCATTGCCCGGAACATCAACGACCGGAAACGCATCCAGCACGAGCTCAAAGAGTCGGAGCAGAAGTTCCGGAGCCTCTTTGAAACGATGGCCCAGGCGGTCCTTGTCATCGACCCCCGTGGAGATATCACCGATGCCAACCCGGCAGCGGAACGGCTGCTTGGTATACCGCGGCAACTGCTGAAGGGGAGGCCGGCCCTCATTCCGGAACTCGGGCCGGTTCACCGCGACGGGACGAAACTCCGGCCGGAGTCTGCGCCATGGATCCGTGCCTTCCGCGAAGGCACGGAGATCCACGATATCATAGGGATCCGGAACCTTTCCGGCTCCGGGATGCTCTGGGTAATCGCGTACGCGACACCGGAATTCCGGGCCGGGGAGCACGCCCCACACCAGGTGTCTCTCGTCCTCAACGACATCACCGGGCTGGATATCGCAGGCGATCGCGGCCAGTCCCGGGGCAGCTGAAGCGACAGTATGAGGCGGATGCGGGCACGCAGGTTATCCGGCCCGCAGGTTGTCCTGATTAACTTTCACTTTCACCCCGCTCAGGCCTGCTCCTTATCTTCCCGGGAAAGGAGAGGGATCCGGCACCATGATGATCACGCTCGGCCCGGGGATTACGCTCCATCCCGGCTCGTTCACTGCGGTTGTCGCTCCTGAAGGTATGCTTGCCGCGGCACTCACGGGCAGCCCTGATCTCCGGAAGTTCCTCATCCTCTTTGTGTCCTCC
Source organism: Methanoregula sp. (assembly GCA_035541835.1). Classification (GTDB taxonomy): domain Archaea; phylum Halobacteriota; class Methanomicrobia; order Methanomicrobiales; family Methanospirillaceae; genus Methanoregula. The sequence continues at coordinate 7,246 of DATKMN010000094.1, forward strand.
GGCCCGGGGCTTGCTGCCCGTGTCGGCGATCTCTTCCCGTACGGGGAGGCCCTTACGGTATCGTCTGCAGCCCGGCTCCCGGCCATCCTGCACAACTCCCGGCATTCCATTCTCCTTGTCGGGCATGACCCCGCACTGTTCGAAGGGGCCGGAGAAGCAGCCGGACCAATTGCCGGAGCGCTCCGTGCTGCGGCGCTCACGGCGCTGGTTATCCTTTACGCCCCGTCCCGTGACCCGTGGTTCGATGCACTTGCCCGGTCCGCGGACCGGCTGGTCGAGTTCATCCCGGCATGCGGCCCGGCAGGCCGGCGTCCGCCGGCAGCCTCCCCTGCGTACGGGAGCGGCACCGCGCTGTCACCTGAGCAGACGCGGCTGGAGGTGTCATGATGGGCAGGAGCATCGCAAGCATCCGGCAGGAAGTTAATGGCATGGCAGAGCGCTGGGAGCATGCCGCGCGGCTTGCCGGCGAGGGAGACCGGCCGCACGGTCTGCGGCTGGCCGGCTTTGCAAAGTTCCATGCGAGCGATGCGTTTTACGGATGTGACGATCCCGTTGAAGCCGCGGTCTTCTCTGCGCTTGTGGAGCTGTTGAAGGCGGCAGGATCCGGAAATGGTGGGGAATCCGGCGGGAGACCCGGGACAGCGGAACCGGGCAGTGCGGCGGGAAGCGATGTGGATCCTTGACTCGGCAGTCCGCGGGGACGGGGTGGACCTGTGGTACAAGGACGGGACTGCGACCCGGGTGGTGCACTACCCGTACGACCCGCCGTTCTATCTCCACCTGCCCGATCCCGCGTCCTGCCACGAAATGATCGACTCGCTTGAAGAATGGTTCCGGGCCTCGCCCTGCTCCTTTATGACCATTTTCGGCGAGATCCCCGGGTACCGGGTCTTCGGGGACCGGAAGATCGCCGGGGCGGTGGAGCAGCAGACGGGGCACAGCGCCCGGCTCTTCAATGTCGACGTTCGCCGTGACCAGCGCTTCATGGCGGAACAGGGAATCGTACCCTGCAGCGGGGGGGAGAGCGAAGGCCGGTTTTCCACCGCCTTTACCCACGATCTCCGCGGGATGGAGATCCGGATCCACGGGAACCCGTCCCTCTCCGCCGCATGCACCGGTATCAGCGTAACGTGCGGGGATGGCCGGCCCGAACTGCTGGGCGGGGACGGCCGCACCCTCCTTTCCGACTTCTTCGGGCTCGTAGCATCGTACGACCCGGACGTGATCCTGATGCCCGGTGCCGACACCTGGATGCCAAAGCTGCAGGAGCAGGCCCGGGCATCCGGCCTCGGGATGCCGTTCTCCCGGAGCGGGAAGTACCGCTCCATGGACGCACGGTCGTACTGGAGCTATGGAAAGATGGAGCATAAGGCATCGGCCCTCATCCCGGACGGCAGGATCCTCATCGACACCGATCAGTCATTCGTGTACCGTGACGGCGGGCTTGCCGGCGTGTTCATGGGGGCCCGGCTCGCCGGGATATCGCCAAACCTCGCCTCGCGGTTCACCCCCGGCACGCTCATCTCCGGTTACGAAGTGTATGAAGCAGTGAGACAGGGAATTGTCGTCCCTTTCCGGAAGAATGACGTGGAAACAGCCCGGAATCTTTCGGAGCTCAGGGGGGCAGACCGGGGAGGAATGATGTTCCAGCCGGCGGCCGGCATATACGAAAATGTCGATGAGATCGATTTTACCTCGCTGTACCCCACCATCATCGTGCAGGCGAACCTCTCGCCGGAGACCATCGAACACCCGGAGCGGCGCGGCTTCCTCTCCGCGGCACTCGAACCGCTGGTAAGGCTCCGGGTCGTGACGAAACGGATGAAGAAGACCGATCCGGAGCTCGACGGGATCGACTCAATCCTCAAGTGGATGCTCGTCACGTGCTTCGGGTACACAGGATATAAGAACGCGAAGTTCGGCAGGATCGAGGTGCACGAGGAGATCACCCGGCGTTCCCGGGAGATCCTGATGCAGACCAAGGCCATCGCGGAGGAGATGGGTTTTACCGTACTGCACGGGATCGTTGACTCGCTCTGGGTGCGGGGCCCGGCAGTTGCCGCGCTGAAAGAGCAGGTGGATCGCAGGACCGGCCTTCCCACGGAGATCGAGCACTTCGACTGGATCGTCTTCCTTCCCCAGAAAGACCGGACCGGTGCCTACAACCGGTATTACGGCCGGCTCGATGACGGGAGCATCAAGGTGCGGGGGATTGCCGCCCGGCGCCATGACACGCCGGAGTTTATCCGCGCCATGCAGAAAGAGATGCTCACCGCGATGAGCCGCGCGCAGACCTGCGACGGGCTTAGACAGATCCGGGAAGATGTCAAAGAACTCTACGTATCTGCGGTGCAACGGCTCCCCGATGCGGATGCCCGGGACCTGGTGATCAACCGGCGGATCAGCCGGCTCACGTACGCGCACCGGTGCCTCGAGGGTGCCGCGGTGCAGGCCCACCTCAGGGGTTGTGCCGGGGTCGCACCGGGCATGAAGATCGGGTACGTTGTCCGGGACGCCCGCACATACACGGTGGATACTGAGTGGGAAGCCGGGAAGTTCGACGTGCTGTACTACCGCAGCCTGCTCGAAAAGGCATGGGAGGAGATCCGGTTTGCGTTTGGGCCGGTTGAAACGTGAACCAACCGGTGTCCGGAAAAGAATGTGATCGGCCTAAAAAATCCCGTACAGGAAAAAAAGCATCAGATTTTTTTCGAAGTATGAGAGGTTCGAAAGAACCCTCGAATACAAGAAGAAGATCATCAGATCTTCTTCGAAGTGTAAAGGACATAAGATCCCGCACGGGAAAAAAAGCATCAGATTTTTTTCGAAGTATGAGAGGTTC
>DATKMN010000095.1:0-15981 GCA_035541835.1 Methanoregula sp.
ACCCGTTTTTGGCAGCCTCGCTGATCTCCGGTTGCAGGATGGCCGTCTTCACTCTTTGACCTCTGCCGAGAACATCAGCTTCGCGAGCGGGAGCAGGAGTTTTGTCCGAAGGCCCCCGAGCGTGCCCTTCACCTTCTCCAGTTCGGCGGGTATCGCGATCTTCTGGGGGCAGGCCTTCTCGCATTTCCCGCAGGCGCGGCAGAGCGAGGCATCGGCATGCGTCCCCATTCCGCCCATCAGCGCCAGCCCGTACATCCCCCGGGCCATCAGGCGGTTGATCCCCATGTGGTAATCGTTGTACAGGGAGAAGCACTGGGGGATGTTCACGCCGGAGGGGCAGGGCATGCAGTAAGCGCAGCCGGTGCAGGGGACCCGCATAAGCCGGCGGTAGCTGTCGGCAGCGGCCCCGATCGCCGCACGCTCGTCCGGTGCCATCGAGCCGGGAAGGGCGGTCTCGCAGGTCCTGATGTTCTCGGCGATATGGCCCTCGTCGTTCATGCCGGAGAGGACGACCGTCACTTCGGGGTGGTCCCAGACCCAGCGGAGCCCCCATTCGGCGGCTGAGCGCCCGGGCCGCGTACGGGCATAGGCCTGCTTCACCTCTTCCGGCAGTTTCCCGGCGAGCATCCCGCCCCGGAGTGGCTCCATGACCATGACCGCGACCCCTTTTGCGGCCGCGTACCGGAGGCCTTCGGTCCCGGCCTGGTTCGTCTCGTCGACGAAATTGTACTGGATCTGGCAGAACGTCCAGTCGTACGCGTCGATGATCTCCCTGAACGTGCGCCGGTCACCGTGGAAGGAGAAGCCGGCGTTCCGGATCGTCCCCGCTTTCTTCGCCGAGTCCAGGAATTCCAGGACCCCGAGGGAGAGGAGGCGCTTCCACTGGCCGGCCTCGAGCGAGTGGAGGAGGTAGTAGTCGATGTGATCGGTCCTGAGTTTTTTTACCTGGATGCCGAGGATCCGGCCCATGTCCTCCCGGGTCTTCACGCTCCACGGCGGCAGTTTGGTCGCGATATTCACCTTCGCGCGGTACCCGTCTTCAAGCGCCCTTCCCACGAGCCGCTCGCTCTCACCTCCGTGGTACGGGACCGCGGTATCGATGTAATTGACGCCGCCGTCGATTGCGGAGCGGATCTGTGCAATTGCTCGATCTTCATCGATTTTCAGCCGTTTCATGGGGAGGCGCATCGCCCCGAACCCGAGTGCCGATAATTGTTCGCCGGTCTTTGGTACTGTCCTGTACTGCATGGTGAGAATCCCTGCCCGTGCCGCCGGCCCCGGGCCGGTTGCGTACTGATAGTTGATCATTGACTGATTAGTCAATATACTTTACGAGATCGCGGGGGTGCCGGGATGGGAGAGAATGATCGGATGCCCGGCGGAATTTATCGGGAATCGCCGCCACGGGTGCAGGCCGGAGAATACTGCGTCCTGCCCCAAAAGCGCAACGCAGCATGTTCCAGAAACCTGGAAAAAATTATTTTTTTTTATTTACCGTCGAAAAATTTTATCTGCACGTATCTCCCGGTGGGTTTGCGGGCCGATTAAGCGCCAAATTGGATAAAATCCACCGAATATCCGTTAAACTGCCTGCAGTCAGGCGAAATTAAAAACTAAAATTTTAATTACTACCGGATAGCAACTATCCGGTGGATTTGGACCCGCCGTTCTATGCCAGACCTTGTCGCAACCGTAACTACATCTGAGAAGAGGAAGAACCTCCTCATCCTCCTGCGGGGAGGTTCCCGGTCATGGGACGAGATCAAGACCCGGCTGAACGTCACCGCATCGGGGATGCTCCCGCAGATCAAGATCCTCGAGGACGAGGGCCTTATCGTCAAGGAGGGGAGATCGTATTGTCTGACCGATGTCGGGAGACTCGTCGCCTTCCACCTCGACACCTTCGACAGCACGATGACGGTTATCGACCAGCAGAGGAAATACTGGAACGAACACGATATCTCCGCACTGCCCTGGGAGTTCCTCGTCCGGCTCGGCGAGCTGAAAAACCCCCGGATCGTTGAGGCCGGGATCGAGGAAAGTTTCGAGCCCCACAACCAGTTCCTCGAGATGATCCTCAGGTCGGAAAAAGTTGCGGGAATTTCTCCGATCGTCCACCCGATCTACCCTCGGTTCTTCCTCGCGCTCGCGGAGGAGGGCAGGGAAGTACGGATTATTCTCTCGAAGAACGCGTTCAACAAGATCAAGAAAGAATATTACGACCTCCTTCTCGAAGGGATCCAGTACGAGAATGCCTCTCTCTCGATCTACGACGATACCCTGAAGTTCGCGTTTATCGTCACCGAGTGTTTCTTCAGCATCTCGATGTTCACCAACACCGGTATTTTCGATTCGAAACAGGACATGGTCAGCGCTGAACCATCGGCGATAAAATGGGGGGATGACCTCTTCTCCTATTACGACGGGCTCTCGCGCCCGGTCAACCGGAAAGGAAAGTACTGATCGCGACGGCGACCGACGATTCCCCGTCGATCAGGATATTCCGGAAACGCCTTTTCAGCCATGACGGGCTTGCCTCGAATGCCGGGGAGTACCAGGCTATGACCATCCCGGCCGAGACAAGGCTGTAGAGAAAGACCAGCCCGTACCAGGCGATCACGCCCGTAGCCATCGCGGCAAGCAGGATGAGGTGCTGGACGACAAAGAGGAAAAAGAGGAACAGTTTCAGCCTGCGTTCCCCGAGCACGACCGGGAGCGTCCGGATACCGGCAGCAAGGTCCCCTTTGATGTCCTTGAGGTCGAAGATCGTCGAGTTGATGAAGAGTTTCAGCCCGAAATAGAGGCCGATGGCGACAGCCGGGATGACCGCGCCGGACGCCGCGATAACGAGCGCGATCGTCCCTCCCCAGGTGATCCCGATGACGGTATTTTTCATTCCGCACCCTCCTTTGAGCTTGATCTTCCACCTCCCGAGCGGGATTCCCTTTGAGTAGAGGATGCCGACAATGAACGGGAATAACGGCGGGAAAAAAAGGCTCTTGGTAAAGAAGAGCAGTCCGCCGCCGGCAATTGCGACGGCGCTCGCGGCAAGTCCCGCGGCTTTGCAGGCACCCGCGAGCTCCCCGTGGTTGACATCGTCTTCGGTATTGTCCAGCGATCGGTCAAGGGTGTACGTGGCATAGATGATCAGGGATGCAGCCAGGACGAGCGGAAAATTCGGTGCGAGCCCGGCGAGGAGGAACGCGATATACAACCGCAGGCCCCCGGAGAACCCGACGAGCGTTGCCGAGTTCAGAAGATGGATGGTCGGATTACTGGATATTGGCATGAAAAAAATCAAGCTTGGCGACGAAATATTTTAAATGCAGTTGAAAATTCTAAGGCCGCTCAACTTCTCTCCTGCGCCAGAAATCGGCTCAGGAATGTGGCGGATTGTCCGGAGAACCCAATAGAAAACAGTTGCGGATTTTCCGGCACCGGTGTGCCGTCCTCTGCTTCCGGGCCGGCCCGGAAATAAACCGGAAATGAGCGGCCGCTTCAAAACAAAAATGCCAGTTCCGGCTCGTGCTGGCCGTAACGCCCCGGGAGGCGGACTCACGGCCGATCCGGTTTCCCGTCGATGAAGAAAGCACGGGAATGCGACACCGCGTCGTGTCCGTTTGAGCGCGCAAATGTCGGGATTGCTTTCGCGCTCACTATCTGCGGATGATGGACTTCTGGTAGCTGTGAATCCTGTTCGCGAGTCCGTACACGAAAGCGAGGGTCCTTTTGCTCTTTACCGGAATTACCGGCTCTCCGGCAACAGGTGTATCCTTCCCCTCCCCTCCCATGATCCTGAGCTGGATGCCCGGATCCGGGTGGCTCAGGAACGAACGAGCGGACTCCGGGGAGACGAGTGCGGCAAGCCCCTGCTCTTCGATATAAATCAGGCCGTCCCTCGCGACGTTTTTTAAGAGGTAATAGTAATTGTCCCGCTCGTTCCGGATGACTCGCCCGCCCCACCGGCGCTTGTATTCCAGGACGCCGTCGGAGAGAAATGGCCTGCTCTCCCCGAAGTCCACGAACCGGGCATTCAGCTCCCGGGCACGGATCATGGAATGGTAGAAGAGGGCGGGTACCGCGTCCTCCGAGAGCCAGCGGTCATCGATGAGTCCGACGGAGAGCGCGTAATAGGTACCCCCCATCCGTTTGCAGAAGAGCCCGCCGACCAATTCCTGCTGGTGCCGGAGGAGGATGAGCTCCCCGTTCTTCTTGAGAAGGTACTGCAGTTTTGAGATATCCTCGATGAGGGCATCCTTGTGCCTCTCCCGGATAAACGGCAGGTACATCTGCTCGTAAAAGAATTTCAGGTGTTCTGCGTCGTTTGAAATCTCTGCCGTGTACGACTGGATTGTTTTTTTGTGTTTCCGGAACTGTTTGAGGGTCTCCGGGGGCTTGTCGAGGCTGACCACCTGGCGGACGAACGGGACAGTGAAAACGCCGTTCCGGAAAAACGGCACAAGGTTTCGGTTCAGCGCGATGATAGCCCTCTCGCTCCGCCGGATCTCGCCCGGCAGCGACCATGCAAATATCGTCCGGGTTTTCTGAAGGGTTGCATCGGGATAAAAATACCGTACGAAACTCGTGTCCGGCTCAAGGGAGGTGATGAAAACGGCGTTTGCGTCCCCGGATACCTTGTAGACGTGGAAAAAGAGGTCGCTCACCGCGGTGAGGACGAACTTTGCCGGGGAAAAAAACCGGATTATCCATTGTTTCCTCTCGTAGGAAAGGTCACGGTATGCCTGGGCCAGCCAGGTGATCATAACCCGAACCTCACGTAGGGCGTCACTGCATCACCGCCCCGGCACGGGGGCAGCGGTCGCACCATGGCCCGGAGCAGGAATTCACCGGGGGAAATATGGTTATCCGGCCGGGCACGCAGAGCAGGTTCCGAAATCATTTTTTAAGCCACATAAACGTTCCATATAATTATCTCTTTCGATACCGTTCGCGGGGATCCCGGAACGCTGCGATCCCGTGCCCCGGTTTCTGCCAGGCCGGAACATCCGGCTCTTCGGGGGCACAGGGCCCTGAACAGGACAAACTCCCCGGGCCTTCCGGCATCCGGCGGGTCCGGTTCACCCATATTTTTTTATAAGAGCGTGCCGGTACCGGAGCACCAGAAAGCCCGGCGTATTGAACTACCGGAAAAAACGTGTGCCTGTATGCCGGGTTAATCAGGACAGGTTGGATTATGAGTACCACGATTGGCGAACATATCAAACGGGACCACGATGATTTCCGTCTCATGTTCGAGCGGCTGTGGAACAGCAGCCAGGCTGAAACTGCACTCCGTGACGAGGTCTACCCGTTCCTTGTCAACCGTATCCTCTCCCACCACATAGCGGAAGAAGCGACGATCTTTCCCGTGATGGAGAAGAACAATGAACTCCGCCCCGGAACGCTCGTGCTCATCGAAGAGCACCGGGGCATGGCGATGCTGGCACAGGACCTTGCCGGGCTCTCCTCCGGCGACCGTCTCTGGCGCCCGAGGATATTCCCGTTCTATGATGTCATCAGCAGCCACTGGGCAAGGGAAGAGACCGAGGTCTTCCCCCACGCCCCGTTTTATTTCACGGCCAGGGAGCTCTCAGACCTTGGTACGAAATTCGAAAAAGTCCTGCGCCAGGAATGGAAGATCAAGGGTGTGCACGGCGGTGTGCCCGCCGTGATGTACAGGAGGTGATGCTCCCGTGGATGCGTTCGATACCGCTCTTCCGGAGCTTGAGAAGAGGATCGATGAACTGAAAGCCGGGTGCATCTGCCCGGACTGCCCGACCTATAACGAGTGCGCGAAGGCGGGGAAGGAACTGCTCTACTGCGTGTACGGCATCAGTTTTTCATGCGTCACCGAGGACCTCGGGTGCATCTGCCCGGGCTGCCCGCTCATCGAAGAGCTCGGTCTCGTAAACCTGACCTTCTGCCTTCTTGGATCCGAAGCAGCGCAACGATACCGGCAGAATGCAGGAGCGAACAAATGAACCGGCCGGGAGAAGAGCCGGGCTTTTCCGGTGAGGGATAAAAGGGTACGAACCATGACAGACACAACCGTGACAATAAACCTCTTCAACAGCCTCTGGGTCCTCCTCTGCGGGGCGCTCGTATTCCTCATGACCATCTCGGTAGGGCTTCTCGAAGTCGGGGAGCTCGGGGAGGGGTACCGGAAGAGCCTCCGGAAGACGGTCATCATCATCTGTACAGGGTTTTTCGTGATGGCTGCGGTCGGCTTCAACACCGCGTTTGCTCCCTGTATCGGCGGCCTCATCGGGAACCCGCTTTACTCGGCACCATTCCTCGGTGGATTTGCGACGGATATCCCCGGCGTCCTCCAGGGAATCTGGTGGTCGATGGGCCCGGCCTTCTTCAATACCGGCGTTACCCTCCCGTCGTACTTCTTCTTCGAGACTGCATTTGCCGCCGTCACCCTTGCGCTCGTTGGCGTCATCGCACTGCGCAAGATGAAACTGTCTTCCTTCTGCGTCTTCTCGGTCGTATATTTCACCATTATCTGGAACCTCCCGGCGGCATGGATCTGGAACCCGAGCGGGTGGCTGTATTCCATCGGCATGCGAGATTTTGCCGGCGGCCTCGTCGTCCACGGTGCCGCGGCGGCGGCAGGGCTTGCAATCGTGCTGAAGATCTGGCAGGAGGAGAAGAAGAAAGGGTTCGTGGAAAGCCCGAAAGTGCCGGTGAACGTGAGCCCGGGCTGGATCACGATCGCCGTCCTGCTCCTCTGGCTTGGGTGGTTCGGGTTCAACCCCGGCAGCACCCTTGCCTGGAACGCCTCGGCGGGAGTTGTCGCCCTCACTACCTTCCTCTGTGCCTCGACTTCGTTTCTCTCCCTGATGTCTTTCAAGTACCTTGAGACAAAAAAAGACCCGGGCCTCATCTACGCCGCAAATGGTATCCTCATGGGGCTGATCGTGATAACCCCGATCGCGGGTTTCGTCAGCCCGGCGAGTTCGGTCGTTCTCGGTATTATCTGCGGACCGCTCTATGGTTACTTTGAGAGGTTCTTCTCGAAGATGAGATGGTTTTCCGATCCGGTGGGCCTCTTCCCCGGCCATCTCGTCGGCGGGCTCTTCGGGGTGCTGATGATAGCGTTCTTTACCCAGCACCCCTTCGCGGTCGCATCCGGGAACGGGAACCTGCCGGACGGCATCCTCTTCGGCGGCGGGACTGCGGCAGTGCAGCAGCTCGGGATAGAGGCGCTCGGGATCGTAACGGTCATGGTCACGGTCTTTGCGATCTCCTATATCACCGTGTGGCTTATCGGGAAGTGCATGAACGGGATCACCACGGATTACCGGAAGGATGTCCCGCTGCCCGCCGGACCGGGGAAATAAAAGAGTTTTTTTTCGGTCCGCCGGATCCATTCCCGTAGACCGGGGCGGAGCCGGCCGATTATCGTTTTCAGCCGGCACCGGCCAGGTAAACAACGTTTCCTTCCGCCATGGCAGTCCCGGAAATTCCCCTGTGGCAGACGGGGACCTTTGACTGGACTGCGTCCCATGCATCGCCGTTGTTCACGCAGCCGGGGTCCGGGGCATGGAAATTCCCGAAGTATGCATATGCCCGGGCACGGCATCCCCCGCAGACGAGGTTGTTCTTGCAGTTCCCACACTGGCCTTCCAGGAGCGTCCGGTCCCGGAGTTCTCTGAGCACAGGTGCCGAATGCCAGATCTCGGAGAACGGGAGGTCCCGGATATTTCCCACCGCGACCGGCAGAAAAACGCATGGCTGGACATCACCGGAAGGCTCGATGCAACAGTACAGCCTGCCTGCCCCGCACCCCCCGATAAAGTCCGCGAGCATCCGTGTCTTCCCCCCCAGCCCCTCGCCGTTATGGAAATGGCCGACCGGAACACAGCCGGACCCTTCCGCCTCCAGGGCTACCCGGGCGAACTGGGGCGCGGTCGAGAGGATATCCGGAGATGCTCCGCCATGGTTTACTGAGAGGATGTACTTGAGGAGGTCTTCCCGCTGACACGGCGTGATATCCTTTTCCGATATCGCCGTCCCCCGGCCGGTGGGGATGAAATTGAACGCCATCACCCTGCGGACGCCCAGCGTTTTCCCGAGCGCATAGATCTCCGGGAGCTCATCATAGTTCGCACTCGTCACAGTCGTTGCGATGCAGGTGAAAATCCCTTTTGCCACGCAGTTTTTGATCCCTGCCACGCTCCGGTCGAATGCCCCGGGTATGCCACGCATGGCGTCGTGGCTTGCGGCATCTTTCCCGTCAATCGAGACTTCCACGTAGTCCACGCCGGCCCGGAAGATCCGGTCCGCCACTTCCGGGGTGATGAGGGTTCCGTTGCTTGCCAGAGCGACATAGATCTCATGCTGATGGGCGTATGCCGCAATCTCGAAAAAGTCCTTCCGCATCAGGGGCTCGCCTCCCGAGAATGCGATGACCACGACGCCTTCCTTTGCCAGTTCACGGATGACCTGTTTTGCCTCTTCCGTGGAAAGCTCGTCCGGAAGCGCCTGCTGGGCGTCCTGGTAACAGTGGACGCACTTCAGGTTGCACCGGTGGGTGAAGTCCCAGACCACGAGAAAGGGGGCGTTCACGATCTGCGGCCGGGTTATCCCGTATTTTGCAATGCCGGAAAGGACGTTGATGAGGCCGCGCCGGAAGACCGGCTCTGCCAGCCCCTTCCGGATATCGTCCTCTCCGACACCGAAGAGGCTGCTGCTTTTTCTTAGGGTCTGCCCCACGATCTTCGAGGCCAGCCGGCACTTCCAGCAAACATCCTTTTCCGATCCGAGATATATATCGATTGCATTTGAGAGCCGGTTCCCGCAACCGTCTTCGGCAGCAACGAAATTGAGCAGGGCGAGCGAGACCGGGTTCCCGATCCAGTGCTCGACGGCTGCCATTGCGGAAGAAACAGAATCCGTCATAACACCTCAACCTATCCGACCATCTCGGAATGACTCCCGAATATTCCCCTGACTAATTATATTTTGGGGCGCCTTCCGGAAGCGGTTTTTAGGGATGGAAAAGCCGGCCGGGAAGCCCGCCCGGGCCCAGGAAACAACTATAAGACACCGTGCAGGTAATTCCGGAACCTGAGGAAGATCATGGAGGTAGTGCAGAATATCCACCAGGTGGACGGCGTGAACGGCAACTGCTACATCATTGCCCGGGACCGGCTTACGATTATCGACACCGGCCTGCCCGGCAGCGGAAAGAAGATCCTTGACTATATCACCGGCACCCTGCACCGTGATCCATCGGCGATCGGGACCATAGCCATCACCCATTTCCATATGGACCATACCGGCGGTGCTGCTGCCCTGAAGAAGGCAGCTCCCGATGCACGCATCGCAGCCCACGAAGCTGAGGCGGATTACATTTCCGGAAAGATCGCGCCGCCCGGCCACCCGGGGATCAAGGGCGTTCTCCTCAAGGTCGCGGGGGCGGTCATGCGGCCGGAAAATGTGACTGCGGATATCCTCCTGAAAGACGGCGACCGGATCGACGGCCTTCTCTGCGTCCATACGCCCGGCCACACCCCGGGCAGCGCCGGTTTCCTTGATGGGGAAACAGGCACCTACTTCTCGGGCGACACGATCCGGTTCGACGGCACAGCGCTCGTCCGGGGCCCGCCGGGATTCACGATGGACCTCGCGGCGGAGACCGCCTCGATCAAAAAAATCGCGGGCCTCAGTTTCGATACCCTCCTTGTGGGCCATGGCGTCCCGCTGAGGCCGGGCGCATCTGCACGGGTGAGGGCGTTTGCGGACACGCTCCCTGCTGCGTGACCCGGAAACCGACAGGCCGGTTTCCCACGCACTTTCAAAATCCCCTCCAGCCCGGCCATGGAGCGTATGAACATGTATAAACCCCGGCACGGACTATTTTCTTTACCTGCCGCGGCTGTTTTTTTCATAGCCGCAAGCGTACCATGGTGATCCCATGCAGCTGAAATCCTGCAGAAAAGCCTACAACAACGAAACGCAGCGGGCGGTGCCGCTCGAGGAGACGTTAAAGAGGATCGAACCGAAGGTCCCGGCGGCCGGCATAACGAGGGTTGCGGATATCACCAACCTCGACCGAATCGGGATCCCGGTCTTCTCCTGTATCCGCCCGACTGCCGAAGACGGCGCGATCACCGTGTATAACGGGAAGGGGGCCACCGTCGAGGAGTCGAGGATCTCCGCGATCATGGAAGGGATCGAGCGGTACTCGTCAGAGGTACATGACCGGAACATCAGGGTCGCGCTGGTCCAGGAGCTCGAGGGCGTTGAACCCTTCGTTGACCCTTCTGACCTGATCCTTCCCGAAGGAGCGGTGACCGACCGGTTCACGTCGTGGTTCAAGGGATACGATATCGCAAACGACGAAGAGGTATGGGTGCCGGCCTATGCGGTCTTCCACCCGGTCCCCCCGCGGCACCGGGGGCCGTTCCGGACGAGCACGAACGGCCTCGCCTCGGGAAACACGATAGAAGAGGCAGTCTTCCACGCCCTCGCCGAGGTCATCGAGCGGGACGCATGGTCTCTTGTCGAAGCAACCCGGGACACCGGCCCGGCAGTTGTCGGGATCGACGACCCGGACCTCCTCGCCATGCAGAAGAAGTTTGCCGACGCACAGGTCGAAGTGACGGTGCGGGACATCACGAGCGATATCGGAATCCCGACAATCGCGGCAGTATCCGACGATGTCCTCCTGAAAGATCCGAGCCTCCTCACCATCGGGATCGGCACCCACACGAACACACGGATTGCGGTGATGCGTGCCCTTACCGAGGTCGCCCAGAGCCGGCTTACGCAGATCCACGGTGCCCGGGAAGACACGACGATCGCCGACCTCCGTAAGAAGATCGGGTATGACCGGGCAAAGCGGATCAACGGGTACTGGTTCCGGGACAACGGGAGCGTCAGCTACAGCGATATACCTTCATCGGATACCGATGATTTCCTCTCCGATATCCGGAATATCATGGCAGCCCTGAAAAGCAAAGGCCTCGACCGGGTTATCGTCGCCGACCTGACCCGGGAGGAGATCGGGATCCCCGTAGTCCGGGTGATCGTGCCCGGCCTGGAGGTCTTCGCCATGGACCCCGAGCGCCGGGGGGAGCGGCTGAAGAATGCAGCGGACCATCGTCTTTCTCGGGCCAAGCCTCGGTAAGCACGAGGCGGAGTCGATCCTCGCCGCGGAATACCGGCCCCCGGCCAAACGGGGCGACATTACGCGGGCGGTAGCCGATGGTGCCGCGGTCATCTGCCTCATCGACGGGGTCTTCCACCAGGACAACGCCGTTGCCCACCGCGAGATCCTCCATGCGGTGAAAAAAGGGGTGACCGTTATCGGTGCATCGAGCATGGGCGCCCTCCGTGCTGCCGAGATGGACACGCTGGGGATGGTCGGGATCGGGGATATCTACCGGCAGTATAAGAGCGGGGAGCTCGAATCGGACGACGAAGTCGCGCTCGTGTTCGACCCGGAATCTGGCCTTGCGCTCTCAGAGCCTCTTGTCAATATCCGCTGCACGCTCAGCGAAGCGCTGCGGACCGGGATCATAGACCGGCCGGCCCATGACGCCTTCCTCAGGGCAGCCCGCTCTCTCTTCTATCCGTCTCGGACCTACCAGGCCCTTGTCGCAGCAGCCGCAGGCACGGTGGATGAGGGAACCCGGGGCAGGTTCCTTGCCTGGGCCGGGGAGCACGCGTGCGACCAGAAACGGGCCGACGCAATCGCGGCGCTGGAGTACGCCCGGGATTTATGAGAAATGTGAAACAAACACGAATGGGACTGTACACCCCGTCTGCCGTTCGTTCCGGTCCGGGCGGGAACGTTGCCGGTGTTTCCATAGTCCCCGTTCCGGACCCTTTCCCGGCACAAATATAAACCTCCCGGACAAAGCCCTTTCTATTCATGAACACCTCCCCCGGGATTACGGGATTTGAGTCCCTGCTGCAGTCCCGCGTGTCGCAGACCGACCTCATCAGGTCCTGGGTCATCGGGTCGATCACGATCTCGATCATCGGCATAACGTTCATCTCTATGGCAGCCGGGTTCGGCACGGTCGTCCCCCAGCTCTTCTATTTTCCGATACTCTACACCGCGTATTTCTATCCCGACCGCAGCAAGTATCTCGCCGGGTGCTGTGCCGTTGCCTATCTCATGGTCTCGGTACCCTTTATCGTCCCCGACCTCATGCATATCGGGGGGGTCCTTTTCCAGTCCCTGCTTTTCATCGGGATAGCCGCGGGAGCCGGGTATATCCTGAAAAACCGGGAATGCCGGATGCCTGCCGTGGCGCAGGACGAACCGGGGACGATCCAGGAGATGCTCAAAACAGGGGAATGCGATCACGTGGAGTTCAAGCTCCAGTCCCTCTGGAGCAGCGATCTCACCAAAGATGAGATCGCCGCGGCCGAATCGGTGGAAGTCCGGAAGTACCGGAACAATGCCTCGAAGTTCATCATCGCACGGTCGATCGCGGGTTTCCTGAATACCGATGGCGGGGACCTCATCATCGGTATCCAGGAAGACCGGGTGCACAACATACTCAGGGTTGTCGGAATCGACAAGGATTACGAGAAACTGCACGAGACCGATCGGAACCCTGACGGGTACCGGCGCATGCTCATCGATTCCGTGGTGCGGAAATATCTTCCCGATATCTACAGCACGGCAAGCCGGTTCATCCACATCACCTTCCCGGTGGTTTCCGGAATGACCGTCTGTCACATCCATATCACGTCCTCCGATAAGCCGATCTTTGTCGACACGGGAAGCGAGGAGATCTTCTTCATCCGTATCGATGCCTCGACCCGCAGCATCACCGGGAAGAATATGACCCGGTATATCATTAACCGGTTTTCGTCGGGATGAATTGAAACCGGTCAGAAAATAGGGGTTGTTGTTTCCTCCCCATTGCGATGAACGCAGTCATTGGGGACCCTCACAGGTTCGCTACAAACTAAAATAATTCATTCCAGTCAGGTCCGTTTTTGTATCGAAAACATCCCACTATGAGGCTGTTCCTGGATTCACGATGGCCCCACGGGTGTTCGGGGTCTGGCGCCCCTCACCCCGTGGCAGGAAGTTACCGGGATTCAAAGGTCAAAGAAGATGTATTGGGATTCCTGGATTATCGATAAAGATCTCTGCAAATATTCCGAAGAGAAATACAGATACTCACCCGAAGGAAAAATTCCGCCACCAGGGAAGGGCGGTGTCGAAGGGCCCTTGTCCTCGCTGATCCGACGACACATTCACTCGACCTTCGCCCAGACGTACGCAAACCGCTGGAATGCGGTGATGTGCCCGAACACCCCGAACAGCACCAGCAGCCAGCCCAGCCAGGTGAGGCTGAAGAACGTCACCGGGACGAAGAGGTCGATGAGGCCCACGACGAGGATAAGGACGAGACGGTCGGCCCGGCCGAGAAGGCCGCCGTAATACCGCCCGACCCCGACGGCCTGGGCCTGCGTCCCGAGATAGGATGCCATCAGGACCCCGGTGAGGGCAAAGACACCGATCGGCCACGGGACGAGCCCTCCGGCAAAAATGCCGGTGATGATAAAGATGTCTGCGTACCGGTCCACCGCATGGTCGAGGAAGTCGCCCCGCTTGCTCTGGATCTGCATCTCCCGCGCAACTGCCCCGTCGAGTGCATCGCAGACGGCGTTCACCGCAACCGCGGCAATCCCCGGCAGTTCCATCCGGGAGAAGAAGAGGGCCCCGGCCGCAGCGGATGCGAGCAGGGCGGCGATGGTGAAGAAGTTCGGCGTGAGCCGGAGCCGGATCGCAACCCGTACAAACGGGTCTATGTACACCTTCGCGTGGCTCCGGTACTGGTCGAGCGTCATTGCGGCACCCCGATGAATGCCGACCAGTCGGTGAATCCGTGGCAGGGCGGGACGTCCCCCCGGACAAATCCTTCGATCGCATCTGCACATGACGCAGTCGTGCGTTCTGTTGTGTCGAGTTCGAGGATCTGCGACGGTTCAAATTCCTCAACCGTCTCGATAAGGCAGACATCGAGCGCCTCGGCCTCGGCGTTCTCCCGTACCTTCTCCTTCAGGTACTTCCGCTTTGCAAGCCGTACCTGAAGCACGTCGGGCCTGCACCTGAGGACGACGATCCGGTCGCAGGGCAGGTACTGGGCGAGGTGCCCCTCGACAAACCCGTCGACGCGCACAAACTCCGCGGACCAGCGGTCGACATCGACGATCCGTGCGTCCCGTTCCTCGTCGGTCCCGGTCACGTACGGCCCGATCGTGTCCGTGAGGCGGACTACCGTATGCCCGCGTCTCATGAGTTCTTCCCCGGCTGCCGACTTTCCCGTCCCGGGAGTCCCGGTAATACCGCACATCATAGCGAGTTGATCACCCGGACGAACTGCTCATTCTCCCAGTCCTCGCCAATGCTGACCCGGATGTAGTGGTCGGGAATGCCGGAAAAGCTCCGGCACGATCGGACGATGACGCCTTCCCGCGCCAGCCGTTCCACCATCGCGTCCCCGTTTCCGGGCGAGACGTCGACCATCACAAAGTTTGCGTCCGACTGGAGGACCGGGTACTTCACCTCGTCGGCGAAGCGTTTCTTCCACCGCCGGACCTGCCCGATGTACCGCTCTGCGTGTTCCCGGTCGGTGAGCGCTGCCGCTGCTGCCGCCGCCGATACCGCGTTGACGGTGAACGGCGTGGAAGCCCTGCGGTAGTAAGGGGCGAGCCAGGCCGGTACGAAGCCGTACCCGATCCGGAGGCCGGCGAGCGAATGGACCTTGGAGAAGGTCCTGCCGATGACGAGGTTGTCGTGTTTTTTCAACAGCGGCAGGTAATCGTAATCGGAGAACTCGACGTACGCATTGTCGAGGAAGAGTATGCCGTCGATGCCTTCGAGGATCTCCCTGACTACATCCACGCAGGTTGCGTTGCCGGTCGGGTTGTTCGGCGTGCAGAGGACCGTGATCTTTGCCGTTTTCCCGGCGAGGATCATGTCCTCTGCCCGGACCGAAAAATCGCGGTCCCGGGGGACATTGACAACCTGCGCACCCTGGCCCCGTGCGGCGAGGCCGTAAAACGAGAAGGTCGGCGTCGCAACGGCGACCGTCTCCCCCGGTTCGACGAGCGTGCGGATGAGGGTCTCGATGACCCCGTCCATCCCTACGCCGGTGACAAAGGTATAATCGCCGTAAAACTCCCTGAGTGCGGCGTCGAGGACTCCCGCTCTCTCGTCAGGGTACCGGTTCGCCTCGCGGACTGCCCGGTCCGCTGCCGCAATCGCGGCGGGGGAGGGGGGCTCCGGGTTTTCGTTGCTGGCGAGGCGGGCGATCCGGCCGATGCCGTACTCGCGGGCGATAACCTCCGCTTTCTTTGCAAATACGTAGCCGCCTTCCTTATAGACCGACCGAACCAAGCGCTCCATCGATTACCCTGACCACACGGTCAATCTCCGCATCGCTGATGACGAGCGGCGGGACAAGCCGCAGGTTCCCGTCCGCTGCGCAGTTCACGAGGACACCTTCCTTCGCGCACCGCTTCTGGACTTCCCCGCACCTGTCGCCGACGCTGATCCCGACCATGAGGCCGCGGACCCGAGGGTGATATTGTGCGAGGCCCGTTCCTATCCGGTCCCCTTTTGCTTTCACCTGAGGGAGGACGCTTTCGATCACGCCTATGGTGGCGAGGGCTGCCGCGCAGGCAAGCGGGCCGCCGGCAAACGTGCTCCCGTGCTCGCTCTTTTTGAACTCGAGGCCATCGCGGGCGACGAGCGCTCCCATCGGGAATCCGCTCGCAATGCCCTTTGCGAGGGTGACGATATCGGGCACGGCTTTTGTGTGCTGGACGCCTAGCCATTTCCCGGTCCGCCCCATACCGGTCTGGACCTCGTCGGCGATCATGAGCGCGTCTTTCTCATCGCAGATCTCCCGGATCCCCTCGATGAAGCTGTCCGGCGGTATGATGACACCTGCCTCGCCCTGGATAGGCTCGACGAGGACACCGGCAGTCTCGCGG
>DATKMN010000096.1:0-8402 GCA_035541835.1 Methanoregula sp.
AAGGATGGCACGTTCATCCCCTGCCATTTCACCTATGACGGGTACCAGTGGGCGGGCGGGAGCATGGAGTACAACACTTCCGGCGATTCTTCGCGCCGGTGGACGGCGATGTTCGACGAGACGGCAAAGGACATCCCCCTCCCGAAGGAGAACGTGGAGCAGACCGATACGGGCTGCCCGGTCACCGACTATGCCGAAAACCCGCCAACGGAACTCACCCAGCCTGCCGATGCATGCTACACGGCTGAGGGGCGCGAGGCGGTGGGATCCCCCTTCAGCTTCAGCGACAGTTCCACGTTCCCGGTCATCGATACTATCACGTACAGCGACTCGTACACGTTCGACAAACTGGACCCCACGGCCACCTTCCACATGGGCAGGGCCCCGTCCTGATCTTTTTTCCCGGCGGTCCGGGTCCGGCGCGGCTCCCCGTCTCCTGTTCTAGCCCGTACTAACCGGTAGGAAAAAGGCGGTATGCCGGGTCCCAAAAAAAGAGATTCCTGTGCGCCGGATGACCGGCAAGGATACCTATCAGATCTTTAAATTCCGCAGGACCTGCGCGGTCGTTCACGAAAATATCTCAGTATCTATCCCAGGAAGGGAGAGCGTATCTTCCGGCCGGACTGCCGGGACACCGGCCGCTGCTGCTGCGGACCCGTGCAGTTCGACCGGTCTCCGGACGACTGCGCCGCTGAACGGGTCGGAAGCGATCAGCATAAATTTCCCCGAAGGGAGTTCGCGGTCCGGGACGGTAACGGAGTAATCGGCGGTGTCCTGTCCGGGGGTCCCGGGGCCTGCCACCCGGCGGAGGGTCCACGCCGAACAGGGCGTCCCCTCCGGGACGGCATAAAGCGTGACCGTCACCGTACCGGGCCGGACCCAGTAACTGTAGTCCCGGTCCCAGTGGACCGTTATGGGGAGGTCCGATCCGGGAGGCAAGGTATCCGGGGTGCCGAGGCCGAGCACCGGCTGTAACGGCGGGGTCGAGGCCCCGGCAGGTACGGGGAATGCGAGGATACACGCACCGGCAAGGATCACCGGGAGGAGCCACCGGTTCCACCCGCTCCCGTTCCAGGTCTGCATAGGTGTTGGGTACGAACGCAACAGGATATGCTTTGTGGACGAAAGGCCGGTCCCGCCCTGCCCCGGAGGTTTGCACCAACCCTCACCTATTTAACGCGATCCTGCAAAAATAATTCCTGCTTTATGGACATCCGGGAGAAGACCCTGACCGGCCTCATCGCGATCTTCATCATCGTGACCATCGTCCTCCTCTCCCTCTCGCAGACGATATTCCTCAACAGCTACCGGGCCATCGAGTCGAGGGATGTCACCGACGACATGAACCAGATCCTCGCCAACGTCAACGACGATATGGGCAACCTCGCGTCCAGCGCGAGCGACTGGGGGCCCTGGGACGACCTGTACGCGTTTGCCCTCGGGAAGGACCCGGCGTTTGTCGCCGACAACCTCCAGAAGAACACGTACCAGAACCTCCACCTGGACTTTATCATCATCACAAATTCAAGCGGCGCCATCGTCTACGGTGGATCCTACAATTTTTCAGATGACCGGACGGGCCCCCTCCCGGCCGACCTGGCCCGGGAGGTCACGGAAGAGAATTCACCCCTCCGCCCGGCCAACGCCTCGCCGGTCTCCGGGTTCCTCGTCCTCTCCGGCACGACCGCCCTTGCCGCCTCGTACCCGGTCCTCCATTCCGACCTCTCCGGCCCCCCGGCCGGGACCCTCGTCATGGGGCGCTACCTTAACGACGCAGAGATCCAGAGATTCGGCCTGCCATCCGAGCACCCGCCATCGTTCTCCCGCGCCGGCCCGCCGGGCCCCCTCCCGCCCGGGGCAGGAGCCGGACCGGTCATCCGGGTCTTCCCGGTCAGCGAAGGTACGATCGGGGCGGACACGACCCTCCGGGACATCGGGGGCGTCCCCGCGCTCATCGTCTCCTACGAGAAATCCCGAAACTTCTACCAGCAGGGCAAAGAGACGATCCAGTTCTTCATCCTCGTCATGCTCGCGACCATGGGCGCGCTTGGGATCTTCACCATCTACCGGGTCGACCGTTCGGTCCTCGCCCGGCTGACCCGGATCATCGACGATACAAAGTCGGTGTCGGACGGCACCGCACAGAGGATCCGGAAGACGGGGACCGACGAGATCGCGGAGCTCGCCGATGCCATGAACCGGATGATCGAACGGCTGGAGCTGTCCCATACCGCGCTGAAGGACAGCGAGGAGAAGTTCCGGGCATTCGTACGGGAATCGACCGACGGGTACGTCCTGATCGGGAGCGACGGCGAGGTCATCGAGTGGAACGCGGCCAGTGAGCGGATCACCGGCATCCCAAGGACCGGTGCGATCGGGCGCCCGGTGGTCGACATCCTGGTCCGGCTCATCGATCCCAAGGAGGATGACCCGGCGCAGGCGGCCCGGATACGGCAGGCCGCTGCATCCGTGATCGGGACCGGCGAGTACGAACGGTTTTACGAGCCGCTGGAGATTGAGATCACCCGCCCCGACGGCACGAAAAGGACGCTCCAGCTGGTCGCTTTCCCCGTCAGGACTTCCGCAGGAAGGCTCTTTGGCATGGTCCTCCGCGACATCACCGAGAGCATCCGGGTGGAAAAGGCCCTGACGCAGTCCCGCCGGAAACTCAGCCTCCTCAATACCGTCACGTTCCAGGATATCCGGAGCTCGGTCTTTGCCCTCGCGGGGTACCACCACCTCGGGGAGATCGCCGGGACCGGCGCGGAAGGCGCGGATCTCCGGAAGAAGGAGGAGCTCGTCCTCCGGCAGATCGAGCACGCGCTCCGGACCGCAAAGGACTTCCAGGACCTCGGCATCAACCCTCCCCGGTGGCATAAGGTAAACGAGGACCTGGTCTATGCCCTCTCCCACCTCGACACCTCGCAGGTCAGCCGCACGGTCAGCGTCGACGGGCTCGAGGTGTTTGCGGATCCCCTGCTGGAGAAGGCCTTTTACAACCTTTTTAAATTCGCACTCGGACGCGGCGGGGTCACCGCGATATCCGTCACGTACCGGAACGACGGGGCCGGGCTCCTCCTTCTCATCGGGGATAACGGCGCGGGGATCCCCCCGGGCAGGAAAGCGGGGATCTTCGACCGGGAGGAGCGCGGCAGCACCGGCCTCTTCCTGGTCCGGGAGATCCTCTCGATCACGGGGATGACCATCGCGGAGTCCGGGGCCGAAGGGGAGGGGGCGCGGTTCGTCATCACCGTGCCGGAAGGGATGTACCGGTTCGGGAAGGAAGGGACCGGATAATCCTTTCGGGTGATTGGCGCTGGTGCCCGGCCCGGGCTGCCGGCATGCCAGATGCCGGGAAATATGGCCGGTCAGGCATATACGAAGCGGTTGCCCCGGACGTCCGGGAAGGGCACAGCAGGTCGTCAGGGCGCCCGGCCCGGGTCCCGGGTCAAAACCCAATAGCTTAAGAACTGAAAAAGTACCCTAGTTAGGTGACTTGAGATGACAGGCGGGGGGCATGGCGATCACCGAACGGGAATCCGCTGAGGATCAGTCCCGGGCTTCCCGGGACCGGCTCTACCGGATACTCGGGGACATGGAATACGGCGTCCTGCTGGTCACCGGCGAGGAACGGGTGGAATTTGCCAACCAGTCCTTCTGCGACCTGTTTTTCCTTCCGGATCCGCCCGCAAAACTCGCGGGCCTGCAATCGGCGGAGATCATCGGGAAGATCCGGGCAGCCTACGAAGATCCTGATACGGAAGTAGCACGGATCGCGGAGATCGTCCGGCTCGGGAACCTCGTCAAGGGAGAGGATGTCGCCATAAAGGACAAACGGACGTACCTGCGGGACTTCATACCCCTCCGCCCCGGCGGGAAACACTCGGGCAGGCTCTGGATGCACCGGGACATCACCGACCGGAAACGGGCAGAAGAGGCGCTCCAGGAGAGCGAGAACCGGTTCCGCGCCCTTGCCGAGAACATGCCCGATATGCTGGTGCGGGTCGGCTGCGACCTGCGCGTCCTCTACGCAAACCCGGCCACCTACCGGAGGGCCGGTATTCCCGCGGAGACCCTGCCCGGCCTGACGCCCGCCATGTACGGGGTGCCGGCTGAAGCAACGGCCCGGTTCGAGACTGCCGCCCGCGAGGTAATCGCGTCGGGCGAGCCCCTCCGGTACGAGCATACCAACTACTGGCAGGATACTCCGAAAGTCTTCGATGTCCAGGTGGTTCCCGAGCGGGACGCCGGCGGCTCGGTGGGGGCCGTCATCGCGATCGCCCGGGATATCACCGACCGGAAGCAGGCCGAGGAGGCGCTCCGGGCAGAGAAGGAGAAATTCCGCGCGATCTTCAACAGTGTCAACGACGCCATCCATATCCACGAGCTCCCGGAGGAGGGGCCGCCGGGAAAATTCATCGAGGTAAACGACGTGGCCTGCGCGATGGTGCAGTACTCCCGCGAGGAGCTCCTCACCATGAGCCCGCTCGACTTCGCCACGGAGTACCACAACAGGCCCGTTGAACAGATCCTCAGGAATCTCCGCACGGAAGGGCACGATTTCTTCGAGACGGGCCACCGGCGGAAAGACGGCGTCATCCTCCCGGTCGAGATCAACGCCCATGTCGTCACCATGGACGGGAAGATGGTCGTCGTCTCCGTGATCCGCGACATCTCGGAGCGGAAGCGGGCGGAGGATGAACTCATCGGGAAAAACACCTCGCTCAACGTGCTCAACCGGGAACTCAGCCTGCGGGAGAAGGATCTCGAGCGGGCGCTCGCGGACAAGGAAGTCCTCCTCTCCGAGATCCACCACCGGGTCAAGAACAACCTCACCGCGTTCATCTCCCTCCTGAGCCTCGAAGGCTCGACCGGGGACACACCGGCCGGGAAACTCCTCCGGCAGGACCTCCAGAACCGGGCCCGGAGCATGGCCCTCATCCACGAGACCCTGTACCGGACCCACATGTACAACAAGGTCGATATGGAGGTGTACCTCAACGATCTCCTCGGCCAGATAGCCCGTTCGTTCTGGACAGCGGGGCCGGTGAGGACGGTCGTCGATGTCCGCGGGGTCGTCCTCGACATCAAACGGGCGACCCCTGCCGGGCTCATCGTCAACGAGCTCGTGACCAACTCCTTCAAGTACGCATTCGGGAAACCCGCTGACGGCTCCGGAAAGCAGGGCGGTGCGGGGTCTTCGGGTGAACCCTCCACGATCAGCGTCTCGCTCTCGAAGAACGACGGCATGTACGAGATGACCGTGAAGGACAACGGCGCAGGCCTCCCCCCGGACCTCGACATCACGAAGATACGGAGCCTCGGCCTCAAACTCGTGAACTTCCTTGCACGGCACCAGCTGCGCTCGACGATCGAAGTGAAGCGGGATCACGGCACGGAGTTCGTCTTCCGGTTCCGGGAATAGGTAAAAAAAAGCCTGGCCGCTGCACGGCGCGAGGCGGCACCTCGCTGCCCGGAAGCTCTTGTGCCCGGGGGCCGGCCCCGGCCTTCCGGCGCTTCCCGCTCCGGACGTCAGCCTGCCGGGACCCGGCTCCAGACGGAAGGCCGTCCCCGACAGCAACACCGATACCTTAAAATCGGTTCAGGCCGGTGTTATCCGGTATTGCGACCCGCCATCGTGAGGTGCACGACCATAGTCCAGCAGGAACCATTTCCGGAAGAGAAGAAAACGCTCCCCGGGACATCCCGGGAAAGGCACGACGCCCTGCTGGGGGCAGCGATAGCAGTCCTGATCGCGATCATCTTCGTTACCGATGCCGTAACCCCGTTAAGCCTCGTGGTCTGGGTCCTCTATCTGTTCCCCCTTTTCCTGACCGTCTGGCTGCGGAACCGGTTTGCCCCGGTCTACGTTGCCTGCGCAGTCGTCCTCCTCTCCCTGATCGCCATCTTCCCCGGTCCCGCGGACGTGCCGCTGGTAAACGCGCTCGTCAACCGCCTCTTCTTCTCCGTCGTGATCGCGGTCGTCTCGTACCTGATTCTGGACTACCGGAAGAACGTCGATGCACTCGCAGAGAGCAGGGAAGAACTGCAGAAAGCCCACGGGCTCCTTGAGAGCCATATGAAAAATTCCCCGCTTGCCATCGTCGAGTTCGACGATGCGTTCCGTATCACCCGGTGGACCGGCGAAGCGGAGAAGATCTTCGGGTGGACCGCTGACGAGATACTGGGGAAGGCGATCGGCGAGTTCCCGTGGGTGTACGAGGAGGACGTACCAAAAGTGACCGCGATCTCTGCCGACATGCTGGAAGGCAGGAGCGCAAGCAATATGCACGCGAACCGGAACTACCGGAAAGACGGTTCGGTCATCGAGTGCGAGTGGTACAATTCGGCCCTGCGGGGCGCGGACGGGAAGCTCGTCTCCATCTTCTCGCAGGTGCTGGACGTGACGGCCCGGAACCGTGCGGAGGCGGAGATTTTTGAGAAGAACGCCGAACTCGCCGCCGCAAACGAGGAACTGACCGTCTCGCAGGAAGAACTCCGGCAGAACATGGACGAGCTGGCGCGGGGCGAGCAGGCCCTCCGGGCGAGCGAGGAACGGTACCGCTCGCTCTTCCTGACCATGGCCGAAGGCTTCTCCCTCAACGAGCTCATCTTCGACAGCGC
This sequence comes from Methanoregula sp., assembly GCA_035541835.1. GTDB lineage: Archaea > Halobacteriota > Methanomicrobia > Methanomicrobiales > Methanospirillaceae > Methanoregula. Next base: position 6,625 of record DATKMN010000096.1, read on the forward strand.
GGGAAAGCCCGTAAACGTCCGGTACCTCGCCGTCAACCCGGCGTTCGAGCGCCAGCGGGGGCACCAGGCCGGGGAGATCGTCGGCAGGACCGCAACCGAACTCTTCCCCGGCATAGAGCCGGTCTGGTTCGAGCGGTACGGCGAGGTCGTCCGCACGGGTCTGCCTGCCCGCTTCGAAGAGAAGTTCGGCCCGCTCGACCGGTGGTTCGATGTCCGTGCCTACCGGACGGGGGCGGACCAGCTCGCGGTCATCTTCACCGATATCACGGACCGGAGAAAAGCCGAGGAGAAAGAGCGCCTGTTGCGGGAGATCCTCCGGGTGCTCAACGCGGGCGGCGATCTGCACGCGACGATCCGCGAGATCCTGCGGTTCATCCGGGACGCGACCGGCTTTACGGCAGTCGGCCTCCGGCTCCGGACGGGCGAGGAGTTCCCGTACTTCGAGCAGAACGGTTTTCCCGAAGAGTTCCTCCGGGAGGAGGACTTCCTCTGCGCCCGGCACGGTGACGGCACCATCACCCGGAACGCCGACGGGAGCGCCGTGCTCGAGTGCACCTGCGGCCTCATCCTCTCGGGCAGGACGGACCCGTCCCTGCCCTGCTTCACGGAGAACGGGAGTTTTGCAACCTGTAAAACGGATGGACCGCTGAAGCTTGCACCGGGCGGGGGCGACCCCCGGATCAGCCCCCGCGACCGGTGCGCCCACGACGGCTACCTCTCGGTGGCGCTCGTCCCGATCCGGTCGGGCGACCGGATCATCGGGATGCTCCAGCTCAACGACCGGCGCGAGGGGCAGTTCTATGACCCCGGCCGGGTCCGGTTCTTCGAGACCGTCGCCGACAACATCGGCCTTGCGATCCGGCGGGCGCAGGCAGAGGAGGAACTGAAAGACCGGAACGCCGAACTCGCCGCCGCAAACCAGGAACTGACGGCAGCTGACGAGGAGATGCGGCAGAACATCGACGAACTCGCGAAGAACGAGCGGGAACTTTTATCGAAGAACGACGAGCTCAACGCGCTCAACGAGGAACTGAACGCCACGCAGGAGGAGCTGCGGCACAATGTGGAGGAGCTGGGCAGGACCGAGGTGATCCTCCGGAGGAACGAGGCCGAGCTCAAAGAGTCCCTCCAGGAAAAGGAGGTCCTCCTCTCCGAGATCCACCACCGGGTCAAGAACAACCTGACCGCGTTCATCTCGCTTTTGAGCCTCGAAGGGCCGTACGAGGACATCCCGGGGGGACAGGCGCTCCGCCTCGACCTCCAGAACCGGGCACGGAGCATGGCGCTCGTCCACGAGACCCTGTACCGGACGAAGAAGTACTCGCAGGTGGACATGGACGTCTACCTCTCAACGCTCGTGAACCAGATCGCCACCACATTCCCGTCGAAAAAACCCGTGACTGCGACCGTGAGCGCGGAAGGTATGACCATCGACATCGCACGGGCGACTCCCTGCGGCCTCATCGTCAACGAGCTGATGACCAACGCCTACAAGCACGCCTTCCCCGAATCCTCGCTCTGCGGGACACCGGGGTCGCCGCCGTGCAGGTTCGATGTCGCCCTTGCGAAGAACGATGGGTTTTTCGCCCTCTCGGTCAGCGACAACGGGATCGGCCTCCCGGGATCGGTTGATATCAAATCAGCCCAGTCCCTCGGCCTCAAGCTCGTGTACTTCCTCGCCCGGCACCAGCTCCGGGCAACCGTCGACGTGGACGGTGCCGGAGGCACCCGGTACGTCATCCGCTTCAAGGAATAAGCCGGAACAAGCGGGCCGGGGG
>DATKMN010000097.1:0-18293 GCA_035541835.1 Methanoregula sp.
CGCCTTCGCACCCCGCGTTATCCGGTTCAGGCGGACAAGGGGAGTGTTGCCGATGGTCGCGGTGATATCGTCAAAGAGCATGCTTTAATCATTCTCTCCATCCGGTACCCCGATCCGCCCGGAGATTTTTTTGAAAACGCCGGTACCGGGGATTGCCGGAAAAGTTCACAATTGTTAATTGAGGGCCCGGGATATTAATATTGGTTTTGCGGACATTTTCCCGGCAAAAGAAACGGTCTCGTTTTAACGTCCGCGGTGACTCTCCTCTACGAAGGGATCCCGGGATACCGGTCAGAAGCTCCACACGCCATTACCAGGCAAGAATATACATTGTGGCCGGGACATGTGCCGGGTGGAATGGGGAGGACAGATTGCGGAGGACCGTTTTCTGTCGCCTTACCGGCCTGGTCGTTGCTGCCGGCATCCCTGCCGGATGCAGCCAGGTACGTCCCGGGCGCAGGAGCCCGCTCCGGCGCCGGCAGACGGGCGGAGGAGGGGCGGTGGCGCCGGGTACCGACCGTTGCGGGCCCCGCCGCACGGACTCATTTACGAACCCTTCTCCTTTGACTGGAAAGCCGTGCCGAGATCCGGCAGCGGCATCGCTGAGGACAGAAGCGCTGCCTCGAGCTCCCGGATCTTTTCCGGCCGGGCCGCGGTCGAGGGCATCGCGGGGACCGCCCCGCAGCCCGTGGCATGGGAGACCGACTCGGTGAACGTGCCGATCCCCCGGGCGATCTTCATCGTCTCGTCCTTGTCAAACCCGATGAGGGGGCGGTACATGGGCATCCCGGCCGCGTCGTCCAGCACGAGCAGGTTGTCGAGGGTCTGGCTCGCCACCTGCCCGATCGACTCCCCGGTGACGACCCCCTGGGCCCCGGCGAGACGGGCACAGGCTGCCGCGATCCGGTACATCCGGCGTTTGCAGAAAAGACACGTGTACTTTTCGAGGTGTTTCTTTGCGAGTTCCGCTCTCGCCGCAGCGAGGTACCCGTCACGGATCACCACGAGTTCGATCCCCGGCTGGTACCGGGCGAGGAGCCCGGTGACCCGCTCCGCCCGCGCACGGTTCGTCTCGTCGAGGAATGTCTCGAGTTCGACATAGATTGGGATGATCCGGCACCCGCGCTTCATCATCATCCACGCTGCGACCGGGGAATCGATCCCGCCGGAGACGAGCGCGACGAGCGTCCCCTCGACCCCGAGCGGGAGGCCGCCGACCCCCTTTACCACGGAATCGTACAGGTAGGCTTCGTGGGCCCGGATCTCGACAAAGATCTCCTTTTCAGGGGCCGTCAGGTTTACGTTCAGGTCCGGGAATTCCTGCCGGAGGAGGTTCCCGTACTCGATCGCCTTGTCGTTCGAGGAAAAATCGTGCTTGCCCACCCGCCGGACCCGGACGGCGAAGGTCTTTGCCTCGCCAAACCCGTGCCGCCGGCAGTAGCCGGGAAGGTATGCATCGATCTCGTCGAGCCGGATGTGCTCGACTTCCGAGAAAGAGACGATGCCAAAGACGTTTTTGAGCAGATCCGGCTTTACGTCGCCGTCAAGCCAGATCCTGCCCCGCTCGTTCCGGACATGGATGCCCGGCATAACTCCGATGATATTTGCAATGAGGATATTCTCCCACCGCCTCCGTACCGGGTCGGACTTCAAGAATATCTCCGAGTACCGGACAAGCCATTGTTTTTTCATGAAAAATCCCGCTGCACTCCCGTTTGCAGCTTATTTCTTCTTCCGTGCCGTTTTCCGGACCCGGTCGGCCTCTTCCGCGTCCTCGATCCCGAGGAGGTAGGTACCGTGGCAGGGCTTGGTGTACGGGAAGACGATCCTGGGGCCGTCGAGCCCGATCCCGATGGGAGGGAGGCCGATGAGGTAGCTGTCGAAGAGCTTGTAGCCGGGGTCCACGTACCAGACCTCCTTGTAGTTCTTCTCCACGTACGCGAGGCATTCCTTAAACGAGGCCCCGAGCGGGAGGATCATCTCGTACTTCAGGCTCTCTATGCAGCCCATCCGAACACCCCGTTGATCTTGTTTTTGAGCTGCATCGGATTGTGCACTGCCTTGTCCACGATCTTCTCGCAGGGGAAGGTCGCGGTCTCGTCGAGTACTTCCGGCGTCTTCCCGAAGATGATCACCACGAGCCGGGTGTCGGGGAGGAGGAAGCGCATCGTGGCGGCGTACTGGATCCCCGCGTCGTTGTGCGCAAAGACCACGCAGAGATCGCAGGTCCGCCTCTTCTCGACAATCTCCTCGATGCACTTGTCGAGGATCATCGTCTGCGGGATGTAGTGCTTCTCGGGGTCCGAGACTTTGAGGAGGTTTAAGACCGACGGGTTCCCGGTGGCGAGCACACCCGTCCCCCGCTTCTGCAGGTTGTGCGCCATGTAGAGCGCGATCGCCATCTGCACCGGCACTTCCGGGCAGCCGAGGAGGAGGATTGCACTCTTCGGGTTTTGCGGAGTTTCTGTCATGTGTCTCTTCTCCGGCTATTTCACCTGTGCGGATAAAAGCCTCGCGCTGATCCGTTCAGGACCCCCGCCCGACCAGCGTGCTGATCGCATCGCTGGTGATAATCCCGATCACGTGCTGCTCATCGTCGATTACCGGCAGGGCCGAGATCGCGTGCTCCTCCATTTTCCTGGCTGCGGTCTCGATCGGCTCGGATGGCGTAGTGGTCACGACGCTCCGGGACATAATCTCGTCGAGCCAGAGGAAGTTTGATGCGACAGCCTTCGCGATGTCCCAGGAGGTTACAATTCCGACGAGAATACCGCCCGCTGAGAGGACCGGGAGGTGGTTGACCCCGGTAGTGATCATCCTGCGGGCGGTCACCGCGATCGTGGTCCCTTCCTCGATGGTCTGGACCTCCCGGACCATCACGTCGCTCACCACCGTATTGGAGAGGAATTTGCCCATCAGGTAGTTGAGCTGGCCGGACTCGAGGAGGAAGGCGTCATGCCCGTAGTTTGACCGGATCTCGCAGTAGTGGACCTCCCGTTCGTTTGCGGCGAGTGCCGAGACGATCTCCTGCGACTGGTCCGGTGGGTACAGCCAGTCGGAGGAGACGGAGACGACGAGGAATGCGGCCTTCACGCCGGCAAGCCCTTTTTTCAGCGAGCCGTCTATTGTCAGGTCGAAGTAGTCGATCGCCTTCGTAATATAGAGATACGAGTTGGCATCGAACCGTTTCGTGAACGTATCGCCCTGGTGATGGAGGTAGCTCTCGACCTTGAAGTCCGTGGTGAAGGCAAACCCGATCCGGTCTTTCCCCTGCAGGGTCCGGCCGAACTTCTCGTGCATCGATTCGTTCGAGAGGTACGTGATATGCCCGACCATCCGCGCCAGCGCGAGCCCGTGGGCCGGGAGGGTTCCGCCATAGTAGTCGCCGCCGTTCCAGTGGGGGTCGGAGATGATCGCCTTCCTCCCGACCTCGTTGAACGCGATCTGCTGGGGCGTCGAGTAGCCGGTCGCCGCTATCACGATCGCCTTCTTCATCATGTCCGGGTACTGGACCGTCCACTGCAGGGCCTGCATGCCTCCCATCGATCCGCCGGCAACGGCATAGAGCCGGTCGATGCCCAGGTGCACGACTAGGAGTTTCTGGGCGTTCACCATGTCGCGGACGGTGATGACCGGGAACCGTACGCCATAGGGTTTTCCGGTTTCAGGGTCCGGCGAGGAAGGCCCGGTCGATCCCTTGCACCCGCCGATGACATTCGAGCAGATGACATAGTAGCGGTCGGTATCGAACGCCTTGCCCGGCCCGACCACTGCGTCCCACCAGCCCGGTTTCCCGTTGCCCTCATGGAACCCGGCGATATGCGCATCTCCCGAGAGGGCGTGGCAGAGGAGTATGGCGTTGCTCCGGTCCCGGTTCAGTTTCCCATAGGTCTCGTACGCGATAGTGAGCGGGAAAAGGGTCTCCCCGCTCTCGAGCCCGAGCGGGCTGTTATGCCGGTAATACTCCGTAGTCACGGCGCCGACCGATCCTGCGATCACCGGAAATCCCCCGCATTCCGGCATCCGGTGGTTCGGTTCGGGTGCATAATCGAAACTCCTTGTTCTCCGGTCATCTGTCGGGGCACCCTACGATGACGCTTCGAGTGCCTGCCCGAGGTCCGCGATGATATCCTCGATATCCTCGGTACCGATCGAGAGCCGGATGAAGTCGGGGGTGACACCGGTTTTGGCCTGCTCTTCCGCGGTGAGCTGCTGGTGGGTCGTGGTCGCCGGGTGGATCACGAGGCTCTTTGAGTCCCCGATGTTTGCGAGGTTGGAGAAGAGCTTGAGATTATCGATGAACCGGTGGCCCGCCTTCTCGCCCCCCTTCACCCCGAAACCGACCAGCGGGCCAAAGCCGCCGCTCAGGTACTTCTGCGCGAGCCCGTGGCTCGGGTGTTCGGGAAGTCCGGTGTAATTCACCCACGCGACTTTCGGGTGGCTTTTGAGGAATTCCGCTACTGCGAGGGCGTTCTCCGAGTGCCGGGGGACCCGGAGGTGGAGGGTCTCGAGGCCGATGAGGAAGAGCCAGGCATTGAACGGGCTGAGCACCGCGCCGGTATCCCTCATGAGCGAGATCCGGATCTTGAAGGTGAACGCTACGTTGCCGAGGCCGGGGAAACTGCCAAACGCATCCCAGTACTTCAGACCGTGGTAACTGGGGTCGGGCCCGGTGAACTCGGGGAACTTCCCGTTGTTCCACGCAAACTTCCCGGAGTCGACGATGACACCCCCGATCGAGTTCCCATGGCCGCCGATGTACTTGGTTGCCGAGAGGACCACGATATCGGCCCCGTGCTCAATCGGCCGGACAAGGCCGACGCCCGTGGTATTATCGACGATAAAGGGTATCCCTGCGTCGTGGGCGATCTTCGCGATCGCCCTGAAGTCGGGGACATCGAGTTTCGGGTTGCCGATGGTCTCGGCGTAGACGGCCCGTGTCTTCTCCGTGATCGCTTTCCGGAAGGCCTCCGGCCTGGTCGAGTCCACGAAGACCACATGCCGCCCGAGCTTCGGGAACGTGTAGTGGAAGAGCTCGTACGTGCCCCCGTACAGGTTGTCGGCGGAGACGATCTCGTCCCCGGGCCGGGTGATGTTGAGGAGCGCGTACGTGATCGCGGCCTGCCCCGACGCTGTCGCGATCGCGCTGGTGCCGCCCTCGACAGCCGCAACGCGCTTCTCGAAGACATCGGTGGTGGGGTTCATGAGCCGGGTATAGATGTTCCCGAGTTCCTTAAGGCCGAAGAGGTTTGCGGCGTGCTCGGCACTCCTGAATACGTACGAGGATGTCTGGTAAAGCGGTACGGTCCGCGACCCGGTGGTCGGGTCGGGCACCTGCCCTGCATGGAGGGAGGTTGTCCCAAGTCTGAACTTCTGTGTCATCTGGATTCCTTCCGGTTATTTTCGGTCCGGTATGCCCTTATGTTCGTTATGCCGATACGGGAATTCCGTGCTTTTCGGCGATCCCGGTGAACACGTCCGCAAGGTAGCGGACCTGCCGGTCATTGAGGCCGTAGGTGTTCAGTTTCCAGGTCCGTGTGGCGCCGGCGAATTCGCCGACGATCCCCTTCGACGACAGTTCATCGCTGAAGTAGAACCCCCTTCGCTTGTGGGTCTTTGCGACGGTATCGAAGCTTCCCGTGGTGTCGATCTTCGAAAGCGTGTGTTTGCGGGGATACTCCGAAAGGACACTGCTTCCCGAGATCTTCAGGAGCCGGTCGATGAAGAAGTTGGATCTCTTCACTTCGTCGTCCCACTTCTGCACCCGGGCCTTCACCTCCGGGAACGATGCCATCATGGACAACAGCGTCCCGCCCATGAGCGTGCAGCCGAGCATCTCGACTTCCTTGATACCGAACTTTCGCTTTGTGATATCACCGACCATAGCGGTTGTCCGGAGCGCTTTTGGCGCCCATTCTTCGGTCATCGCAAGGACTCCGGACGGCGCGACCGATGCCATGCTCTTGTGTCCGGAGCCGACGACAAAGTCAGCCCCGATCTTCTTCCCGTCGACCGGCTGGACCCCGACGGTGTAGGCCCCGTTGTAGAGGAACGGGATATCGTACTGGTGCGCCACCTTCCCGATCCCGCGTATCTCATGCTCGTTTGCGAACTGGTAGTCGAAGTGGTCGATCATAACGAGCACCGGGAGTTTTCCCGTTTCGGCTTTGACCTCCTCGATCTTCTGTGCCGTTGCTTCGCCAGTCACGATATGTGCGGCATTGAGCGGCACTTCCTTCACGACCCCGCCGGCATTCTCCACCGCGAGGAACTCGGTGTAATGGGCGAGCGCTGAGACGATGACGCTGTCCCCCCTGTTCACGAGTGTCCCGGCTACCGCCTGGAACCCGCGCCGTGCACCGGGCACGACCCGGGCAAGGTCCATGTTCAGCCATGTCGCGAGCTCCTCGTGGAATTCTGCTATTCCGGGTTTTGAGATCTTGTCGAGCCGGAATGGCTTGCGGCAGGCGTCGCATGTTGAGTACCCGTCCCCGTACGAGATGATCGCTTTGCGGGCTTCTGTAGTGAGTCTCCCGGCTGCCTGGATCGGATGGATATTGATGTACTCCTCTTCCCGGGACCGGAGATCGAGGGTCCCGGCGATCTTTGTCACCTTCGGTGTGCCGGTCCCCGCTTCAAGATCGGCAATGATCGCCTTGAGCCCCGCGATCCGCTGCCGGAACACGGCCTCCTCGCCCGGGTCAAAGCCGGTCGGGAGGGACTCGCGGAAGAGCCCCCGGATCTCTTCGAGCTGGAAGAGAGCTTCGAACGTTTTCTGGGTCCTGATACTCATGGTGTTCCTCGTTCCCTGGTGTGCATCCGCACGTTTCCTGAGTCGAAGAACCGCTTTTACGGTTCTTCTCCTCGTCGGAGTTATGATGAACTCCTCGGAACTCGAAGAACCGCTTGTGCAGTTCTTCTCCTCGTCGGAGTTCAGATAAACTCCTCGGAACTCGAAGACCGCTTTTACAGTTCTTCTCTTCCTCAAGGTCCTCAGACCTTTTCGGAAAAGCCAGTGCCCGGATTCGAACCGGGTTGTAGTTGATCTGCAGTCAACCGCGTAGCCACTCCGCCACACTGGCAGTGCCGGGAAAATTCACGATTGTGAATTTTTCCTATACTAGATACCTGCCGGAATTATTTATACGTTCGGGATTCGGCGGTTTTTTCCTCCAAAAACCCGGCCAGGCGATACCGGAGGATGGGCGGGCGTAATTCCGGCCAGGGCCGGTAAAATCCTCTCACTTAAAAAAACCCGGCTCTGTAGAATCCTTCGTGTTTTGCCGATGAGGCGGCAAGCACCTGCGGTTACGTCGCTAGATTTCCTACCGGAGAAGAAATTTTTTTGGATAGGGGGATCCGGAATTGCAACAAAAGGAAAAATTCTCTCAATCCTAACGCCCTTAAAAAAAAAGAGCCGGAGCCCGGAATCGAACCGGGTTGTACTGATCTGCAGTCAGTCGCGTAGCCATTCCGCCACTCCGGCAGGGGCGGTCCACCGTGTTGAATTCGCCACACTCCCTTTGGAACGGCCGGTATTTATACGCGGATTTTCCGGCAGGATTTGCCGCAATCCATTATACCCCCGCTCCCGGAACCGGGCCTGCCCGGTCGTCTTCTCTTTAAATCCCGGACCAAAAAAGTTGAGTGAGAATTATCCCGATCTTTTCCCCACCGCGGCCATGAACCGGTCGCGGATCTTTAAGGGGCCGAGCGGGATGTTCTTTACGTCGCTGTTGCCGGGCCGGATCCGGACGTGGATGAATGCAGGGCCACGCCCTTCCGAGGTGTCGAGCGCCACTTCGAGCTCCCATGGTTCGTGCACCGTCCAGGTCTCCGCAAAGCCCGCGGCCATAGCCATGAGCCGGAGGTCGACGGTATCGCCCCCCGGGCGCGGCTGGTTGCCGGTGCTCCCGAAGACCCCGTTGTCGAGCGCGACGATGGTCAGGTTCGGAGGAGCCGCAGCGCCGATGACCGGGAGGATGGAGGAGCCGAGCAGGCTCCCGTCGCCATCGAGCACCACGACCTGCCGGTCCGGCCGCACGGTCGCGATGCCGAGACCGATGGAAGAGGCCTGCGTGTAGCTCCCGAGCATGTAGAAGTTCTCCGGCCGGTCCTTCAGAGCGTACAGCTCCTTGGACGGGACCCCGATGTTCGAGACGAGCACCTGGTCAGTGACCGCCGCCGCGACCGTCCGGATCGCATCGTACCGCGTCATCGCGGGTTTTCGCCAGTCCCGCTCGTAGCAGACGGAGAACGGCCGGGGGTTTGCCGGGGTGACTTCCGCAGCGTTCCCGGCGCACGCCGATCCTTCGAAGAACTCCTGCGGGATGAGGATGGCGCGTGCCGTCCTGTCCCGGAAAGCCGATGCAACGGCCCCGCCGATCTCGCCTGCCTTGTCCGGGCCGGAGACGACCGTGCAGGGGATGCCTGCCGCGGCAAGGATCTCCGGGAGCGGCCGGTTGAACGGGATCTGGGCGGGGATCGCCTCCCCTTCCGTCCCCCGCCAGCTCGCGAGGACCGGCAGGGGCAGCCCGAACGTCCCGGTGAGCGAGAGAATGGCGTTGAGCATGTTCCCGAGACCGGAGCTCTGGATGGCGACGAGGGGCCGGGCCCCGGCGAGGTATGCCCCCGCGGAGATCCCGACACCGTCCTCCTCGCGGGTGAGGCCGATGTGCCGGAATTCTTCGGGCAGTCTGAAAAAGAGCCCCTTTGCCTTGTCGCAGGGGATGGCGCTCACGAGGTCGATCCCATGGCCTTTGAGTTCGGCGATGATCTGGTTTTCATCCATAGCGGCTTATCCACTCCCTCAGTTCTGCCACGAGCTCCCCGGCCGGGTCGCCCGTCCGGACAGCGGCGGACGGGGACACCGGTGAGAGGACGAAGTCCTCCCGGATCCGCTCGTACCCCCCGCCCGTGAGATTCAGGAGAATATGATCGCCCCGGCCGACCTTATTGGTTTCCACGGCATCGAGGAGCGATGCGGTCGCGATCGCAGCCGCCGGGTCCGGGTCGATCCCCACCGTTTCCCGGATGAGTTTGTCCGCGGAAGCGCCGGACGCGTTGGTGATGCCGTACATCTCGCCGCCCGAAGCTTCGAGAGCATCGAAGAGCCCGCCCCGGATCGCGTAGGGCGGGTTCCGGTTGGTAAGGACATCCGCCATCACCTCCCCGGTGCACCGGACCGCGTCCGGCATATCGGTCTCCGGGACGATCTGCCGGCGGCGTGCATGCCACGCGGAGACCATGGGCACGAACGGCTCGTTCTGGGCGAGGTGGAGGGCGGGGAGTCTTGCCCCGAACCGCCCGTCCCCGATGAGCCTTATTGCCGCCTCCCACGCGGCGATCGCCCCGGTTCCGCTCCCGACCGCCTGGAAATAGTGGTCCGGGATCCTGCCGGCCGTCACCGCGGCATCGAGCATCACCGTCCCCATCCCGTCCCGCCGGGCAACGTTCTTCGCCCCTCCTTCGGGGGTGCACCCGGGGACTGCGGCGAGGAGGTTTGCGACCGTGATCGCATCGGTGTAGTCGCCGTCGACCGCGACGAGGAAGATGGCTGGTGCCGGCTCCGTGGTCCAGATCCTGCAGACCGCCCGTTCCGGGACAACGATCACGACCGGCTTTCTGCACCGGGCCGAGAGCCCGGCAAAGGCCCGGCCGGTATTCCCCGCGGAAGCGATGACCGGCACCTTCCCGCCGAGTTCCTCCAGCCGCTGCATGGTCGGCGAGGCCTCGAGCTCCTTGAACGATCCGGTGCTGAGGCCCGCTCCGCGCTCGGGAAAATACCCCGAGAAGGAGACCGAGAGGTTCGGAAGGCCGAGTTCACGGGAGAGTTCGTCGCAGGTAAAGGATACCGCCCCGCCGGACGGGAGGAGCGGGCGGGTCACCGGGAGCCAGGCGAGGTACCGATACATCCCCTCGTGGGGCGCGAGGATGAGCCGGCGGGAGCTGTATTCGGTCCGGAGCAGGGAGTCGTGCGCCCGGGGGCAGGAGAGCCGGGTCACGTCGTCGACGATCTCGCCACCGCCGACGCACCGGAGCCGGTACTTGGGGATCACAGGTGGTCAGCCTCCCGGCAGGAACACCTACTGGATCCGGATATCCTCGAGCCGGACATGGAGTCCCTCCTTCTTCTGTAAGACCATGTTGACCACCGCCGTGTGGGAGAGGTCCATCATGCAGTACCCGGGCAGGAACCGCTGCCGCAGGCCGAGCGTTGGGGGGCGGATCACCGTCTCGGCGATCCCCTCGAACGCGTGGACGTTATAGGCCTGGACATCGTGCACCGGCCCCTGTTCCTTCCGCGCCTCGAGCGGCCCGACCGTGTGGCATTCGAGGACGCCGGTCACCGGGTTTGCCGAGAGGACCCTGAGCGCGTGGTAGACCGGGCAGCCGGGCCCCGCCGGCCGTCCGGTGACGAGTTCGCCTTTCCGGATGTCCCACTTCTCCACGAGGTCCGCCCGGAACGGGACGATGAATTTCCGGGCCGAGGGCTCGTTACGGAAGGCGTGCAGGATGAAGTCGTACTTCGCCCCGGTGACATCGGTCCCGGAATATCCTGCCCTTCCCGGCCGGGCCGGCGGGGTTTCGGAATAGAACATGCAGTCCCCGTTTGCCTTCTCCTTCCGCAGGACCGCAGCGACAAACTCGCTGCACGACGGGAGCCCGCAGGCGCCGCAGTCCTTGCCGGGAGGTGTCCATGCCACGATTCAGTCACCCCGGTAGAGGTTGTCGGCGCCATCGAGCGGCCGGATCACCCCGAAGTGGTGCTGCCACCCGATCTCCCGTTTCCCGACACAGACGGTGCAGACCCCGAGCGGCGGTGTCCCCCGCAGGGTGATCGCGTCCGGGTCGGCGATGTCGGGGCACGCCGCGATCGCCCGCATCAGGTACCGCATCCCGGTCCCCTGGACCGCGTTCGTCTCGATGATATCGAGCTGCGGGGTCACCATCCGGATGCATTCCCGGAAGACCTCCTTCTCGGCCTGCGAGACGAGGTCGGTCTTGGTGACGACCGCTGCATCGGCAAGGGCGATCATGGGCGCCATCTTGAGCGGGGAGTTGCTTCCCGAGACCGCGGGGAGGACGGCGATCCCGAACGACTGAGTGGTGTACGGCGTGCACCGGAGGCAGAGGCCGGCGCTCTCGACGATGAGGAGCCCGGCTCCTTCTTCCTCCGCCCACGCGATCGCGTCCCGGAGGACCATGATGCCCATGTGGTCAGGGCAGAGGTCGCCGGAGTACGCCTTCCGGGCCGGGATGGAAAACTCCTCCCGGAGTTCGTCGTCCTCGAATGCCTTCACGACATCGATTTTTAAAAACGCCGGCTTCTGCGGGAGGAATTCCCGGACAATCTGCCGGATGACCGCCGTCTTCCCCGCGCTCGGGGGACCGGCGACGATGACGAGCTTCATGCCGGGACTACCCGTTTTTCCGAAAAAGAGTCGTCGCCGACCAGGTCGCCGGCCCGGATCTTCTCCCGGAGGTCCCCGAGGAACGAGTCGATGCCGGATATCTGCGAGATCATCTCCTTCTCCGAGTCGCCGGGTTCGAGCACCCGGACGACCGCACCGCACTTCATGACGATCCTGCGGTCGGTGATGAGGGCGAGGAGCGGGTCGTGGGTGACGAAGATGACCGCCTTGTCGTAGTGCTTGAGGCACCGGATGACCTTCTCCTTGAAGATGCCGGCGTTCTCCACCTCGTCGAGGAGGAGGATCGGGGTCTGGCCGATCAGGATGGCGTCGGCGATGAGGAGCGACCGGGTCTGGCCGCCGGAGAGGGAGGTCATCCGCATCGGCTCCGCGATCTTCTCGCCGGTGAATTCGTTGGCGAGCGCTACGGTCTTCCGGACCAGTTCCGCTGCTTCCGTCTCCCGCGCACGGGTATGGAGGGCAAGGAAGCGTTCCACGGTCAGGTCGGCGATGACGCGGGTGTTCTGGGTGATGAGGGCGATGGGTTTTTTTGCCGGGTCGCGGACCATCTCGTCCGGGGGCGGGCTCCCGTTGATCAGGATCGACCGGCCGGTGACCGTGTCCCCCTGGGCGAGGACCTCGATATCGTTGATGAACGCCGATTTTCCCGAGCCGGTCGACCCGACGATGGAGAGGGTGTCCCCCGGCCGGAGCGTGATCCGGTCGAACCCCTCCCTCTCCCCGCACCGGTTCGTCCCGGGAAGGATCGCAAGCTCGGAAAACTGCCCGCTGTGCATACCGGTTACTTGCCGTGCCTTTACAGATATACGTTTCCCATTTACACAAAAAAATTAACCTCATAGTAATAATTAAAAACTGAAAAGTATCACATAAAGGATAATATGCTCTCAAAACGGATCTTCGAGACCGATTTTACCACCGCGCTGAACGAGGAGCTCGAAAAGAAGGGCATGACGGTCCGGGAGCTCGCGGAGCTGACGGGCATCCCCGCCTCCACGCTCTACAAGGTGACCGTGGGGGAACGCGACCCGCGCCTCTCGACCGTAAAAAAGATCGTCTCGGTCCTCGAGCCGGAGCGGAACCGGTTCGTGGCGATCATAGCGGCAAAATTCCTCCTCGAGTCGATCGAGGCCCGTGAGATCGAACAGAACGGCAGGACGTTTGGCATCCGCGGGTACTCGGCAAACTCGCTCGAGGAGTGCATCGTCGCCGCGGCCCGGGCCGAGAAGGACGGCGCATCGGGGATCATCTGCGCCCCCATCCTCGCGTCCATCGTGGAGAAGATCGTCGACGTGCCCGTGGGGATGATACGGCCCGAGCTCTCCGTGGTGAACGAGGCGATCGCGACCGTGGTAAAGAGGATCGGGTGAACCATGGGCGAAGGACCGGATATCCTCAGGATTGGCCACCTCTCAACCCTGTACCACACCGCCTTCCTCCTCCGCGGCGGGGGGCTGTTGCAGGAGCAGGGCATCGGTGCCCGCTGGTCGCTCTTCCCCTCGGGCCCGGACATCATCAACGCGATGCAGGAGGGGTCGCTCGACCTCGGGTACATCGGCCTCCCCCCGGTCATCATCGGGATCGGCCGCGGCCTCTCCCTCGCCTGCATCGCCGGCGGCCATGTCGAGGGCACCGTGATGATCGCCGGGCAGGAGGCGGAGACGCTCGCGGAATGCGGCGGCATGGCGGAGTTCCTCGCACAATTCTCCGGAAAAGCGGTCGGGACGCCGCCGAAAGGGTCGATCCACGACGTTATCGTCAACGAGCTCCTGCGCGAACACGGTGCCCGCGGCATCACGGTCAGGAACTATCCCTGGGCTGACTACCTCCCCGACGCCCTCCGCGACGGCGAGATCGCGGCGGCGGCCGGGACACCGGCGCTCGCGGTTACCGCCCGGCGGTACGGGAACGCGAAACTCGTCGTTCCCCCGGACCGGCTCTGGCCGTTCAACCCGAGCTACGGGATCGTGGTGATGCGCCGGATGCTCAGAAAACGGGACCTCCTCGCCCGGTTCCTCACAGCGCACGAGGCCGCATGCGAGATGATCCGGCACGACCCGCGTGCCTGCGCCCGGATCGTTGCGGACACCACCGGCATGGTGGACGGGAACTTTGTCATGGATACGTACCGCATCTCACCGAAGTACTGCGCTGCCCTCCCGCAGGAGTACGTGGCTTCGACGATGAAATTTGTAAAGACCCTCCATTCCCTCGGATACATCCCCCGGCTGGTCGGCGAGGACGAGATCTTCGACCGGAGCCTTATCGGGGAAGTCCACCCCGGCCCCCACCACTACGGCGACGGGCTGCTCCGGTGAATTACCGGTAAAAAAGTACCGGATAATCCGCCCGTTCCCTCTTTTTCTTCCCGGTCACATCAGGGATGGGAGGACCCGGAACGCAATTCCCCCGAGCGCGATTGCAAGGGCGATCTCTGACGCCGAGATCGCGAGCGCCCGCCTCCAGCCGAACTCCGATGCGAGGACGAGGATCACCGAGATGCACGGGATATAGAGCATCGAGACCAGCGCGAGGACGACGAGCTGGACGGGGCTGAGGATCGTGGCGAAGTTGGTTGTACCGAAGATGACGGCAAGGGTCAGGATCGTCAGCTCCTTTCGCACGACCCCGAAGATCAGGGTGATCCCGATGACCGCCGGCAGCCCGAGCCAGACGACCGTTACCGGCGAGAGGAACGCGTTTACCGGTGCCAGGAGCCCGGCCGCGTAGAACGCCTGGACGAGGGCGCTGCCGATGATGTAGGCGGGGAAGACGATCCAGAGGAGCGACTTTGTCCGGGCCCAGGTCTGCTTCAGCACCACGGAGAGCGAGGGGACATGGTAGTCCGGCATCTCCATGATCAGGCCGACCGATTCGCCGGGCACCGCCGCAAACGCGATCCTGCCCACGATGACGATGAGGAGGATGTCGAACGCGTAGAGGGCGAGCGCCCACCAGATGTTGACGAACGCGGCGACGAGGCCGAGGATGACCACCGTCCGCGCCGTGCACGGGACGAGGGTCACGAGGAACGCCGCGAGCGTCTTCTGCTTCTTCGTCTCCATGATCCGGCACGCGTAGACCGCCGGGACATTGCACCCGTACCCGAGGATGAGCGGGATGATTGCCTTGCCGTGGAGGCCGAGCTTGTGCATCCCCCGGTCGAGCATCACCGCGATCCGGGTGAGGTACCCGGAGTCCTCCATCACCGCAAGGAGGAGGTAGAAGGGCAGGACGTACGGGATGACGAGCGTTACCCCGGCGACGAACCCGGTGAACGCCCCGTTCCAGAGGACGGCGGCAAGGGAGCCGGAGATGACCGGTTCGAACGGTTCGATCCGAAAGAAGAACCCGGCCAGGAGCGCCGAGAGCTCCGCCCCGACGACGAACGTCCAGACCAGCAGGCCGCCGATGACCGCGATCACCGCGAGATAGCCGAGGACCGGGTGGAGCGTGACACTGTCGAGCCGGTCGGTGAGGCTTTTTTCCGGGGCCCCTTCCGGGGGCAGGACGGTGACCGCTTCCGCGGCGATCCGGTCCGCGACCGCGTACCGCTCCGCGCTCATCACCACGCAGACCGGCTCGCCGTGCATCGCCTCGATCTCTCCCGCGAGGCTGTCGGCGAGAGCCACGAGACCGGGGTCTTTCTCCCGCACGAGTCTCACCATCTCCTGGTCGCGTTCGAGGAGCTTGATTGCCGTGAACCGGGCCGGGTGCGGGAGGCCTGAGGATTCGCAACGGGGGAGGATCTTTCCGAGCCGGTCTTCGATCTCCTTCCCGTACCGGAGGGGCGGGGGGGTCGGCCTGCGCTCCGCGAGGTCGAGGATCGCGTCGGTGAGGTGCCCGATCCCCTTGCCCCGGATCGCGACCGTCGGGACGACCGGGACGCCGAGGAGTTCCGAGAGCTTCTTTGTATCTACCGAGATCCCCTTCTTCTCCGCGAGGTCGATCTGGTTCACCGCTACGAGGAGCGGCGGCGCAAGTTCGAGGAGCTGGATCGTAAAAAAGAGGTTCCGCTCAAGCGCAGAGGCGTCGATGACGTTGACGACCGCGTCCGGGTGCTCGAGCGCGATAAAGTCCCGGGAGACGAGTTCCTCCATCGAGTAGGTGGAGAAGGAGTAGATGCCGGGCAGGTCGATGACCCGGACCCGGTGCCCCTTATGCTGGAGGATCCCTTCCGCCCGCTCGACAGTCTTGCCCGGCCAGTTCCCGATGATCTGGTCCACGCCGGTCAGCTGGTTGAAGGTCGCGCTCTTCCCGACATTGGCATTGCCGGCGAGCGCGATCGTGAACTCCGCATCTCCGGTCCGTTTGTCCTCCCGTGGCGGCGGGCAGCCCCCGCAGCCTTCGCACCCGCTCACTGCTTCACCCGCTCCGGCGCATCGACAAAGATGTTGTCGGCAATGGCGTGGTCGATGGCAAGTTTCGTCCGCCGGACCAGGACCTCCACCGGCCCGTCAAGCGGGGCCCGGTGCGAGACCGAGACGGTCGTCCCGAGGGTGAGCCCGAGGTCGGAGAGGCGCTGGACCACCCGGCAGTCCCCCCGGATGAACGCGATCGTTGCGGCCTGGCCGGGCACGAGTTCAGTGACCGGAAGGATCTTCCGCTCGCGGACTGCCGGGGGCTCCTGTACTTCCTGTTCCGTCCGGCACGCTTCGCAGGAGCTGACGGTCTTGTCGCAGGGGGAGATGGGGCTCCCGTGCGGGCACCGGGCCGGTGCCAAGAGCATCTTGCAGAGGGCGCACTCCGTCTCCTCCGAGATCGTGTGCTCCATCTTACACGCCTCGTCGTGCACTTTTTCCCGGCTGATCCGGAGCACATTGGTCAGGAAGACTTCGAGGAGCCGGTGCCGCCGCTTGATCTTCCCGGCGATCGCCTCGCCCGCGGGCGTGAGGGTCGCGCCCTGGTACGGCTCGTACGCCACGAGCCCCTTCTCCGCCAGGTTCCGGAGCGATTCGGTGACGCTTGCCGGCGCAACATGGAGGCATTTTGCGATTGCCGTGGTCTTTGCCGATCCGTCCCGGGCCTGAAGATCATAAATGGACTCGAGGTATTCCTCGACCTGTTCCTGTGCCATTGTACCAGATATTTAGGGCGACCTAAACGTATAAGGATTTAGGTTGACCTAAACGATCCCTGCAGCCGGCCGCAATGTGAACGGGACACCGGTCTCCTGCAGGAAGAACCCGGATTTTTCCGGCACGCAGGCGTTCATCCCCCGGTCCCGGCATAGTGTGAACTCCTCGGTTCAACTATCGCAATTTCCGGCCAAATAATCGCCTCTCCCATGCTCCGAATATAATACCTCGCGGGCGGGGATGGTTGAGCAGGCGGCAATAAGGAAACCGGCGCAAACGCAGCCATGCGGGCCCGGTTCCGCACCCGCCCGGCACAAGACCGGCCGCGGCCAGACAACCCCGTGCCCTCTCCGGAAAAAAAGACGGGGGCGGGACCCGGAGGCCAGTCGCCCGGAAACCAGGGAAGACCATGAAAACGAAACTACGAATACTCAGCGCTATCAGCATCCTGCTGCTTGTCCTGATCGTACCGGCAGCCGTAGCCGCTGCCGACAGCAGTACGACCAGCTCAACGGGCTCGTCGACCAGTTCCACCAGTTCGACCAGCTCCGGTTCATCGACCGGCTCGACCACCACGACCGATGCCGCCTCCCTTGTCTATGTCTCGAACGTGACCATGGACCCGGGGGAGTTGTACCCTTACGAAGAGGGGACGATCACCGTCACTCTTGAGAACGGCGGCACGACAGCCGTCGGTCTCACGGACCCGACGATCATCAGCAGCAAAGTCCACATCGTGAACCAGGACGACTGGAAGACCATGACCTACATCGGGGCCGGCTCCACGATATCGTACTCGTTCCGGATCACGGCGGACGCACCGGACGGCACGGACTTTGCCCTCTTCACGGTCGGGACCAAGGGTGGCGGGAGCGTCCACTTCCCGCTCGTCATCAAGGTGAATTCGGAGGACATCCGGGCCTGCATTTCCACAAAACCCGACTCGTTCACGCCGTCGGCGGACGAATCGGTCAACCTGAGCATCGCCAACCCCCGGGGCGGGGGGGTCAGAAACCTCCTCATCACGCCATCCGGGGACGGGATCGCGGTCAGCCCGTCCGAGAAATACATAGGCTCGCTCGATGCTGAGAGCACGGTCGACGTGCCGTTCACGGTGACTGCCGGGCACGCCGGGAACCTCACGTTCCATATCAGCTACGAGAACGGGGACTCTCCGCACAGCACGGATGTCATTCTCCCCATAGAGTTCGGTGAAGACAAGACCGCGGCGGTACCCGTGCTCAACAACGTCGCCCTCACGGCGAAGGGTTCGTACTTCGACCTGACCGGGGATATCACCAACGCCGGGATTACGGACGCGAAGGGCCTCGTGGTCAGCGTGGGCTCCCCGGCCACCGGGACCGGGACGTACCCGCAGTACGCGATAGGCAGCCTTGCCTCCGATGACTCGGGAAGTTTCGAGCTCACGTTCTCCTGCAGCGACCTCTCCTCGGTCCCGGTCCTGCTGAGCTGGAAGGATTCGGACGGCGACGATTATACGCAGGAGAAGGTCCTCGACCTCAGCTCCTCCGCGGGGAACGCCCCGGCAGGCTCCGGGACCGGAAGCACGGCACCGGGGACCGGGACCACCGGCACGGGCGGTTCGACCGCATCGTTTTCGGATGCCGGCGGGCCTCCCGGCATGGGTGGGCCGGGCGGGTCCGGGGGACCCCCGGGAAGCAGCACGAGCCTCTTCTCGGCAAAGGGTGGGGGGATCAGTTCGTTCTACCCGCTGATCGCAGGCGGCATCATCTGCGTCGCCGGCATCGTCCTGTGGAAG
>DATKMN010000098.1:0-6541 GCA_035541835.1 Methanoregula sp.
CAGCACACGACAACCAGACCGATTTTGCGGCTGTTGGTTTTCAGGAGCGCCGGAGATGCTGAGGCAACTGCTCGAGGAATTTCTTTCGATAGAAGGCGTCAGGGTCGCAGCACTGGTCGGGTCGGACGGGTTCGTGATCGAGGCTGCCCATGCTGCGAGCGTGGACACCGATGCACTGGGGGCCCTCACCTCATCGGCCATGCAGTTCTTTGACCGGGGAGGGCTCTCGATGAAGATGGGGCGCACGAAGCAGCTGGTCTTCGAGCATACCGATGGTGCGATCATCCTCACGCCGATAACGGAAGAGGAGTTTCTCGCTATCATCAGCGAGACCCGGGCGGCGACCGGCACGCTGGCGTATGTCCTGGCGCGTACGAGCGACCGGATCATCGCGGCGCTCTGACGCTCCCGGGCATGCCCTGCATTCTTATGTTCAGGAAGCCGTAAGGGACAAAAGGCCGTGTCAGGGAGGGACAACTCCCGCGACAGGCTGCCCCGGGACAGGGGCGGAGCCTGCGGCGAACCGGCTGGTCCCGGATTGGTCGTCCCGGCTCAGCCCTCCGAGGATGGCCACCGTTGCCGCCTTGTCGAGCGGCTGGTTGTCGTTCCCGCACTTGGGGGAGTAGATACAGGACGGGCACCCAGCCTCGCACCCGCAGTCGCGGACGAGCTCATACGCGGTCGAAAGGATGCCGGGGAGGAGCTCGAAGGCCTTTTCAGCGAGGCCTATGCCGCCCTCGTACCCGTCATACACGAAGATGACCGGTTTTCCCTCGTCCCCGTACGCGGGCGAGGACAACCCGCCGATGTCCCACCGGTCGCACATAACATGGAGAGGCATGAGTGCGATGATGGCGTGCTCCGCCCCGTGGAGGCCACCTGCGGGGTCGAGGCCTTTCGTCTCCAGATCCTGTTCCATCCCCTCCCCCGGTACGATCCAGAAGGCCCGTGTCCTGAACCCGAGTGCCGGCAGGGAGAGGGGTTCCATTCCGATGATCGTGTCCCCCCGCTTGATCTTGTATCCGGTATACTGCTCGGTCACTTCTACATCCCCGAAGAAGCACGCGGCCCCGCTGACCGTCCGGCTCCCGAGGACTTCGACAACCCGCAGGTCAACCTCCTTGAGCGGCTGGGTGTAATAGTCTACCTCCGTGGGCATGGCCCGGATGAGGTGGAGCCCGAGGTCCATTTCGGTGACCACGTACGTCTCACCCTGGTGGATCATGATGGCACCCTCATGGGCCTCGCGGTAGGCCTGTCCCCGGTCCATTGTTTCGAGGAGCCGGCCGTTGCAGAGGATCCGGAACGTCTCGCCAATTGTCCCGCCAAGATGGACGGCTTCGGTGGCCCGGCCCCGACCGGCATAGACCCACCCGCGCGGGGTTTTCCGGAGAAGGTTGTGGGACGCGAGTTCAGGGAGGAGGGCGGGGAGGGTCGCGAAGACCTCCCGGTCCCGTTCCTCGTCGATAGGGAGTTCCGCCGCTGCGCAGAGCAGGTGGCCGGAGACGATGTACGGGTTTTCGGTATCGACGATGGCGTGTTCGTGCGACCGGCCGAAGAACTGTCCGGGGTGGTGCATGAAGTACTGGTCAAGGGGATCGCCCTGGGCCACGAGGATAGAAAGTGATTCCGTCCCTTTCCTTCCCGCCCTACCGGCCTGCTGCCGGGTCGACATCATCGTCCCCGGGAAGCCGGAGATGAGGACAGCGTCCAGCGACCCGACATCGATCCCAAGCTCGAGGGCATTGGTGGACACGACCGCTTTCATCGAGCCCTCCTTGAGTCTCCGTTCGATCGACCTCCGCTCCTCCGGCAGGTACCCCGCCCGGTACGCTGCTACCGAATCGGCAAGCAGGGCGGATTTCCGCCGGAGGTCGTCCCGCGCCCAGACCGTGATGAGTTCAGCCATCTTCCGGGATCCGGTGAAGCAGAGGGTCTGGAGATCCTCCTTCACACAGGAGACGAGGAGGTCCTTGGTCTCCTGGTGGGTCGACCGGTCGCCGACTCCGTCGTAGAACGGGTTGTAGAGGACGAAGTGCTTCCTCCCCCGGGGCGACCCGTCGTTCCCGACCACCGCAAACTCCCGCCCGGTGAGCCGGGTCGCCAACTCCCGGGGGTTTGCAAGAGTCGCGGTGGAGAGGACGAACCGGGGATCGGACCCGTAGTGCCGGCAGAGACGGAGGAGGCGGCGGACCAGGAGCGCGATATGGGAGCCGAAGACCCCGCGGTACCGGTGGGCCTCGTCTATCACGATATACTGCAGGCCGGAGAGGAAAGGGGCCCATTTTGCGTGCCAGGAGAGGATCTGGTGGAGCTCGTGCGGGTTGGAGAGGATGATCCGGGAGTTCCCGCGGATCGCAGCACGCTTCGACTGGGGGGTGTCGCCATCGTAGATGGCGGGACGGGCCTCAATACCGGTGAACCGGGACATCCGCCCGAGCGAAGCCAGCTGGTCGTTGGTGAGCGCCTTGGTGGGGTAGAGGAAGAGCGCCCGGGAACCGGGGTCGCGGGCGAGCGTCTCGAAGACCGGCAGAGTGAAGGCGAGGGTCTTCCCGCTCGCCGTCGGTGTAGTGATAATGACGTTTTTGCCGGCCCGGAGGAGTCCGATAGCAGCGCACTGGTGGGTGTAGAGCCGGATCCCGTTCGCATCGAGGTAGCCGGCAAGGGTATCGTCCAGTGGCGGATCGAGCTCACCGAACTCCGGCGGTTCGGGGCCGGAACTCTCCCGGTGCACCACCCTCGCCCGGTACACCGGGTTCGTGTCCAGGAGCCGGAGGAGGTCGTCAACAGCCATACGAGTCCCCGAGCAGGCGGATGAAGAGCAGGGCGAGCGAAAGGACGTCCTGCCGGTTGTGTTCGACTATGGGGACGAGAGGACCGCAGTTCCCGGTCCGGAGGTACGTCTCGTAAAATTCCGGCACCATCTGCCCCGGGATGTCGTCCTCCCGGAGGACACCGAGTATCTCCTTCTCGAGAACCGAAAGGCGGAAGGAGGGTACCCGGTCCTTCCACCGCTGCCTGCTGAAGTGAAGCATGTCGTAATGGGGGATGCGCGACCGGGTACCCATACCGTAGTACGCGAGCCGGTCGAGGATGTACGGGAAATCAAAAGACCTCCCGTTGAAGGTGACGAGCGCCGGGCGGTCACCGGAAAGGTGGTCCATGGTTGCAGCGAGCGCTGCCTGCTCCTCACCGATGTCGCGGAGGAGATACTGGTGCACGGTAAGCCTGCCCGCCCCGATCGTTCCGACGCCGAAGAGAGTGATCGGCCGGGAGAAGAGCCCCAGCGTCTCGATGTCGATGAAGACGTAATCTTCAGGTTCGTGAAGCCCTGCCGTGCCGAGGGCGAGCGGGTGGGACTTCCGGTGCCGGCTGCCGACGAAATCCATCAGCCCGCCGGAGTCCTGCAGGGAGATCCGGGCAAGCGCCCGGGATGCTGCCTGCCGGTATTTCGGGTGGCGGGCCAGATCGCCAATCGTCAGGTACCCGCGGCCTTTGAGGACCTGTTCCGTCTTTTTCCCGATGCCGCGGACAAGCGTGAGGTCGGCAAAGAGATCATTCGTGAACCGGCCGCTATCAAACCGGAGAGGGGGGAGTCCGAAATTGTTTTTCAGGCAGAAACAGGTGCCGGCTTCGTTCTCGGTCTCGGACCCGGTAAAAACGCTGGAGAAGGGGATTCCCTCGTACTGCGAGAGCAGGGAGGCGAGCTGTCTGCGGGCGCTGTCGTACTCGGTCTGGAAGACGAAGCTGTTCGAGAACCCTGCGGAAAAGGCGTTCCCGTCGCGGACAACCTCGTACTCCCGGAGGGAGTTCATGCGCTGTTGCCAGAGCGCCCCCATCCCGGCCGGGACCTGCATGGCAGTCATGGTCAACAGGGTTCGGCCGGGAGCTGTTATAAGAACCGGGCCGCGGGGGGTGAAAGTGAGGCAAACGCTTAAAAACCTCCCGCGTGCCAACCCGGTTAGCAGATGATCAGCATCTTCCAGCACGGGAAGGACGAGGGACCGGGGACCATCCCGGAATACCTCGGCGCGGGGCGGCTCCCCTTCCGGGACCTCCATCTCTATGACGGGGATACCGTACCGGCCGTACTCCCGGAGAAGCTGATCGTGCTCGGGGGCCAGATGAGCGTCAACGATACCCGGGATTACCCGTACTTCGATGCGGAAAAGGCAATTATCCGGAAAATGGTCCGGAAAGGCCGTCCCGTGCTCGGGATCTGCCTTGGGGCCCAGATGATAGCTTCGGCTTTCGGGCAGGAGGTCCGCAAAGGGGCCCGGGAGATCGGGTGGACCACGGTGCGGGGGTGCGGGCCTGCCTGGAACGGCGCATTCGGGGAGTGTTTTTCTGTCTTTCACTGGCACGAAGAGACCTTTAATCTCCCCGCGGGGTCCACCCTCCTCGTGAAGGGCGACACCGTGCAGAACCAGGCCTTCCGGCTGGGAAGCGCAGTCGGGGTCCAGTTCCATCCCGAAGTCGACGCGGGCATTATTTCTGCCTGGGCAGCATCCCTCCCTGCCGCGATGCGGGCGGACCTCGGGGAGAGGTCCGGGGCCCTGCTTCGGGGAACAAAAGACCGTTGCCACGCCCTCGTTGCCGCGTTTGTGAAGGGGTGGGTGCCGTGAAAGGCATAAGGGGTTTTCTCATCGACCTCGACGGGGTCATGTACACCGGAGACCGGCCCGTTCAGGGTGCGGAGACAGCGATCCGGTTCCTGGAGGAATCCGGCTGCTCGTACCGGTTTGTCTCCAATACTACACGGAAGAGCAGGGGGACAATCGCGGGGCAGCTCGCCCGGATGGGGCTTGATGTCCCCGAACGTTTTATCTTCACTCCTCCCCTCGCCGCAGTGGCGTACATGAAACAGGCCGGCAGGGACCGGTGCTGGTTCCTCATCACGGGCGACGCCGACCGGGACTTCGGGCCGTCTTGCCGGCCATCCTCCGGAGGGAGCGTCGATTTTGTAGTCATCGGTGACGCAGGAGAGAAGATAACCTACGAGAGTATGAACACTGCGTTCCGCTATGTCATGGGGGGCGCGGGGATCATCGCGCTCGAAAAGGACCGCTACTGGATGGCAGCCGGTGGCCTCTCCCTCTCGGCCGGGCCCTTTGTCGCCGCACTGGAATACGCGACAGGAACTACCGCGGTGATTGTCGGCAAGCCCTCGCCGGAATTTTTCCGGCTCGCGCTCGACGACATGGGG
Source organism: Methanoregula sp. (assembly GCA_035541835.1). Lineage (GTDB taxonomy): Archaea > Halobacteriota > Methanomicrobia > Methanomicrobiales > Methanospirillaceae > Methanoregula. The sequence continues at coordinate 5,207 of DATKMN010000098.1, forward strand.
ATCGGCCCGCACGAAGCAGTGATGATCGGTGACGATATAGTGACCGATATTGCCGGGGCGCAGGCCACCGGTATGCGGGGGGTCCTGGTGCGGACCGGGAAGTTCCGCGAAGAGAGCCTCCGCTCGTCGCCCGTAAGGCCTTCTGCTGTTATAGGCTCGATCGCCGATCTTCCGGAAATTCTCGGGCAGCAGGCAGGCCGGCGCCAGGGTGCCGGCCCATGACCAGCAGGGCCGGGTACATGGGGTATGGCCTGGTCTTTGCCGCTGCATTCCTCATATCGGCAGCGGTCGCAGGGCATTTCCTGCCCGGGAGCCGGGTGATAGCTCCGCATATCGACCCGGTCAACGACGGATCGCCCCTGCTCGTGTCCAGCCAGACATTTCCCTTTGAGCAGGGGACGGTTACCATCACGGTCCCTGTCAACAGCTCGGTCTACCGCGGCGCCCGGCTCGCAGACAAGTCGGTGATCATCTACGGGAATATCTCGGAGAACGTCTGGCTGACCGACAGCTACCGTTCCATGATGAACGACCCTGCGCAGGCCCCGCTGTACGATGCCCTCACAGGAGCGTTCCGGAAAGTGCGGGCAGCAAAGAACCTCACCTCAGACGAGTACCTCGAACTGATGGCGGTCTACGTGCAGTCCCTCCGGTACGAGACCGTCCCGGAAAACCCTGCCAAGTTCCCGGTGGAGACGGTCATGGAGCGTGCCGGCGACTGCGACGACAAGAGCCTGCTCCTCGCCGGGCTCCTCTCCCACGAGGGTTACCGGGTCGCCCTTCTCTCGTTCGGCCCCGAAGCCCACATGGCAGTCGGTGTCGGGGCCGGTACCTACCTTTACAAAAATACCGGGTATGCTTTCATCGAGACCACCAACTTCTCCTACGTAGGTGTCCCCACAGAGGTGCTCGAGAGCGGCCTCGCGCTGCAGTCGGACCCGGTCGTGATTCCCATCGGGAACGGTACGCTTTTGTACGGGAGCGGGGACGAGACCCGGTATATCAGCGATGCCGAGAACGTTACCGGGGCGAGGGCCGATGCCATGGAGCCGCAGATCAGGGCAACGGCAAATGACCTCGACGCAAAACAAGCCGCGATCGCCTCACTCGAGGCCCGGATGGCCGGTTTGCGGAACTCGGGGGACATGGGGCAGTATAATGCAGAGGTACCGGAACACAATACGCTCGTGACCGCGTACAACGCCGAACTCTCCGGCTACCAGCAGGACTTTGCCCTGTACCAGCACTACGCGGAGATCCACAACTACATTCTCCTCAATGTCTTCAACCGGAAAGGGGTCTATACGTTCGTCCGGAACAACATGACCGCCTGAA
>DATKMN010000099.1:0-11986 GCA_035541835.1 Methanoregula sp.
TCCTCTACATGGGGGAGCTTCCGCAGCACATTCCGGATCTCGTTGAGGAACAAAAGGTCGCTGTCGATCTGGCGGACCATCGAGGCGAGGCGGGCGACCGCACGCTTCCGGAGGACGAGCGTGTCCTCCGCTCTCCGGGACTGGACTGCGATCTGGTTCCCGACCATTTTCGTATGCTTCGCAGCCCAGCCCACGGCACCGAGCGACTGCTTGATCCGCTCGATCCCGTACAGGATCTCGGCGAGTTCCCGGTAAAAGGGGGGTATTTTGTCGAACTCCGGGAACCCCCGTATGATATAGACCAGCCGGTCGTGGATCGCCGCACCCACGGCCCGGACAAACTCCTCGTTCGCCCGGTCCCGGTTGGCCTTCTCTTTCATCTTCTTTGCCGCACGGCGGAAACTCCGGTCAAGGATCTCATCTGCGGTCGGCACCGTCGGCATTTTCTCGAATTCCACAAATCGCCTACCTATATATTTATGGAAGCCATACGGTTTAGCGTTATGGACTTGTCCCTGATCCAGAGAGATATCCTCATCACTCTCATTACTCTCTATCACCAGCAGTCCCACTCCATAAAAGGCGAGGAGATTGCCGACATGATCCAGCGTAACCCGGGGACCGTCCGCAACCAGATGCAGGCCTTAAAGGCCATCGGGCTCGTCGACGGGGTCCCGGGACCGAAGGGGGGGTATATCCCGACCGCCATAGCCTACCGGGAGCTCAGCCCCGACTCCCCGGGCGGGGAGTACGATGTCCCTATCCGGAGGAACGGCGACCTCGTGAAGGGTGCAAATGTCCAGGAGATCGATTTTACCACGCTCTGCCACCCCGATGTCTGCCATGCAGTGATAAAACTCGTCGGAAGCGCAAAACTCTTCGAGATCGGGGACAGGATCACCATCGGGCCGACGCCGGTGAACAAGCTCCTGATCCGGGGCGAGGTCTTCGGCAAGGACGAGGCAAAGCAGTCGCTCCTCATCTCCACCTCCGAGATGATCTCGCTTCCCAAGCAGCCGATTAAGGCGTACATGAGCTCCCCCTTAAAGACCCTGACCAGCAGGAACACGATCCGGGATGCCCTCAGCCTCTTCAACCGCGAGCGCATCCACGGTGCCCCGGTCGTTGACAGGGGAAAACTCTCCGGCATAGTAACCCTGAGCGATGTCGCAAAGGCAGTCGAGCAGCAGATCCCCCTCTCGACAAAAGTATCCGGTATCATGACGACCAATGTGGTCGAGGCGGACTCGGAGACCCGGCTCTTCGAGGTCGTGTCCCGGTTCCGGGAACGGGAGATCGGGCGGCTGATCGTGGTCGAAAACGGGCGGCCGGTGGGCATCCTTACCCAGTCCGACATTATCCGGGTCTTTCCCTCGCTTTAAAAAAATAACAACATCTTTAGACATCACGAGCCTAAACCCTTGTACAGGACCTGAGAATCCATGACCGAATTATCACAGGCAGCAGTCGAACGGATCATCAAGAAAGCCGGTGCCGAACGTGTCAGTGCCGACGCGACCGAAGCTCTATCCCAGCTGATGGAGGAGTACGGTATCTTCATTGCAAAAGAGGCAAAGAAGATGTCGGACCACGCAGGAAGGAAGACCATGCGGGGATCCGACATCCAGATGGCCGCGGAAATGTTCAAATGAGCGGAAAAAAAGTGACCAATCGGGAAATAACCCGGTTTTTCCCGCTGTTTTAGAACACTTTAAATATTTATACGCGTCATAATTTTTTCATGACACGTGTATTTGCCCGCAGCCTCTCCCGAAAAAAGATTATGAGCAATGACGGGAAGCTTGTCGGAACGCTGAAAAATATCCGGGTCGATTTTGACTCCGGCCAGATTATCGAGATGATTATCCACCCGGACCAGACTTTTGTCACCGACGGCTATAACCTCGAGGACGACAAGCTCCTTATCATCCCCTTCGAGGCCGTAAAAGATATCAAGGACTATATCGTCGTCGACCGTTACCTGGCCCGGAAATAAGGATAATATTTTTTTACCGCTTCGACGAACCCGTCGCCATACTTCTTTTCTGCCACATACTGTGCAGCAGCTTTTGTGTCCGCATGTGCGTTGGCGACTGCAAGACCGATCCCCGCTGCGTTCAGCATCTGGATGTCGTTGACCGAGTCACCAATGGCAATGAAATCGGAAGGAGTAAGCCCCATACCGGCAGCGAGCGGACCGAGCGCAGTGCCCTTCGTTATCCCGGGTTCCTGCAGGTGGATTGCATAGCCGGTATCGATCACATCGACGGGATAACCGGTGAGGAGGGCCCTGATCTCCCCGGCAGGTACGGTCCGGGCAATCGCGAGATCGGTAAAACGGTAGGAAAGGCTCAGGGGGGTGAGCCTGATCCCCTGCTTTTCGTAGTGCGCCTCCAGCACTCCGAGGGCTTTCCTGCACGGTTCCTGGTTGCCTTTCAGGTGCAGTTCGCCGTCAAAGCCGACCCGGAAGACGCCGCCGTTTTCGGCGATGAAGCTCCCCCGGGTGCCGATGACCCGGCAAAGGGAATCCATGAAGCAGGAGGTGTTCCCGCTTGCAAGGACCACCTCGACACCGTTACCGACGAGGGATCGGATCAGCTCGACCGCACCGGTATGGACCCGGCGCGTGGGGTCCGTGATCGTCCCGTCGATATCGGTGAGGAGGGCCTTCAGCACGGCTTGAGACCACCCTCTTCCACGATGAACGGTGCCTCGCCCTCGGGCAGGTTCGGGCTGTCGACAAGCCGGGCGATCCGCTTCCCGCCCTTGCTCTTGCGCAGGTAGAGCCGGAACGTCGCGGTATGGCCGACGATGTTGCCGCCGATGGGCTTGGTCGGGTCGCCGAAGAAGACCGCCGGGTTGGACATGACCTGGTTGGTCACGAGCCCCACCGCATTGTGCTCGTCGATGAGCTTGAAGAGCTCGTGCATGTGCCGGTTCAGTTTCTGCTGGCGGGCGGCAAGCGTTCCGCGCCCGGCATACTCGGCCCGGAAATGGGCGGTCAGCGAGTCGATGATGAAGAGCTTGACCGGTTTGTCGCTCCCTTTCAGCTCGTTGGCAAGCTCCCGGGAGTTATCGATGAGGAGCATCTGGTGATCAGAGGTGTGGGCCCGTGCGATATGGATGTTGTTTAAGAACTCCTGGGCATCGGGTATATCGTCAAGCCCGAGGCCGTTTACCATCTGCTCGATACGTTCGGGGCGGAACGTATTCTCGGTATCGATGTAGATGGCGCTGCCGTTCAGGCCGCCCTGCTCTTCTGCCAGCTGGACATTGACCGCCATCTGGTGGACGATCTGGCTCTTACCGGAACCGAACTCGCCGTACATCTCGGTGATCGCCTGGCTCTCCATGCCCCCGCCCAGCAGGTTGTCGAGCTCGGGTACGCGGAACGAGAGTTTCCGGATATCCTTCCGCTGCTCGAAGATGTCCTTGCCGGTCTTGAACCCGCCGACATCCGCGATCTCGCGTGCCGCCTTGATGATCTTCTTTGCGGTCGATTCGGATATCTCCGAGATCTCCGAGAGTTCTGCCGGCGATGCCGTCGCAATGCTTTCTACCGAAAGGTACCCTGCCTCGCGGAGCTTGTCCGCGGTGCTCGGGCCAACGCCCGGTAAATCTTCAATCTCCAATGGTCCTTCAGCCATTTCTTATACACTCCTATGGCACAACAACATCATAAACACTCACATATAACCTGTCGGCGTGCGCGGTGTGAAAGTGTGGCAATGGGGTGTTTCCTGGCGCATTCAGGCGGAAACTTTCGTATTTGCGGGAGATTTTCCGGTACGGCGCTGCGGTTATTTCCAGGAAAAAAACCGGATCACTCCCCGGGTTTCTCCACGGGTTTCTCCCTGAGTTTCTCCCTGAGGTTCCGGATCCGCCCAAAGATCTCCTCATCCGTGACCTCAGCCGGTTCGACCCGGTCCGGGATAATGCGGTTCCCGGAGAGCGACCCTGCCACCCGCACTTCCGACCCGTGAGGAAACTCCCCGCTGATGATATACCGCTCATCCCCGTTGTCGATGAACATGCATCCCTGTCCCGCGAGGACCGTGCCGGTGAATTCGACCGGGCGCGACGCGGCCTCCGGCACACGGAGGACGCTCCCCCGGCCGACTCCCAGCTCTATCCCGCCGAAACGGCCGGGTTTTGCCACAGCGTGAAAAACCTCGACCTGGTCTCCCGGGGAGAGGGGGACAAGTGCCTTCTCCCCCCAGAGTGCGACCCGGATCTCACCAGTGCCGTCGGATAGGATAATATTCCGCACCCATGATCCCGATCCGTCCCGGGCAACAAACGACCGCGGCTCCCGTACCTCACGAACGGTTCCCTGCACGGAATACGTCCCCTGGTCGCTGACAGAGTTCAACAGCGTAAACGGGATGATGATTTCCTGGTCGGCTGCCGCCACGGTGCTTTTGTCGTCAAGGCTGTACGCCCTGCCCTCGCTCCTCTGGTCGGGTTTTGCTCCCGTTATATGGACAGCCGATCCTGCCGGGATCGCAGTCAGCAGTTCCGGAACCCATGCAACGACCCGGGCCGTTCCCTGTGCATCGCCAATGACCGCATCGATCATCTCCCCGGTCGTCCCGTCGCGCCTGCTGAACGTGCGGATCTCCCCGGTACCGAGCACAATCGCATCGAGGGTTACCGGCTCGTTCGAGAGCAGAGCAGCACCGGATACGGTTGACGGGAGGGAGCATTCGATCTCGCAACTCGCTTTCCGGAGCGCGAGCGCATAGATCTCCTTCGTGCTCTTCCCGGGGTGCCTCCCGATGATCTCCAGCACCTCACCGGCCGCGATGTCGGGGGCAGCGCCTGCCTTCTCGTCCCAGAGAACGACCCGGGTCGTCCCGGTCTCGTCCCCGAGAAGGAGCGTGGCCACCCATCCTTTTTCGCCATCGGCCCGGTCGAACTCCCGGGGCTCCGTCTTGTCGAGCACCTTGCCGAAGAAGGAGAAAAGGCTCGATCTCCCGGAGAGCTCCCGGATCTTCACGTGCTGCCGGCCCAGTTCGCCGACAACGAGCATCGCCGCGGTGGGCTCGTCCACGAGGTCGCCGCACTCCTCGATCTTCTGGTCCACCCGGCGTTCGAACTCTTCCTTCGTGATGAGATCGTCTACGAGCGCATAGTGGAAGAGCACGGTCCCGCCTCAGGAACCCCGTTACCGCTGCCAGGGGGGACGCTGCATGGTCGCGGTGAGGTCGTCGATGGTCTCCCCGCGGCGCATCAGCGCGGCATTCCCGTTGTGGATCAGCACCTCGGGACAACGCGGCCGGCTGTTGTACTGGGAGGACATGGCAAACCCGTACGCACCCGCATCGAGGACCGCGAGGATGTCGCCCGCCGCGAGCCGGGGAAGGCGCCGGTCGGCGGCGAGGATGTCGCCGGTCTCGCAGATCGGGCCGGTCACCGTATACTCGCTGTCCAGCAGGGCATCGGCGTTGTTTGCGACGATGACTTCATGGTAGGCGTCGTACATCGCGGGCCGTATGAGGAGGTTGAAACCGGCGTCAACGTTCGCAAACCGCTTGTGCGCCGACTTCGTGGAGTTGACCCGGGTGAGGAGGACGGTCGAGTCCGCGACGAGCGAGCGGCCGGGCTCTACCCAGAGCTCGGGCATGATCCCGCATTTTTCAACCCCGGCTCTGAAAACGGGCACGACCTTTGCCGCGTAGTCTTCCGGGGTCAGGACCGGATCGCTTTCATGACGGTACGGGATGCCGAGACCGCCGCCGAGGTCGATGAACTCGAGCCGCACGCCCATGTCGGTAAGCTCCTTCGCAATCCGGACCATCACCTCCGCTGCCCGGGCGAAGGGTTCGGTGTCGAGGATCTGCGATCCGATATGGCAGTGGAGCCCGACCGGGCGGATATGTCTGCACGCCATGGCTTCCCGGTACGCTGCAGGGATCTCCTGGTGAGGTATGCCGAATTTGCTCGTCGCGAGGCCGGTGGCTATCTTCGGGTGGGTCGGGACTTCGAGCGCGGGGTTGACCCGGAACGCGATCTCCGCGATCTTACCCGCGGCACGTGCTGCCGCGTCGAGCTGGTGGAGCTCGTCGAGCGAGTCCACGGAGACCCGGACACCCTTCTCCACCGCGAGCCTGAGGTCTTCGGGGGTCTTCGAGCTCCCGTTGAAGAGGAGTTTTTCTGCCGGCATGCCGGCCGAGAGCGCGAGCCGGAGCTCGCCCGAGGAGAAGACATCCGCCCCGGCGCCGAGCTTCGCGAGCGCCCGCAAAACCGCGAGGTTCCCGTTGGCCTTTGCCGCGAAGAGGACCTGCACGTTCGGGTACCTGCCCGAGAGGGCTTTCTGGTAGGCCCGGAACAGCTCGCAGATCCGGTCCTCGCTTGTCACGTACAGCGGGGTACCGTACTGCGCCGCCAGTTCCGTACAGTCATGGCCGCCGATTGTGAGGTGCCCGTTTTTGATCGTGATATGAGCGGGGAGCCTCATGCTGAAAGCCCCTTCATGCGCCCGAGAGCCTCACGGATCCGGGCAACGGGCCGGGTGATGGCGAACCGGACGTACCCCTCGCCGCTTGCGCCGAACCCGACCCCCGGGGTAGCCACGATACCGGCCCCGGTCAGGAGTTTTGCCGCAAATGCCATGCTGTCCCCTACCGGCAGCCAGACATAAAAGGTTGCTTTCGGGACCGGGACTTCAAACCCGAGTCCGCGCAGGCCCCCGACAAGGACATCCCGGCGTTCCTGGTAAATCCCGCAGGCCTGCCTCACGCAGTCCTGTGGCCCGCGGAGGGCGGCGATTGCCGCATGCTGTACGGCGTTGAAGACCCCTGAGTCGACATTGGTCTTGACACAGCCGAGGCCCCCGAGCACTTCCGCGTTCCCGACCGCCATGCCGATCCGCCAGCCGGTCATGTTGTAGGTCTTCGAGAGCGAGTGCATCTCGATCCCGACCTCCATTGCCCCTCTTGTCGCAAGGAACGAGGGTGCGCGGTACCCGTCATACGCGATCTCCGAGTACGCATTGTCGGAAACCACGATGACATCGTAGTCGCGGGCGAAGTCCACGACCTCGCGGTAGAACCCGTCCGGGGCCGTGGCCGCGGTCGGGTTGTTCGGGTAATTGATGTACATGAGCTTTGCAGCTTTTGCAACTTTTTTGGGAATCTCCGACAGGACCGGGACGAACCCGTTTTCGCGGGTGAGGGGCATGTCGTGGACTCTTCCCTCGGCAAAGAGGGTGCCGGTACGGTAGACCGGGTAACCGGGGCTCGGTGCAAGGACATAGTCGCCGGGATTGACGAACGCCTCGGCGATGTGGGCAATGCCGTCTTTCGATCCCATCAGCGCCAGGACTTCACGGCCGGCGTCCAGCGTGACACCGAACCGGGACTTGTACCAGTCCGCCACGGCTTCCCGGTACGCCTGCATGCCGGCGTACGAGGGGTAATGGTGGTTGGCCGGGTCCTGTGCAGCTTCGCAGAGGGCCGCAACGATATGTGCCGGGGTGGGGAGATCGGGGTCGCCGACCCCGAGGTCGATGATGTCGACCCCTTTTTTCTGCTGTGCAGCTTTCATCTCGTCGATCCGTGCAAAAAGGTACGGCGGGAGACTGCTCATGCGGCTTGCGTACATAGGTAGTACCTGTGTGCGCTGCATTCTAGTGAAATTACCGATCACACGGGAAGGGCCTCCGCGGTAGTCCGGCCTCTGGCGACCGGTTTTGGCGTAAACAGTCCCTTTCCGGAACGGTCCAGCTCCGGATCCTGCTCGCCGGGCCCCGCGGCTAAAACCTGATATATCCGGCAGGGAGATTAGGAACTATGAACCCGGCCGCCGATATCGTGATTGCGTATTCGACCGTTCCCCCTCAGGAAACGGTACGGATCTCGCAGGCGCTTCTTGAGCGGCATCTCGTTGCCTGCGTCAGTATCGTTCCGGTCCGGTCGGTGTACTGGTGGAAAGGGAAGATTTGCGACGATTGCGAAGACCTGCTGATCATGAAGACACGGTCGGCCCGGGTTGAGGAACTGATCGCGGCGCTGAGGTCGATCCACCCGTATGAAGTGCCGGAGATCGTGGTCCTGCCGGTCATGGCCGGCAACCCCTCCTACCTTGACTGGGTACGGGGAGAGACCCGGGGCGGTATGTGACAGTCATGCGGTAGTTTTTGCGGTTGTTCCGCGGGCACCGGGCTGGAAGGGCGGGAACGGGACCCGGGGATATATCCATGCATCCTGGCAGGCGCCCCCGTCGATCCTTAATCCTTTCTCCCTTCCGGTTATGACCGGATGGTTTATCGCATAGCGGGACTCTTATACTACTATACGCCATTGGAATGGTGCCGGCAGTAAACGTTCCAGGGTGAATTCACGGGATAGTCGATGGCCAGCAAGGGTAAAGTTCTCCTGATGGATGATGAGCAGATCATCCTTGACGTCACGCACGAAGTGCTCAAATTCCTTGGGTATGACGTAATGTTCGCGCGTGACGGGAATACCGCAATCGAGCTGTACAAGCAGGAAAAAACGAATGGTGCTCCATTCGATATTGTCATTCTGGACCTTTCCGTGCCCGAAGGGATGGGGGGGAAGGAGACCATTGCCCAGCTCGTGAAATTCGACCCCGGGGTGAAAGCGGTCGTCTCGAGCGGGTACTCCAACGACCCCGTGGTCCAGGACTTTGCTGACTACGGCTTCTCCGGCCGGCTCACCAAGCCCTACAAGATCAACGATATGAAAGAGATCCTCGAATCGCTCATCAGAAAATAACGGTTCCAGGGTTTTTATTTTCCCATAAAAAACAGTTTTCTTAACTTCCTTCAGGATTTTTTGCGTGGATCTTCCGGATGGCCTCCTCGGCAGCCCGCCGTACATATTCGTCCTTGTCCTCTAATATCCGTTCGAGGTGCGGAAGTGCACGCCGGTCCCCGATGTTCCCGAGGGCATCTGCAGCACCCCACCGGACATACCAGTCCGGGTTCCGAAGCGACTCGATGAGGGCATCAACCGGTGCATCGCTGCCAATCTTTCCCAGGGCCCAGCTCGCGGGGACCTGGACGAAGGAATCCGATTCCTTGAGGGCTTTTCCCAGGCACGTTGCCGCGCGCTTGTCCCCGATCTTGCCCAGGGCATCCGCAGCGCTCCAGCGCACGTACCAGTCCTGGTCGTTCACTGACTGGATCAGCGGCTCTACCGCCCGCCGGTCCTTTATCTCGCCCAGCGCCCAGGCAGCCCGGACCCGTACCCACCAGCTCCGATCCTTGAGAGCGAGGATGAGCGGATCGACTGCCGCCTCTCCTATGAGGGAGAGGGCAAACGCACTCCGCCACTGGACGTCGCTGTCGTCTTCGCGGAGCAGGCCGATAAGGGAGGGAATTGCCGGGACCCCTATCCCGGAGAGGACCCGGGTTGCATGCCACCGGAGATCGGCATCCTTCTCGAAGAGGAGCCGGATGAGCTGGGGGATCGCCGGCTCGCCGATCCTGCTGAGCGCGAGGCTGGCGAGCCAGCGGATGTCCTGGTCGCTTTCCCGGATCGCACGGATAAGCGGCTTGATAGCGGGTTCGCCGATATCCCCGAGGGCAAGCGCTGCCCGCCACCGTATCCCGAGGTTTGTATGACGGATAGCTTTGATGAGGCCGTCCATGTCCATCCCGCTCGTGGCATGGATGGAGTATGCCTTCTTTTCAGAACCGAAGCCGTTGATTTCCAAGGATGCCCCTTCCCTTACGCGATGCGCGGCTCGCCGGGTGCGCCAACAGGGGTTTTCCCGGGGTCCAGGCGAGAGGTGCCGGCGGTCATACCGGCACGCGTGTGCAGCTATAAAGATGATACAGGTATGCCGTAATTAAAGTTGCCCCAGAACGAATAGAGCCCCGGCACAGTCGGAAAAAACCGGCTCTTGTTCCGGCTTCCCGGTGGCAACCTATTTACCGATCCCGGCATATGGGAAAAGAACAGGAGGATACTACGGTGAACGAAATATCGGTGCTGGTCGGCGGGAAAGCAGGGGATGGGATCAACAATGCGGGCGCAATGATAGCCCAGCTCCTCAACCGGCTCGGGTACCGCGTGTACCAGTATTTCGATTACCCGTCGCTGATACGTGGCGGTCACAACTTCTCCATCATCCGCGGTTCGGAACGGTACGTGGGAACGCACCGGAACCACGCTGACTTCGTCCTCGCGCTCAATAAAGAGACTATCGACCGGCACCGGGACATCTTTACGCCCGAGACCGTGATCGTCTTCAACGCCGATCAGGTTAAGATCCCCGGAAACGGGGTCCCGGTAAAGGAGGTTCTGAGCGCGGAAGAGGCGCCTGAGATTATGGGGAACACGGCGATGATCGGTGCCTTTGCCAAGGCAGCGGGTATCCCCTGGGAGACCGTTGAGGAAGTCCTGAAGGCACACATGCCCAAGGCGATTGAGAAAAACCTGAAGGTTGCCCGGCGGTCGTTCGACCGGATGACCACGGTCCGCCCGGTCGGCAGGGGCGGGAATACCCCTCTCCCGCTCCTCACCGGGAACGAGGCGATCGGCCTTGGCCTTGTAAAAGGCGGGATGGAGGCGTACATCTCGTATCCCATGACCCCGTCCTCAAGCCTCCTCCATTTCCTCGCGGAGCAGGGCCCGGCGCTCGGTGTCGAAGTCATCCACCCGGAGAACGAGATCGCGGTGATGCTGATGGCGCTCGGCTTTGCCTACACGGGCAAACGGACCGCAGTCGGGACATCCGGCGGGGGATTCTGTCTCATGACCGAAGGGCTCTCGTTTGCGGGCATGGCCGAGCTCCCGGTCGTCCTCCTCGTTTCGCAGCGGACCGGACCTTCGACCGGCCTCCCGACCTACACCGGCCAGACCGAACTCCACTTCGTGCTCAGCGCCGGCCAGGGGGAGTTTCCCCGCCTCATCGTCGCTCCCGGCGACGGGCAGGAAGCACTGTACTGGTCTGCTGTTGCCATGGATCTTGCCTGGAAGTACCAGGTACCGGCGTTCATCCTTGCCGACAAGACCCTCTCGGAGGGGACGTACAGCATCGATCCCGGACAGGTCCCGGCCATCACCCGCAGCGGGATTCCGGAGTGGGACGGGTCCGGTGAATACCGGCGCTATGCGGACAGTCCATCGGGCATATCGCCGCTCGCCTTCCCCGGACGAGAAGGTGCGGTGGTCAAGGCAGACAGCTATGCCCACGATGAATCCGGTATCACTACCGAAGAAGGAGCGATGGTCGAGCTGATGACCCAAAAACGCCTGCGCAAAGGCGGGAGCCTCGCCCGGGGGATGGAGGGTCATGCCGGGGTCGTGGTCTCCGGCACGAAGGATGCGCCCACCGCAATCCTCTGCTGGGGGTCTGCCAAATGTGTGTGCGAAGAGACCGGGGAGCGCCTGGGCCTCAGGGTGATCCGCCCGGTCGTCATTTCCCCCTTCCCGGTCGGACAACTGAAGGCGGCTCTCGCAGGGGTGAAAAAACTCATTGCAGTAGAAGAGAACGCAACCGGGCAGCTTGCGGATCTTGCAGAGCGGTACGGGATCCGCGCAGACGAAAGAGTCCTCAAATTCGACGGCCGGCCGTTCACGCCCGGGGAACTCGGGGAGAGGCTTGCGGGGGTGATCTGACATGACAGGACGGCAACTCGTTACGCCCGCACAGAACACCTGGTGCCCGGGGTGCGGGAACTTCTCCATCCAGTTCACCCTGAAGAGCATCCTCGAAGGGATGGAGAAAGAGGGAAAATCCCTCGATAACGTAGTGCTCGTGACCGGCATCGGGTGCCACGCCAAGATGGCCGACTACCTCAATATAAACAGCTTCTATTCACTCCACGGCAGGGCAGTGCCGGCGGCGGTAGGGATCAAGCTCGCCAACCCGGATCTCACGGTTATCTGCTGTTCGGGAGACGGCGACTCGTATGCCGAGGGCCTCGACCATCTCGTTTTTGCAGCAAAACGGAACGTCGACATCACCGTCCTGGTCCATAACAACCGGGTGTACGGGCTTACGACCGGCC